>JBEITR010000070.1:0-11819 GCA_040374765.1 Leptolyngbya sp.
ATCGGTGAACGGGTTAAAATCACTGGAGCCCGATGGAAGCCCGAGAATGCTCCTCAAATTCTGAGGTTACGCACAGCCTATCTGAATCACTCTCCTAGGCTGAGTATTTGTGCTTAGTGAAAAACTGGGATGCTCCCAATTTTCCATTATCATCCTTTTGTAATTGAGAACTTGGATAACAGAACCTGTTAACTCTTTTGATACGTTATAGTTTTTGCGGTACTGCTTATCCAGCAAACAAGTGACAGGTGTTTTAATTTCAATGAGAAGCAAGTTTTCAGTAGCCTGATTTTTTATCAAGAAATCAATGAATCTACGTGACTTTATATCTGCAATAGAGACACCATTAATACAAGCATTTTCTTTAACTAAAACTACTGGAAAATTTAAAATTTGATTATAAAGAATTGGATTTTCGCTAATCAAAACCTGCCAAAACTTCTCTTTTTGATTATCCTGATTTGCTTCCCAAATTCTAAGAAGAGCTGTCAACTTGCCAATTTGGTGTGCTTTCCAGGCTAAATCTTTAATAGAAGTTTCAAAAACCAACATGGCTTGGCAGTTAACAAGATAGTGCATTGCAAGCGCTGCCTTTTCCCCATCTCCAGTTAGCAAGCTATTTTCAAGGAGATATGTTGCATTAATGGTTCTCGCTGCCCAAACCTGCTCATTACTTTTGATATTGGTAGCAGAGATACACTCTTCTAATTTTTTAAGTGTTTTATCGGGAACGGATTTATTGCTAAAAAAGCTTTCCAATTCTGCAAACTCCCCTAAGTGAGTTCTTGCTTTTTCCCGATACTGCTCCAGCAAATCATAAATACTCTTAGGATTTATACAGCTCCCAAAATAATACAACTGAGCTAACCATGAAAAACCTAACTCCGTTAAACGTACATCTGAATTCTGAGCATCAAAAGATGGGTAGATAGTGTCTCTACCTATGACATCCTCATCAAGGTGAAAAAAGTCGCCTTGTAACTCTAAAGGGTATTGTTTCTTTCCACAAAGTTCGCAATTGATTGACTGATTATCTTTCTGGGGTGGAGTAAGATAAGCTCCACATTCTTTACACAAATCAGAAAAAGGATTAAAAGCCAAAGGCATATTACAAATCTAACCCTTTAATTTTGCTTGGATCTGCGCCATGCTGATTACAGATTTCTAAGATTTCGTCTCTATGCCTTGGAACCAGTTCAGAAGCATCTTCAAAATCAGAAACTTCATCCTCAAACTCAATTAAAGGGGTGAGTACACCCTCTTCCGACATATGTAGCAAAAATAACTTTCCTTCACTAATAACCCAATCTATTGCCATAATTCCAAGATCCGAAACCAAGTAAAAACATATGAACTATTCTAAGCCATCTACAGGGTTTCTCTGCTGGATGAGGTGAGAACCAAGATCTGAGGCTGTCGCTTAGCAGGGATTTCAAGTCTTTTACTGTCCTAATATAAGCAGGAGAGGTTGTATAGCTTTTCCTAGCAGATAATCAGAAGCCTAACTATTAATAGACTGATATTTTCCGCCTAAGATCCCGAAATAGGTAGATAGGCAGAATGATTCGGCATAACACCCCAGTTTTACTACTTATGTAGATTGTTTCCGCATAATACGCCGCTTGAGCTAAATAGCCGGAATCTTTCAGCATATTTTCAGATTCCTTGCGGATACGAGAAAGCCTATCTTTAGATACACGCATATAAACTTAGCTTTTATGCAGCCACCTCCTAAGAAATTGCTGAATTAGGTGCGAGATGCCATTCGTCTCAGGCACTACCCCTGCTGCGCTAAAGAAACCTACGTGCAATGAATTTGGCAGTATGTTTTTTACCCGGTTCAATAACTAAAGATTCATGCAATGAATTGGCTGTCACACTTTCCGACCTACCTATTAGAGAGCGGTTACGACATCCGCACCATTCAAGAGCTGCTGGGTCATAAGGATGTCAAAACCACCCTGATCTATACCCATGGGCTCAATGGCGGGGGTGCCCACTGCTAAACCGGAGGGCGATCGCCACGGCATGACGGAGACCCTACCGATGGTAAATAGGGGACGGATGCGGGCCAGCCATAGTACGGTTTCGCCCTTCTAGAGCCCCCCAGATGATTCTTCGGATACCGCCTAAAGGCGATTGGGCTTGCTATGCTGTAGGCTAAGTTGCCTGGTGGCCTTGGCGATGTTCGATCACCTCCTCCCTCTCCATAACCCCAATCTCCCCGGCACCATTCAATCCATCCTGGTCAACTTTGGCATCGCCATGGCCCTGGTGGGTCCCCTCACCACCCCCCCTCACTATCTTGAGGTGAGCCGGTGAAATAGGGCCTTTACCACGGTGTCAATTTTCCTCTCCCCCTCTCCCCACCTGCCATGACCAACACCTACCTACAAACCCTTGCCCCCAACTGGATCGAACCCCAGCCGGGGGAGCCTGAATCCTGGCGTCGTTTTTTTAGCTTTAGCACCGACCACAAGGTGATTGGCATTCAGTATATTGTCACGGCCTTTATTTTCTTTTTAATTGGAGGCTTCTTGGCCATGGTGATGCGGGGGGAACTGATTACCCCCGAGGCCGACCTGGTGGATCGCACTGTGTACAATGCCATGTTCACCATGCATGGCACGGTGATGTTATTTTTGTGGACCTTTCCCGTCTTAAATGGTCTGGCCAACTACCTGGTGCCTTTGATGATTGGGGCGCGGGACATGGCCTTTCCCCGCCTGAACGCCGTGGCCTTCTGGCTAGTGCCGGTGTTTGGGGTGATCCTGATGGTCAGCTTTTGGGTGCCCGGTGGCCCTTCCCAGTCGGGTTGGTGGGCCTACCCGCCGGTCAGTCTGCAAAACCCAACGGGCAATTTAATTAATGGCCAATCCCTCTGGTTGGTGGCGGTGGCCCTGTCAGGGGTGTCCTCAATTATGGGGGCGGTGAATATTGTCACCACCATTGTCCGCCTGCGGGCCCCCGGCATGACCTTCTTTCGCATGCCGGTGTTCTGTTGGACGGTGATGGCGGCCCAAATTATTCAGTTGTTTGGCCTCCCCGCCTTAACCGCTGGTGCCGTCATGCTGCTGTTTGATCTGACCGTTGGCACCAGTTTTTTTAATCCGGCTAAGGGGGGTGACCCGGTCCTTTACCAGCATTTCTTCTGGTTCTATTCCCACCCGGCAGTCTACGTGATTATTCTGCCGATTTTTGGAGTGTTTTCTGAGGTTTTTCCGGTCTATGCCCGCAAGCCCCTATTTGGCTATAAAGTTGTGGCTATTTCCTCCTTTATTATTACTGGCTTAAGTGGCATCGTCTGGGTTCACCACATGTTTGCCAGTGGCACCCCCGGTTGGATGCGGATGATCTTTATGGCCACTACCATGCTGATTTCGGTGCCCACCGGTATCAAGATCTTTGCCTGGGTGGCGACGGTGTGGGGGGGCAAGATTCGCCTCACCACCCCCATGCTTTTCGCCCTGGGGGGCTTGGTGATGTTTCTGTTTGCAGGCATCACGGGTATTATGCTGGCGGCGGTACCCTTCGATATCCACGTCAACAATACCTACTTTGTGGTGGGTCATTTTCACTATGTGATCTACGGAGCAGTGGTGATGGGGGTCTACGCCGCCATCTACCATTGGTTTCCCAAAATGACCGGGCGTATGTATTACGAAGGTTTGGGTAAGTTGCACTTTATCCTGACCCTGATTGGGGCCAACCTTAATTTTTTCCCCATGCATCCCGCCGGGTTGATGGGCATGCCCCGCCGGGTAGCCTCCTATGACCCTGAATTTGCCTTCTGGAATGTGCTGGCCAGTTTGGGGGCCTTTTTACTGGGGGTCTCCACCCTGCCCTTTTTACTGAATATGATCAGCGCCTGGATTCAGGGGGAAAAGGCCCCGGCTAACCCCTGGCGGGCGATCGGTTTGGAGTGGCTGGTGGCCTCTCCTCCTGCCCACGAAAATTTTGAAGTGATTCCCACGGTTGTGGCAGAACCCTACGGCTACGGTAAAAACGAACCCCTGATAGCCCCCTACCCCCTTAACCCATGAGCTCAGTTAACCTTGATTCCCAGGCGGACATTGCGACTCACCATGACCATGGGGAAGCCGATCATAGCCTCTTCGGCTTTATCGTCTTTTTGCTGTCGGAGAGCGTGATCTTTCTCAGTTTCTTCGTTGGTTACATTGTCTATAAAACCACTGCCCTGGACTGGCTACCGCCTGGGGTGGAGGGGCTGGAGGTGCGGGAGCCCCTGATTAATACCATTGTCCTGGTCTCCAGTAGCTTTGTGATTTATCTGGCGGAGCGGTTTCTGCAGGCCAAAAATCTCTGGGGCTTTCGAACCTTTTGGTTGATCACCATGGCCATGGGGAGCTTTTTTATCTACGGCCAGGCGGTGGAGTGGCGGGGGCTCACCTTTGGCTTTACCGATGGATTGTTTGGCGGTACTTTCTACCTGCTCACGGGCTTTCATGGTCTGCACGTCATCACCGGCGTGCTCCTGCAGGGGATTATGCTGGTCAAGTCCTTTATCCCGGGTAACTATGACAATGGCGAGGTGGGGGTGGTCGCCACTTCGCTGTTCTGGCATTTTGTCGATGTGATCTGGATTATCCTGTTTATACTGATTTATTTGTGGCAGTAGATATAGGCTTTAGTCAGAATCCGAAGGACCCGGAGGTGCTGTTCTCTGCGATCGCTGCACCCTAGTTACCCAATTCCCTGGAAGGTATCCATAACTGGCCCATGATTATTGATGACCAGCACTACGATGTAATTATTGTCGGCACCGGGGCAGGAGGGGGCACCCTGGCCCAGAAGCTGGCCCCCTCTGGCAAGCGCATCCTGGTGCTGGAACGGGGAGAGGCCATGCCCCTGGGGGATCAAAATATTAATACCGTCGATATTTTTCAAAAGCAGCGCTACCATGCTCCCGAAAACTGGTACGACGAAGCGGGTGAACCCTTTACTCCCCAGACGAAATATACCCTGGGCGGTAATACCAAAATCTATGGGGCGGTGCTCCAGCGGCTGCGGGAAAGGGATTTTGAGGCGGTTACCCTGCAGACTGGGGTTTCTCCCGAGTGGTGTGTTAAGTACGCCGATTTTGAACCCTACTACACCCAGGCTGAAGCTCTCTACCAGGTTCACGGTCAGGCTGGTAGCGATCCTACCGATCCTCCCCGCAGCGCCCCTTACCCTTAC
Source organism: Leptolyngbya sp. (assembly GCA_040374765.1). Taxonomy (GTDB): domain Bacteria; phylum Cyanobacteriota; class Cyanobacteriia; order Phormidesmidales; family Phormidesmidaceae; genus Nodosilinea. The sequence continues at coordinate 5,200 of JBEITR010000070.1, forward strand.
CCGGCAGCCGATCATCCGGGGATTATGGCACCTATTCTGGCGGATCTAGTGCGCCAGGGCTGCCATCCCTATGCCTTGCCCCTGTCCCAGTCCCTCCGCCCCGAGGATCCCACCGGCGACGCGGAAATATTTGGGGTGGAACCAGCCCTGAAATTTGCCAACCTTACCCTCAAGACATCGGCTTTGGTGACTCTGGTGTTAACCAATCCTGCTGGAACAGCAGCCCGGGGAGTACAGGCGACGATCCACGGTCAGGTCTATATCTTTACGGCTGATTTAATTGTCTTGGCTGGTGGTGCTGTTAACTCTGCTGTTCTACTGCTGAAATCCGCCAACGAAAGGCATCCCCAGGGCCTGGCGAATGGCTCAGGGCAGGTAGGACGCAATCTGATGAAACTACAGATGACCTCCATCGTGCAGGTAACGGCTGAGCCTAACCCGGCTACCTTTCCCCGATCGCTAGGCATCAATGACTACTACTGGGGCGATCGCCAGTTCGCCTATCCCATGGGTCACATTGAGAACATGGGAGGGGTGTTACAGGATGCAATTTTTGCCGAGTCACCCCCGGTGCTCTCCCTGGTGACTCGACTCATGCCGAACGCAGGTCTACAACAACTGGCCACCTATTCCATCGCCTGGTGGGTGATGAGTGAAGTGCTGCCTGACCCTGCCAACCGGGTGGAGATCAAGAAGGACAAAATCCAGCTCTACTTCACCCCCAATAACACCGAAGCCCACGATCGCCTGGTGTACCGCTGGTTAGATAGCCTTAAGGAGATGGAGAAGCACGGTTCCCGCTTTACCCGGTCCCAGCTCCATCCCCGTGGGCAGACGCCCCTGTCGGTGGTGGCTAACCAGTGTGGAACTTGCCGAATGGGTACCGATCCTCGTACGTCTGTCCTCGATCCCCACTGCCGGGCCCACGAACTGGATAACCTTTACGTAGTGGATAGTAGTTTCTTGCCCTCCAGTTCCAGTCTGGGACCTGCCCTTACCGTCATTGCCAATGCCCTGCGAGTGGGGGATCACCTGCTGCAGAGGCTAGGCTAGATGGGATTTTAGTCCGGGACCCTGAACCTGCGCCAGCCCTGTCTCAGCATTTGCAGACCAAATAACAGAATAAATTGGGGGTTGTTGATCAGGTAGCGCCTCCACAACCGCCCGGGCTCCTGGCTGAGGCGATAGACCCACTCCAGCCCCAACGCCATCATCCAGCGAGGGGCCTGGGGCACCTCGCCACTAAAAAAGTCAAAGGCTGCCCCTACTCCGATCATGACGGCCTCTATCTGGTTTACCTGCCGATACATCCATTGCTCCTGCTTGGGGCACCCTAAACCCACAAGTACTACCCGGGCCCCCGATTGCCGAATTCGTTGGACATCTATGGCTTCTTCCTCAGGGCTGAGAGTTCTGAAGGGTGGTGCCTGACTACCGCTAATCACCAGTTCTGGAAAGTGCTGCTTCAGGTAGGCCCTTAATCTGTCCAGCCGGGCGGTTGTTCCCCCGTAGAGGTAGAGAGGTAGACCCAGATCGGCGGCTCGCTGGCACCAGGCCAGCATCAAATCGGGACCATAAACTCGATTTTGGTCCCTTACCCCTAACCAGCGTAATCCCCAGACCAGAGGCATCCCGTCGGGAGTAACGAGGGCAGCGTGGCTAAGGATGGACTGGTAGAGGGGATCCCGATAGGCGGTCATAACCACATGGACGTTGGCCGCCACCACATAGCCGGAAGCACCAGCCTCAACCCAGGCCTGAATGCGATCGCAGGCGTCGGTGTAGCTGGTGCAGTCAACTCGAGTTTTGAGAATATAGCAACTTTGGCTCAAGGAGAAGAAAAAGCTACCTTAGTAGGCGCCCTTATCGTTGAAAACTACTAGAAAGGTCTTAGCAATAATCTTAAGATCATGCCAGGGAGACCAGAGCCTTTGGTAGTGGAGATCGAGTTTGACAATTTCCTCAAAATCTTTTACAGCCGATCTCCCACTCACCTGCCACTGACCTGTTAAACCGGGTTTAACGTCCAGCCTACGCCAATGATAGTCGTTATAACGAGCTACCTCATCCCCTGTAGGAGGACGGGTTCCCACCAGACTCATGTCCCCCTTCAGAACGTTCAGGAATTGGGGAAACTCATCCAGGCTGGTTTTCCGTAGTAGTTTGCCGATACGAGTGATCCGGGGATCGGCATCATTTTTAAAAATGATGCCTTGGGCCTGGTTGGGTACGGTCGCCTTCAGCGCATCGGCATTAGCAACCATGGAGCGAAACTTCCAGATGGTGAAGGGTTTACCCTTAAGGCCATAACGAACCTGGGAGTACAAAATAGGACCAGGACTATCTAGCTTAATTAAGGCTGCTATGGGAACGAAAATAATGCCTAGAACAGTAAGCCCAACTAAGGAGCCCGAAATGTCGATGATACGTTTGATGGAGGAATTTACTGAGGGATGGTGACATGCCACACTGTCCATAACATGCTCACCCGGTCTAACATATTGACTGTTGTGAGAAGATAGCGTCATAGCAGCTCTAGGAGGTTGGGGAATAGTTGCGGAAAAAATAATTGGTTAAAATTCGGAATGGTTAATCTAGTAAAAAAACAATGACCGGACAGAGGTCATTAAAAAAATCTGGTATGAAATCATACGTTTAACTTGGTTACACCCTGTTTCACTAAGAGTAGAAGCTCCTTCCCCTTCCTGTCTTGGTTTGACGGCTGGGTTCTCTAAAACTTTGACTAAATTCTGGCAAATATAAATTTCCCGTGAAGCAAGAATTTGAAGCGTTAACGCCGGTTAAGCATAATCGGTTGGTCCACTCCTGCGGCCCTGGCGTTGTTCCGTTCAGGGCCGCAAAATTCTCCTGATCCGGTGGTCTGCAGATCCTAGGGGGTGGAAGGACGGTTGATCGCCGATTTACCCTGTCCTCAGGGCTCTGGCTAAAGCCATGGTTAGGCCTTAGGCTGCCGGGTGCCAGTAGCGATAGGCGCTGTAGGCCATGGTAATCACCCCGGCGGCGATCGCGGCTTCATTCACTTCAAACTTGGGGTGGTGGAGGGGATAGTTGGTGGCCCGGTTGGTAAATCCGACCCCCAGGCGAAACATGGTACCGGGGGCGTGCTCCAGATAGAGGGAAAAATCCTCGGCCCCCAGGGAGGGTTCATGGATTATCTGCAGGTGATTATCTCCCAGGGCTTCGCTGACGCAGCGGGCGGTGAGTTCGGTCAGACCGGGATCATTCATCACCGAGGGCACCCCTCGCCGGTAGTGGACCTCGTAGCGGGCTCCGTAGGGTTGACAAACCCCGGCCACAATTTTCTCAATCCATTCCGGTAGGTGGTTACGACTGTCGGGGTGCAGCGATCGTACCGTTCCCAATAATTTCACCCGGTCAGCAATTACATTGGCGGCCCGCCCGCCGCCGATCTGGCCGATGGTCAGGACTACGGGATGGAGCGGGTTCTGGGTACGGCTGATGGCCTGTTGCAGGGTGGTGACTACCTGGGCGGCAATCCAGATGGCGTCAATCGCCTCGTGGGGCCGGGCACCATGGCCCGACTCGCCGATGATGATAATCTCTAAATCGTCGGCAGCAGCGGTGAGGGCGCCATAGCGGATACCGATGGTCTGGGCCGGTAAGTTGGGGTAGGCGTGCAAGCCCAGGATCGCCGAAACTCCGGCCATGGCCCCATCCTCAATCATCCAACGGGCACCCTGAGCTGTTTCTTCGGCGGGCTGAAATAAAAACCGGGTTGTGCCCGGTAGAGAGATTGGCAATTGTGCCAGCACCATGGCCGTGCCTACCCCGACGGTGGTATGCACATCGTGACCACAGGCATGCATCAGGCCCGGCTGGGTGGAGGCGAATTCCAGGTCTACTCGCTCCGCTAGGGGCAGGCCATCCATATCGGAGCGAATCCCCAGGATACGCGGATCATCACTGCCGCGTAGTTCTCCCACCACACCGGTTTTACCCACCAGTTCCTGTACCCGTAAGCCACAGGAAGACAGCACTCCGGCCACATAGGCGGCCGTTTTGTACTCCTGCCCGCTCAGTTCGGGATGGCTGTGGAGATGGCGGCGAATTTCCAGGAGTCGGGGGGTGAGGTCCTCGACCAGGGCGTGGATCTGGCGCAGCATGGCAGGGGCAGGTAGGGATAGGGAGACAGGCATCAAGCTCTGATCAGGTTCAGAGGCCGTGTGACCAGGATATCCCTAGATCGCAGCAAATCATTGGGGTCTATGGAAAATCCGTTTAAACGTCTAAACGTCCTGTAAGGGTAAAAATACGGTTAGCACTTCCCCGGTTTGGGGTCGTTGCCGCACAATCAGCTTGCCGCCCAAAGCCTGGAAAAGATTTTTGGTCGCCTTCAAATTCAGACTTACCCCGCCAGTTTCAGGCTGAAAGATTAAGAGCTGCCCCAAGGCTTTAAAGGGAGAGGTGAGCAACTCATCGATTTCTCCTGTCTCCTCTGAGGAGGGTTGATCGAAGGGATGGGATTGGAATTGTAGTTTTAACTGGTGACCCGCCAGGGTAACGGTTAGTTGAATATGGCTGTAGGGAGGCAAACTGTGGGTAAACCGGTCCACCAGGCCCGTCAAAACCTGATGAAGCATGATTGGATCGCTGGTTACCCGCGGTAAGTGGGGGGGAATATTCACCGTCAGGGTTAGGTTACGCCGACTCACCTGTTGCTGCCATAGGGGAATAGATTCCTGAAACAATTGATGCAGGGAAATTGCCGCCAGGGGAGCCTTGATGGTGTGGGTGGTTTCTGTTTCTAACTCGACAGCGGTAAAGATCAGGTTAAAGCGGTCGATTTGCTGGGTACATTCCCGATCAATAGACCGTAAGCGCTTGGCTACTTCATCGCCAAGGTCCTTGCGCTTCAGCAGCGATCGCACCAGGGTCCGAATGGTGGTGAGGGGTGTACGAATTTCATGGGCCATAGCCTTGAGAAACTCGGTGTCTGTATTTGGGGGATGGGACGCCTCGCCCCGTCCCTGGGATTGCGATGGGGAGCGGTGGGACTCAGCCATGAGGGGCTTGAGGGTTGGCCAGGTCCTCTGCTCAGGGGTAGACCGACCGTTGGTTTCCGCAGCCACAAACGGCCCTGGGGTAGAACCATGGGTCGCTGACAGTAGGGAGGATTGCTGCCGCATTTGCTGCAACAACAGGTGACTGTAGTGGGTGACCAGTCGATGATCGGGCTGGACTGGAGGAAACCACCCCACGGCCTGATCGACTCCGGCCAGAAGGTGGGGGCGGACCGCCCCGATGCGATCGCGAAGCTGCTGCCAAACCTGATGAATAGTATCGGGGTCAAAGGAGAATTGAAACTGCAGTTGGCCTGTCATGGCTTCCCCAAGCAGCAGAAAAATGCTGAAGGTTTTGGTTAATACCAGGCAGAACCGCTCCTGCGCCATGGGATCGGTGACGCTGAGGGGGACAATGGTGAGGTCGGCGGCTAGGGCCGCCCCTTCTGGTTGACCTTGCCCGGGCAAGAGGGGCCGACCAGTACTCAGAACCTGAGCCAGGGGTTCGGGAACTAGTAACCATTGGCTGAGGGACTGCCCCAACAACTGATCGGGCAAAACTGGAAATGGGCCAGATAGAACTACCCCCAGGGGAGGAGAGGGGCCATACTCCGCCGGGTTTGCCTTAATTCGCTGTCCCAGCAATAATGTAACTAGAGCTCCGATCCCTCCTAACCATTCCTGTTCGGCCTGATTCTGGCCCGTACCCAAAGGCAGGGAACCTGTAGGTACTGAAGTAACTCCTTGGTTGCGATCGCAAACTGCCGCAAAAAAAGGTTCATCGGCATCCCCGCGCCATGGTTGCTGCTCTAAAAGTTGGCTGAGAGAGACGATCGACTGGTTCAAAGTTCTACCTGCCTGGCAGCTGCAATACCCGGATCACCCGGTATTAATGGATCCATTCCGATTAATATGGGTATCCTACAGGACATTTACCTATTAAGAGCCTACGCCCTTAGGATAAATTGGCCTATGGAGTAGAACCGAACTTGCCAAGGTCGGGATACAGCTGGGCTTAGAGTAATGGCATGCCTCTGTACCTGGTTTGCCTCAAACTTGCTTAACCAAACCAGTTAGAGGCGGCACCGCTGGTATCTAAAGCCTCAGAGATGGAGGTCAGCTCCTCAGCCATTGCATCTACTAGAAGGGCTTCTAATCCCTGGTGAATTAGCTGCTCAATCTGGGCCTGTTGTTCCGCTGAGTAGCAGCTGGTGGAACAGCTATCCAGGGACGCCCCTACGTCCCGCTCCATGGTTACGTAAACCATCGGTAAACGTCGGATTACGTAGGCGGTAAGTTTCTGGTGGAGTTCGGCAGAGGCTGGGATTTCTTGATCATAGGTCACCGCCAGACTATTTAAGACCTGATTAATTTTAGCTGTGACGATTGGCAAAGTTAAATTGACAATAGTTTGAGCCATTTCGAACACCTCGGTTTGGGCGTATCTAGCGGTTGGGGGACTAGCGTAAAAAAGAGGGTACATGGACAATAGTCGCTGCACCCAAAACAAACAAATTAATTATGAGCATAGCGCATCAACTGAGCGAAAAGCTAGAGCAACCGGAACTACAATCGCGA
>JBEITR010000109.1:0-4209 GCA_040374765.1 Leptolyngbya sp.
ATCGGTGAACGGGTTAAAATCACTGGAGCCCGATGGAAGCCCGAGAATGCTCCTCAAATTCTGAGGTTACGCACAGCCTATCTGAATCACTCTCCTAGGCTGAGTATTTGTGCTTAGTGAAAAACTGGGATGCTCCCAATTCAGATGACCCCCTTGGTCATGAACCAGAGTATACCGCTGCGGAACTGGTGGATTTTTACCATAAATACGGCAGGAGAATTTTCACGGAATCCATCCCAACCGCGATCGATGATTTCTTCCTGCCCAAATACAGTCAGGAAGGACGCCAGGAGGTTCTAGAAAATCTTCTCGGTGAGGCGAAAGTCGAAGATGCTCTCCGGGAGGTTTTGATCCCCAGCTATGACATTGAATTAAGAGAACCTATCTTTTTTACCAGCAATCCCCAGGCAGAACAACCTAAGGGATATTCTGGCCGCAAGATATGTACAGGATTCACGATGGTGGAAGCGGCGATGGCCACCTCTGCGGCACCGACCTTCTTCCCCCCCTACAAACTCGATACCGCCCACTACACGGCTGAGGGGTACTACGCTTTGGTGGATGGTGGGGTGTTTGTTAACAACCCTGCCTCCCTTGCCATGATGGAGGCGATGATCTCCTACAAACGGGAGAAATCTAAGGAACTATTGAGAACAGAAACCCTAGTGGTTTCCTTGGGTACTGGTTCCCTGACCAGACAGTACAGCTATAAAAAGGCAAAAAACTGGGGACAAATTCAATGGGCACTCCCCATCCTAAACGTTGTCATGGATGGACAAAGTGAAGGCATCGCCTATCAACTGAACGAGTTAATGGTGTCTGAAGGAGAGCACCGTAATTATTACCGTTTTCAACTGCCCTTGACCAATGATGATCAGCACGATCAGATGGACAATGCCAGCTCTGAGAATCTTGAATACCTGAGTAAACGGGGCAGAAGACTGATCGAACAGGAGGAGGAAAGCCTGAATCAATTATGTGAGACCCTCCTCCAGGATCAAACTAGAAAAGGGCTCGCCAAGCGGTTAGCAGAGGTTGGTATACCTCCACGCTAGGTACCAGAAAAAAACGTGCATAGGACTCGTTAGTCCAGCCAGGATAGAACTGCGCCCCTAGGCTGAGGGCTAGAGTTCTACTCCAGCTCCTCAGCCCTCGGGCAAACCTAGAGGCACCCGCAAGGGTGCGGAAACCCACCAGACGCCACCCATGATTTTATCGATCCACCCTGGCCTCAGGGTTTTGACCAAAATGACCCTCTCTCAGGAAATTTGCAATCGCTATGGCACGTAAAAAGCTTTTCTACCTTAGTTTGATGGTCACGGTTTTATCCTCCATGGCACTGACAGCCATTGGGTCTCCCCTGATCAACCCCCAAACTCGCTGGGGTATTCTTTCCTTTGAGCTGTGCGCCTATGGTTCCTCCTGCACCGCTATTATTCAAAGCTGGAGTAGCTCTGTTGAACTCCAGGCGGCCCTTAGCCTCGGGGTGGATTATCTATTCATGGTGGCATACTCCGCCACCCTCTTTCTTAGCCTGTTGATGATGGCGGATCATGTACCGCCAGATTTACGCCGCCTTACCCTAGGGTCTGCTGGAGCTGCATGGCTGGCTGGAGCCGCGGATGCCCTGGAAAATTACTTCCTGTTCCAAATCCTTTTATCTCCCTCAAACCAGCAGTTTGCCTGGCCAGCCACCGCCTCAGCCACGGTGAAGTTTGCCCTACTAGGGCTTACCCTGGGCTGGCTAGCCTTCACCTACTTGCGCTACGGGCCCCATCAACTTTTTGGCAAAGGCCAGACAATGCCCCACTTTCCGAAGCCCTGAGCAGGGATGGCGGATGAAGGTGTACATATAGATATTCTCACAGAACATTATGATTTTCCCCTAACCCAGGGTATCTTGCCCCTACTGTGGGGCAGTAGCGCCCATGAAAGCTACTGGCAAAGTCGGCTGGTGGCTAAGACCATTACTCAGACCCAAGCCCCGTAAGCTACATTCCGCAGGTTGACAGGGAATAGATGTAGGGCGCTCCAGGCTGACCATCCTTTGATCACTAGCGACCATCGATGGTGGAGAGTGATCGGAGTTTTGTGTAAATCTTGATTCTGATAGCCAAAAATCAATAGTTTCACCTGATTTGGCAGGGTTTTCTGAACATTCCCCAAAACCGGGAAGCCATTTACAGCATGAAAGCTGTTTCTCTTGCTCCTGACTCCTGATCACTGATGCCCAAATCCACCTCTGCATCCAAACTCCACTGATGTACCGATCCCTGGTCGGCCATCGCTAGGGCCGCGGCGATGATGTGTTTACAGGGGAAGGCGGGTCGGGTGGGGGGCCAGTTCCGCGATCGCCGTTGGGAGGGGTAGGTGGGTACCTGGTAGGGGGTTTCACTGTGGCTATAGTCGGGGCAGCTGCAGGTGTAGGCCCAGGGGCCCCGGCCAGCTAGATAGCCGGGGGGTAGGTGATTGCCGCCGCCGGGGTCGCAGTAGGTGTCGTTTTCAAAGCCCTGGTCGCTGGTGCTGCTAAAGTTATCACCGGTGACGGAAACTAGCCGCCAGGGGGCGTTGGGGTAGGCATTGTTAAAATCGGTGGATGTACTGGGCCGGGTGGGGGTGTCACTAATCAGAAAGAACTGACTCAGTAGACTGATCTGGTCCCCCTGGCTATCGGGCCAGGCGCGATCGATGATCAGGTTGTCGTAGAAGACGCCGTAGTCGCTGTAGCTGGCGGTTTGGTAACCGCCAAAGTCCAGAGTGGGGTAGAGGATGGGGTCGTAGTCATTAGCCTGGGCCATCCAGTAGGGGATAGTACCGGGCACCAGGGCCCAGCTTTCCTCGACTAGGTGCATGCCCAGGTCGTAACCCAGTTGTACAAAGCTCCAGGTGTAGTTCAGGGCGGTACCCGCTGGGAGGCAGGGGGGGAGGCCGTTGCTACTGCTGCCACCGGCACTGTCCTCCTGGTAACGCTGGGCGATGACCCGGTGGCAGCCGCCATAGAGGGCTGGGCCCCGGGCTGAGCGGAAGAACAGGTGCCAGCCCCCAGGGTGGCCCTGACGGCGCTCGGGCCGTAGGGTCAGACCCCGTTGCACCCGGGCTTTACGGCTGACGTAGTGAGCCGTTTCCAGGGGGGTGTAGGTGAGGGGTTGGCCAGGGGGGCGGGGGTAGCGTTTGGACATGGGGGCGCAAGGCGACAGGCGCAGGGCAACGGGCGACGGAAAGGGAGTGGGGAGTAGGGTATCGGAAGAAGAGTGATGGAGTAGGGGGTAGGGGAGTGATGGAATGGGTAGGCATGGTATCTTCGGTCACCCCATCACCCCATCACCCCATCACCCCATCACCCCATCACCCCATCACCCGACTATAGGCCGCTCCAAATCCCCTCAGTCGTTTCAAAAACTGCCCCTGTAACTGGGCGATCTCAGTGGGGTCAAGGATCAGGTTTTCTTTCAGGCTGTAGGGGGTGACGTGGAGGGTGGCTAGGGCGGTGATCGACAGGTCGGGAAATTGGTGGGGCCAGGCTAGGGCGTAGGCGGCGGCCTGGAGTTCGGCGTCGGCGATCGCCTGGGGCCAGATTTTGTAGCCGGTGCTTTTCAGTTCGTAGAGCACCAGGCCGGGGGTGAGGGGGTGGCCGGCCACCAGGTCCAGGGTGCCGGCGTAGCCGTGGTCGGGGTTGAAGACGGGTTGGTTGGGGTAAAGGGGTTGGGGTAGGGCGAGTAGTTGGGCCAGGTAGGGTTTGAGCTGGCGGCCCATCGGGGAGATCGCGGCGGGGATGGGTAGGAGTTTGCCCTGGTGGCAGCAGGCCTTAAACCACTGGTCCAGGCGATCGCCCCGTTGGCGGCTGGTTTGGCGTTTGCGGGTGCTGGCCAGGGGATGGTTAGCTAGGGCCTGAGTGAGCTGGGCCCTGGCCTGGGGGGGCTGGGTGAGGTTAAGGATGGTGGTGACGCTGGGCAGGCGGTGAAATTGGCCCTGGTCGTCCCAGAAGGTGTACCAGCGCATGGCAAGGCAGGGGGCAGGAGCAATGTCCCCAGGATAGTACGAATGAACGACTATGACAGGGGGTGGCCTTTTTTATAGGGCGCCACTACGAGGAGGGAGAAGGTGAGGGGTGATAGGTCTGTTGAGACAGGCGGTACAGGCAATGGGGGCGCAGGGGGCTATCCTCGGGCAGGTGGGGGTGGTCAAAGGTGCCTGATTCAACCATGGCTA
>JBEITR010000055.1:0-20479 GCA_040374765.1 Leptolyngbya sp.
CCGCTGGCGAAACGAACCCGCTAGTCTGTCAAACAAACCTGGCTTTTTCAACAGCTCTGGCTCTCTTAGTTCTCTCAGATGGCATTACCATACCCCTATTCCTGGCCGTTGGATAGCTTTTCGCCAAAATGAGAATTGCTGGGTCGAACTACCTTAAGAACAAGATTTCAACCAATTTTCAAGATTTACACCTGGACGCACCAGGCTCTTCTCTGGGTAGATTTTACCCAGATCTCAAGGAGATCGCTAAAACCCATAATTGCGCTCCCTGATTTCTAAGCTTTACCTTTGTGCCCTAGCTATGGATAAGGGGATGGAGGCGGGCCAGAATGTCTTTCCAGGCTTGGCTTTCACCGATCAACTCGGTTCTCAGCCTGCTGGTCAAGGTTATGGAATTGCCAGGGTCTTCCATAGGTTAGGATTCCGACTTGAAATTCACATGAAAATTTATATTCCCCCATCTCAATACCGATCGCAGTTGAAGTAAATCGAAAGTTTTCTGCCTTTTTTAAGGTTTCGGTTTTAGGATACTGAGAGGAAAATCCAGGTCAAACGCTTCGAGGGACATTAACACCTCCCGACTCAAAAATTTTTCGGCGCCCTGGTGGAGATTGGCTATGCAACAGATTCCAGCCCCGTTGTGGACCCTCGTTATTGGTATTGGGGTTACCCTGATTAGCCTTTGGTTTGGCCAAAATAATCATCTTTTGCCCGAGCAAGCCTCGGAACAGGCTCCCTTGGTAGACCAGTTGTTTAATGTCATGGTTACCATTGGTACTGCTCTGTTCATCGTGGTACAGGGCGCGATCGTCTATTCCTTAATTCGGTTTCGCCGCCGCAAGGGGGATGAAACCGATGGCCTACCGATTGAGGGAAATCTCCCCTTAGAGGCATTCTGGACTGCTATTCCAGCCATTATTGTGGTCGGTTTAAGCCTCTATAGCGTGGTTGTCTTTCAGGAAATGGGAGGCTTTTCTCCCGGTGGGCACCATCACCATGGCACCATGGTGGCCCAGGCTCCTCAAACAGCTATTGTCGATGTTCCCTCTAATTTATTGGCCCAGGGCGACGATGTTTATTCCCAGGTGCAGGTTTATGGGTTTGGGGCTACCCCCCAGGAAGAGGGTAAGTCTCCCGATCTGACGGTGAATGTTACCGGTATGCAATATGCCTGGATCTTTAACTACCCCGATACGGGTATTGTCGATGGCGAGCTGCATATACCGATCGGGAGGGATGTGCAGCTCCTGATTAAAGCCCAGGATGTGATCCATTCCTTCTGGGTACCTCAGTTTCGGCTGAAACAGGATGCCCTACCCGGACAACCGGCGGAGTTACGCTTTGTGGCTAGCCGCGAAGGCACCTATCCGGTCGTCTGTGCCGAACTGTGTGGGGCTTACCACGGCGGTATGCGTACCCAGGTGATTGTCCATTCTCAAACGGATTACGACGCCTGGGTCAATAGTCGTTTAGCCCAGGCCCCAGGGGACGCTGAAGCCCAGACTCTGGCTTCAGCCCACCACCATGGCGATCATTTAAGCCGTATTGCCGATCAGATCGCGATCGCTCCCCAGCAAGTTGTTGAGTTGACTAAGCAAATCAAGCCTTAACCTGAGCCCCATAACCGGGGTGGTCTTTGATAAATCAGCCTGGTTGCCCTTCCCACTCTCCAACCGGCTTTCCTTTTTCTTTAGTATTTTTATATTCAACCCATGACCTCAGCAGATTTGCCCCTTAATTCTTCAGTACCCGCCTCTGGCCATGGTCATCCCGATCGCTGGAAGTGGTACGACTACTTCACCTTTAACGTTGACCATAAGGTGATTGGTATCCAATACCTGGTATCTGCCTTCATCTTTTATCTGGTGGGCGGCTTTATGGCGGTCCTCATGCGCACGGAGTTGGCTACCCCAGATTCTGACTTTATCAACCCTAATCTCTACAATGCATTTTTGACGAACCACGGAACCATTATGATCTTCCTCTGGATTATTCCAGCGGCGATCGGGGGCTTTGGTAATTATTTGATTCCCCTCATGATTGGGGCCAGGGACATGGCCTTTCCTAAGTTGAATGCCCTGGCTTTCTGGTTAATTCCTCCCGCTGGAGCCCTTTTGCTAGCCAGTTTTTTCTTCGGTGGTGCCCAGGCCGGTTGGACCTCCTATCCGCCCCTCAGTGAAATTACCGCTAATACGGCTCAAACCCTTTGGATTCTGGTGATTCTGCTGCTGGGAACCTCCTCTATTTTAGGGTCCGTTAACTTTCTGGTGACCATCTGGAAAATGCGGATTCCCAGCTTAGGTTGGGGCCAGTTACCCCTATTTTGCTGGGCCATGGTCGCCACCGCCGCCCTGGCCCTCTTTTCTACCCCAGTGTTGGCGGCTGGTATGATCTTGCTGCTGTTTGACATCAACTTTGGCACCTCCTTCTATAAACCTGAAGGGGGAGGGGATGTGGTGGTGTACCAGCATTTGTTCTGGTTCTACTCCCATCCCGCCGTTTATTTGATGATCCTGCCGATCTTTGGGATCATGTCGGAGATTATTCCAGTCCATGCCCGTAAGCCTATTTTTGGCTATAAGGCGATCGCCTATTCCTCCATGACCATCTGCCTGGTGGGCCTGTTCGTTTGGGTACACCACATGTTTACCAGCGGCACCGCTCCCTGGATGCGGATTTTCTTCACCATTTCTACGCTGATTGTGGCGGTTCCTACGGGTATCAAAATCTTCAGTTGGGTAGCTACCCTGTGGGGCGGCAAGATTCGCTATACCAGCGCCATGCTGTTTGCCGTTGACCTACTTTCTATGTTTGTTTTCGGCGGCCTCAGCGGCGTCACCCTGGGGGCCTCTGCCTTTGACATCCATGTCCACGATACCTACTACGTGGTCGGCCATTTTCACTATGTTCTGTTTGGGGGATCGGTGTTTGGCGTCTATGCGGCGGTATACCACTGGTTTCCTAAAATGACCGGACGTCTTCTCAATGAACGGCTGGGCCAGGTACATTTTGTGCTGACCTTTATTGGCACTATTCTCACCTTTACCCCCATGCACCAGTTGGGAATGCAGGGGATGCCCCGGCGGGTAGCCATGTACGATCCCCAGTTTACCGGGCTGAATCAGCTGGTCACCCTGGGGGCCTATATTCTGGCGGTGTCAGTGATCCCCTTCTACATCAACATTATCTGGAGCTGGATCAAAGGTCCCCTGGCCGGTCCTAACCCTTGGAACGCGCTGACCCTGGAGTGGACTACCGCTTCACCTCCGATCATTGAAAATTGGGAGGTTCTGCCGGTGGTTACCCGGCCACCCTACGACTATGGTAGGGATCAACTGGAGGCTGAAGGCGATCGGGTGAGTTCCACCTGATTCCCCCAGCCTGTTCCTTCTGTAAAGGCTTCAATCCCCCCTCTGTTTGCCCCTACCCCCCTTACCCTATGCAAACTACCCTCGACTCGACTCCCCCCAGCGCCACCCATGGAGAAAACCATCAGGATTTACGCGTAGTGGGATTGCTCACCTTTTTAGCCTCAGAATTTCTAATGTTTTGTGGCTTCTTTGCGGTGTTCTTAGTGTTTCGCAGCGCCATTGCCCAGTGGCCGCCAGAGGACACTGAAGTGGAACTGCTGCTACCCGCCATTAATACGGTAATTCTGGTTTCTAGTAGTTGGGTAATTAACCTGGGCACCAAGGCCATCAAGAAAAATGACCTGGCGGGGTTACGGCTTTGGTTTGGCATTACGGTGGCCATGGGAGCGGTGTTTCTAGTGGGGCAGGTTTATGAGTATATGAACCTGGGCTACGGCCTCACCACTAACCTGTTTAGTAACTGCTTTTACCTGATGACCGGTTTCCATGGTCTCCATGTGTTTATTGGTCTGCTGCTGATTCTGGGAGTGTTGTGGCGATCGCGGCGGCCCAATCATTACACTGACCTTACCCACACCGGTCCCGAAATGGCAGAAATCTACTGGCACTTTGTTGATGTGGTCTGGATTGTCCTGTTTGCCTTAGTGTATTTGCTAACCCTGTTTTAGGCGATCGCTGGAGGTTTATCCTATCGGGGACCTTTAGGATCAGACTAAAGGGTCCCCAAATTTCTCCCTAGCTACCTTGAACCGGGGTCACCACCTATCCAGACTTCCATGCTTGATGGCTCCTGATCCGAACTCATATGGTCCCCTTGGAGGTATCCAATTCATCCCTCAAGGCGATCCTAAGGGGGCCTGACCAAAGCTATATAGGGAAGTTACCCTTTGCGCTGTTTACGGTCCCGCCAGTAAAACGGCATGTATAACAAGATCAAACAGCCTATACCAATGCCTTCCATGGCCAAGATATACCACGGCCATGGTCCTAGGTAATCTAACAGGGTCGGTAAACTCGGCTTATGGGCGATAAACAAATAGTTGCTCTTCAAAACCCCATTGACAAGGCCTATTAATCCCATATACCCATTTAGAAAGAGAATGACCCGCCATAGGGAACGCCGGTAGGGTCGGTATCCTTCCACCAAGGTCATATAGATGGCCGCGGTCACTATGCCCCCATGGCCAATAAAAATAATAAAATACCTAATATTGGGAAAGCTCCAGTTGCCGACATCGGGCGTGATCAGAGCTTGGGTCGCCCCAGCTAAACCCAACAAATATAAAAACTCATATCCCAGTTGGTTTTTGGTTAGTAGGACGTAGGCACTGAGCAATACCAAGAGATTACAAAGATGTAAGGGCAGCATGTATTGTGGTGTCCACCCACCACTCCTCCAGGTCCAAAGCTGCCAGGTTGCTTCATTCAACAGCAGTAAGCTCGCTAAACTATAACGCCAGATAGCCCGCGCCTTCGCCGATGCCTGCCGTCCCCAATAAACCATCACCACATTCAGTAGCAGAATACATCCCAGGGCGCTCCAATGGGCAACACCAAATAACTGAAACGGCACACCGCGATCCTCTCCCTAAGCCACAATGGTCATGAACCCCGCACAACTCAGCGGAGGTCAGCCAGAACGCCCCCTGGTCAGTAGTTTGTCCTAAGCGGACTGGCAACTGCATACATATTAAGGTGCCACTGATGGAGTTGAGGGGTGGCTAGGAAGGTTTGTCACCTGCCTAACCTTCTTTGATGGTGGGACTGCTTAGGTCCCATGCTCATCGGGTGAAAATCAGTTTGGAGCCTGCGATGATAAGTACCAGGGACAGCACCAGCGAGATGGTACGAACTGGAAAACGCTGACTGCCTAACTGTGAACCGACTATGCCGCCAACTACCGCAGCCATCCCCAACCTCCATGGCAAGGATGAGATGGGCTGACCACTACTGAAATAGCCCACCAGTCCGGCAGTTGAGTTAATAAGGATGAATAATGCCGAAACCGCCGCTGCCGATCGCGTCTGTGCCCAACCACGGAACAACAAGAGTGGGGTTAGGAAAATTCCTCCCCCTGTGCCTGTAAGACCTGATAAAAAGCCGATACCAGCCCCTACCACCAGGGCTGTTGACGACCTCGGGGGGTTAACCTCTGCTGGGTCTTCGCGCCGCAAGAACAACCGGAGGGCGGAGAAAAACAGGATGACTCCCACTAGGGGCTTGAAGATGGACGGGGCTAAGGGCAGGTAACCCCCTACAAAGGCGGCAGGGGCGGAGAGCAGGGCGAAGGGCCAGAATAGAGTCCAGGAAAAGTGCCCGGCTCGCCAGAACTGCAAAGTGCTAATGGTGGCGACCAGAATATTCAGGAGGAGTGCGGTCGGCTTGATCAGCTCGGTGGTAAAGCCGCAGAGCGTCATCACCGCAATATAGCCTGATGCGCCAGCATGACCGACGGAGGAGTAGAGGAACGCAACCAAACCAATGGCTAATGGGATGGCAATCAGCTGGGGGTCGTCGATGGACATCCGGGTGATACCTGTAGGCGCTAGCTTAGCAATCGAACTAAATCGGTAGCTAGTTCAACATCGTGTACCCGAATTAAGTCTGCACCGTACTCAATAGCTAAGGTAATGTAGGCTGCAACCCAGTTCAAGCCAGGTTTTTTCCGAGGAATAGGAATGAGCACAGGATAGTTGAGTTGTTTAAATAGAGGGGTATCTCGAATGATGGCTAACTGCTGTCGAGTATAAGCCAGGTAGTCAACCTGGTAATTAATCGCGATCCCTGGGTCTAGAATCAGCTGCTCGATACCGTGTTGTTGAAAGTCTTGCAGTCTGGCCTCTAACACCTCAATCGTTTTTTGAGCCTTGTTATCTTCAATCTTCAGTTCCTTTACCTCTAGAGGATTCTTAGCCTCCACATAGACAGGGATAACCGGGCAATTATATTGTTTGACAATTTCCACCATGCGCGGTTGGGTCAGTCCACTAGTATCGTTAATTACA
This sequence comes from Leptolyngbya sp., assembly GCA_040374765.1. Classification (GTDB taxonomy): domain Bacteria; phylum Cyanobacteriota; class Cyanobacteriia; order Phormidesmidales; family Phormidesmidaceae; genus Nodosilinea. The sequence continues at coordinate 6,377 of JBEITR010000055.1, forward strand.
GCAGCCCCATGTTCGAGAGCAGCGGCGGCCACCTCGGGCTTCCAGGTATCTACAGAAACAATAAATTCCTCTTCAACGAGTAGTTTCAAAGCAGGAAGAAGGCGTTCAATCTCTGTCTGGGGAGTTAATAGTTGATTTTCATAGTGGGAAGACTGGGCTCCCAGGTCAATTAAATCTGCTCCCCACCCACGGTAGGCCCTGGCCATGGTTAACGCTTCCTCTGGGCTGTGGGCTATGGTATGTTTTTGCTGAGAGTCCGGAGATAGGTTAATGACTCCCATCACATGGGTTTTATTTTGGGTAAAGTCCAGGACGCCCAGATTGGTTTTGAGTATGCGTGTATTTGTCATTGAGGTCAAACTGTAGGAATTAACAAAATAGAGTACGGCCCCCATCTACGGTAATTACCTGCCCAGTTATGTAGTTGGCATCCCGAGCCAGGAATAAAACCGTTTTAGCAATATCTATGGGCTCACCGATGCCCGAGAGACAGGTTCTTTGGGCCATGCGACTGGCGGTCTCAGAATCCATAGTTTGGCCATCAGGTAATAAAATTAAGCCAGGGGCAATAGCATTGACCCTTACCCTGGGCCCCAATTCCTTTGCTAGAGTCTTGGTGACCATGACCAAACTTGCCTTAGAAATGCTGTAGATAGGATAATGACGGAGAGGAATAGTCGCGTAGATGTCACATAGGTTGATCATAAATCGAAAGTGTTCTGGAAAAAGCTTGAAGGCAAGTTGAGCCAGAAAGAAAGGAGTCTTGCTATGGCAATTAAGGAGTTTATCCCACTGATTTGATAGGTTCTCAAGGCTCGACTCTAGCAATTGAGTAGATTCAAACAAAGAGGCATTATAAACAATTCCATCCAGCCTTCCCCAATAGGAATTGATAGTATCGGTAAGTTCTTGGGTAACAAGAGAGTTGGTTAAATCTGCTTGAATCGCGTGGGCAGAATGAGGCCGATTTTGATTGAGCTGCTCCACAAAATTTTCTGCTTCAATTTGGGATTGATTGAAGTGAATAACTACATTGAACCCATGCTCGTGGAGCAGTGAAGCTATTGCTTTGCCAATTCGTTTAGCACCCCCTGTAATTAAGACTACAGGCTCTATAGCCACGGCTAGATCCATGTCTTTATTGCTGCCCTTCAAGATATAATAATTCACGCTCATGTCAGACTATACATTATAGTACTGAGATGACTAAGAAAATAGATATATTGCAATGGATCAAAAACAAGAGCAGATTATAACTATCCATGATTTTAGGCTAGATCCAATCGCATTGGAATCTGGTCTGACAAAGACTAATCAAGAAAAGATTAATGCCGTTTTGATACCTTGCTTGTATGAGGAGTTTGAAAGACCTGCCTTAAGAACTATCCGTTCTGCTTTGGAAGCCTGTAGCTTTATCGATCATATTATTGTCGTTCTCTATGCAGAAACCTATGATCAGTATGAAAAGGCAATTGATTTTTTTAGACTGCTACCCCAACAAACCACAGTTCTATGGCAACAGAGTCCGAGGATTAGAGAAATATTAAACACCTTAGAAAATCAAGGCTTTGATTCTTTATCTGTAGAAGGAAAGGGAAAGGCAGTTTGGTTAGGACTGGGAATTGCTTCTCTCCTCGCTGATATGATTGTTATTCATGATGCCGATATTATTACCTATGATAAATCCTACCCTTTGAAATTACTTTTTCCCTTGCTAGAAAAGGACTTTAATATTAATTTTAATAAGGCCTATTACGCTCGTATTGGAAGCAAATTTAGTAGTTTGAATGGACGAGTTGTGCGACTTTTTCTGGCCCCTATATTAGACTGTTTGATTGACATTTTTGGACCCCATAAGTATCTTGCCTATCTCCAATCTTTTCGTTATCCTTTGTCAGGAGAGATGGCTTTAACTAGGGATTTGTCTTTGAATATTCGAATTCCTAATAATTGGGGATTGGAAATTGAGCTGCTGGCAGAAGTTTATCGTAACGTTTCGCAAAAACGAATCTCTCAAATAGATTTAGGTGTTTTTGATCACAAGCACCAAGCTCTGGGTTCTACGATGGATAAAGGTCTACAGAAAATGGGTCTAGATATTCTGTATGCCCTTTTAAGAACCCTAACTGAGATTGAGCAAGTAGTTATCACCATGGATCATATCCATGCTTTGAAAATTAAATTTAAGCGCCGTGGTCAGGACTATATTCGTCAGTATTTTATCGATGCTAAGATGAATGGTATAGCCTACGATCGCCACCAGGAAGAGAGTATTCTTGAAACCTTTGAAAACGTCATTTTAGAGGCGGGAAAGCGCTACTTTACCATGCCGATTAGTCCCCAGATTGCTAACTGGAGTCGCGTTATTGCCTTTATTCCTGACCTGCGGGAACAGTTGTTGGCAGCCACCCAACTAGATAGGCGCGGACTGGCAGCCACAGACGATTAGCCAAAACCATAGGAACCAGAACGTTTTGCGGGGCTGGAATTGGGTCCATCCATCGAGTCCCCGGCACTCTGACCCAGGCCATAGTTAAGATAGGCTTCAATCAAGCAGTCCTCTCCTATGGAACGATAGGTTAGGGCCTGCAGGCCGATCGCCTCTGCCATGTGGGTAATACCCAGATTACCGAGGGGGGTGGGGGCCAGTTCACCACCAATTAGCTTAGGGGCAATAAAGGCCCAAATCTTATCAATTACCTGGTCGGCGATCGCTTGGGCCGCCAGGTTACCACCACATTCCCACAACACCATGGCACAGCCCTGTTGGTAGAGGTACTCGGTCACCTGGCGGGGGGTGAGGGGATCTAGGGTAATCACCTCAACCCCAAGGTTCCTCAGTTTTTGCGCCTGGTTTTGATCCGCCGCCGGGGTGGTCAACACCAGGGTAGGCGCTGTCTGCGTAGCCCAGAGATGGGCTTGCTCCGGTAAATCAAGGCGGCGACTCAGGACCACGCGCCGGGGGTTATGGGAACTATGGCCATGGGTGGTGAGCCGGGGGTTATCGCAGCGGACGGTGTTGCCCCCCACCACCACGGCGTCACAATGGGCCCGTAGGCGATGTACCTCGGCCCTAGCCTGGGGCCCCGTAATCCATTGACTATGGCCAGTTTGGGTAGCGATTTTGCCGTCTAGAGTCATGGCGTACTTGAGAAGGCCCAGGGGACGGTGGCGAGTCACCCGCTGGATGAAGCCTTCGTTCAAGCGTCGACATTCTGCCTCCGCTACCCCCACGATCACCTCGATACCCGCTGCCCTGAGTCGGTCAATGCCCCGACCCGAGACCCTGGGATCGGGGTCAACCATGCCGGCCACCACCCGACGGATGCCCGATTCCATAATCGCCTCCGTACAGGGTGGGGTCCGTCCCGTGTGGTTACAGGGTTCCAGGTTAACGTAGAGGGTCGCCCCCTGGCTGCGATCGCCCGCCTGTTGCAGGGCAAATACCTCCGCATGGGGTAGGCCAACTCCAGGATGAAAGCCTTCTCCAACCTTTTCACCCTGGTTGACCACCACCGCTCCCACCATGGGGTTAGGAGCGGTGCGTCCCATGCCCTGGCGGGCCAATTCCAAACATCGATCTAGCCAATGGGCATGCACTGGGTTATCGATCGGACTATGCTGGGTCAAAGACTACTTCCTTCGGGGATGGTGGTTGATGGAGCCAGAGACCGGACTGGCGATTAGGGGCCAGACCAGGGCACCTCAGGGTTGCCCCCCTCCCTCAGGAAAATCGGTCACTGGCCCGGATGCCCCTGACTGCTAAACTAAGCCTATATCTTAGACGAGTGTGCGCGAGTGACTGTTATTCCTCCCTTTGATGTAACGGAGCAATTCAAAACCCTGCAGGCCGATGTTAATACCGCTGTGGCGGCAGTTCTGGCTTCAGGACAATACATTAATGGCCCCGCAGTCGGGGCCTTCGCCAACGCCTTTAAGGAATACGTCGGCACAGAGCACTGCGTTGTCTGTAACTCTGGCACCGATGCCCTCTATCTAGCCCTCAGGGCTCTCAACATTGGCCCTGGAGATGAGGTGATTACCCCCTCCTTTACCTTTATCGCTACCGCCGAGGTGATCAGCGCCGTAGGGGCGACTCCAGTATTTGTTGATATTAGCCTGGATAGCTTTACCCTGGACTGCGCCAAACTCGAAGCGGCCATTGGCGATCGCACCCGGGCGATTATGCCCGTTCACCTCTTTGGCCAACCCGCTGACCTTGGCCCCATTCTGGAATTAGCCCACCGCTATCACCTCGCCGTCATCGAAGACTGTGCCCAGGCTACCGGTGCCCGCTGGGAGGGACAGCAGGTGGGTAGTATTGGTCAACTGGGTTGCTTTAGTTTTTACCCCACCAAGAATTTGGGGGGGTGTGGGGATGGGGGGGCGATTACCACCCATGATGGCGACCTGGCTGCCACCATGACCATGCTACGGGAGCACGGCAGTCGGGTGAAATATCACCATGAAGCGATCGGCATTAATAGCCGTCTCGATTCGGTTCAGGCTGCCATTCTTGAAATTAAGCTGCGCCACCTGGACAACTGGAATCAACAGCGTTGTCAAATCGCCGCTAATTATCACCAGCTCTTCCAGTCCGTCGAGGAGGTGGTCTGTCCCCAGGGGGTCACCTTTGGCCAAGGGGTCTGGAACCAATACACCCTGAGACTCACCGGAGCAACCGCCAGGGGTGGGGAGCGGGATGAGGTGCAGCGGTTGCTGCGGGATGCGGGGGTAATCACCGCCGTTTACTATCCCCTGCCCCTACACCTGCAACCCGTTTATCGCTATCTGGACTACCAACTGGGGGATTTACCCGCCTCGGAAACCGCAGCCCATCAGGTGCTTTCCCTACCCATGTTTCCCGAGCTCAGGCTGGAACAGCAGCAGCAGGTGGTCGATCGCCTCAAGGAAACCCTGGTTAAGGTCGGGCTAACGGCAACCAGGACGGGGGGAGTTTCCTAAGCCAGGGGATTAATTTTCCTTTTTCCTGGAGGCAGGTTAGGGGGCTGATTTTTCAAATCGAAGTCCAAAGTTGTTTGTAGTTTTCTATACTATGGTTAAGGGGCCAGGGGTTGGTGGATTCCCGGTTAGTTTTAGGTACCTACCCAGGCTGTCTAACCCCAGGTAGATGGATGGTTTTTCTGCCATAGCCCGAGTCCCGGGTAAGGGGGCAAAGGTGACGCGGACGGTCTATTCAAGCCAGCCCTTTAGGGATTAGGCCGGTTCCAGACCTTCTGATCAAAGCGATATTCTTCAGCTAGAGGTGATAGTGCGGTGACAGGTGCAGACCCCGGTTCTTTTCAAACCTATGATCCCCTGTCCATAGCTCGCTATTATCGATGGCGACTCTGGACCGTGGGCTGGCGCATCCTGCAGATTTTTTGGTGGTTGGGCACCTTTGTACTGGGTCTACAAAGCGATCGCTGGTTTAGCCAGGAAGAAAAGAACCAGGCCCGTCGAGCCGCCCAGTTGCGCCAGGTATTGACCAACCTGGGTCCCACCTTCATTAAGGTGGGGCAGGCGCTTTCCACCCGTCCCGATTTGGTCCGTAAGGATTTTCTAGAAGAGTTGATCAAGCTGCAAGATCAGCTTCCCCCCTTTCCCACCCCCCTGGCCCGGGCCATCATTGAGGCGGAACTGGACCACAGCCCTGAGGAAATCTTTAGCTCTATTTCCCCCGCTCCCGTGGCCGCCGCTAGCCTTGGTCAGGTGTATCGAGCCCGTCTGTTCTCTGGGGAGGAGGTGGCCGTAAAGGTGCAGCGCCCCAACCTGCGCCCCATGATCTGCCGGGATTTGTTCTTAATGCGGTGGGCCGCCACCTGGTTGGGACGGTTTTTGCCCCTCAACCTGGGCCACGACCTTACCCTGATTGTGGATGAGTTTGGCACCAAGCTATTTGAGGAAATTGACTACCTCAACGAAGGTCGCAATGCCGAGCGTTTCGCCGAAAATTTTAAAGCCGACGTCACGGTTAAGGTGCCCTGTATTTATTGGCCCTACAGTAGCCATCGTGTCCTCACCCTGGAGTGGATTGAGGGCTGTAAGTTAATTGATGTGGAGACCATAGCGGCGGCTAACCTGGACCGCGATCGCCTGATTGAAATTGGCGTTACCTCCGGATTGCGGCAACTGCTGGAGTTTGGCTTTTTCCATGCCGATCCCCACCCCGGCAACCTGTTTGCCATGGCCGATGGCCGAATGGCCTACATTGACTTTGGTATGATGGACCAGCTCAACCAGGAAACCAAGGAAACCCTGGTGGATGCGGTGGTTTATCTGATTAATCAGGACTTTGAACGATTGGGTCAGGCCTTTGTCAAGCTGGGATTTTTGACCCCAGAAACCGACCTGAGACCGATTATTCCTGCCCTACAGCGGGTGTTGGGGGACACCATTGGGGCCAAGGTGCGGGACTTTAACTTTAAGACCATCACCGATCAGTTTTCCGAGCTGATGTACGATTATCCCTTTCGGGTGCCCGCTAAGTTTGCCTTGATTATCCGTTCTCTGGTTACCCAGGAAGGGTTAGCCCTGAGCCTCAATCCCGACTTTAAGATCGTTGATGTGGCCTATCCCTATGTAGCCCGGCGGCTGTTGTTGGGGGAAACCCCAGCCCTGCGGCAGCGGCTTCTGGAGGTTTTGTTCAAAGACGGTCAGTTGCAATGGCAGCGACTAGAAAATATGTTGACCATTGCCCGCAGTGATGCCAACTTCGATATGTTGCCTACCGCCAGACTAGGGTTGGGTTACCTGATGTCAGAGGAGGCGGAACACCTGCGGCGCATGATCCTGCTGGCCTTAACGGAAAATGATCGCCTCCATACCGAAGAAGTGCAGCGGCTGTGGGATCTGATGAAGGACGACATTAGGGTTGATCGGGTGATTGGGATGGCCTGGTCTGCCCTGGCGGATTACTCCCTGCAGCAGGCGCAGCAGTTAGTGCCGGCGGTTGGCAACCTCCTACCCCGGTAAAGCTGACTGTTGTGGTTAGGGATGGTCTTCTCGCCTACTGGGCTTATAAATTTCCATGACTTCCTTGACGGTACTGGCAATGGGTACGGCCATTAATACCCCCATCAGGCCCGCCACCTTACCCCCCATCAGAATAACCATCACGACCCAAACCGGATGTATACCGGTTAAGTGGCCCATGAGTCGAGGAGCGATACCACTTTCAACGATCTGATCCACGCAGGTGGCGATGGCCAGGACGGTTAGACCTAAGCCAATGTTCTTGAGGCTGAGTAACAGGGTAACCAGGGTGATGCCAACCATACCACCATAGGGAAACAGGGAGAGGGTGCCAATAAAGACGCCAAAGAGAAAGCCATAGGGAATGGAAAACAGAGTCAGGGCCAGGGCGATCAGACTCCCTAACAGCAGGGCGATGGTTCCCTGCCCAATAAAATAGTTCCGAAAGCTGCGGGGTAAGCTAATTTGAATTTGTTGCCCTAGCTTCCCCGGTAACCATGCAAAGATCCCTGTCCATAGGGTTTTTCCCTTCAGTAATAGGTAAATGGTTACCACTACAATCAAGAACACTTCAAAAATACTGCTGATGGTTTCCTGCAGGAATCCAGGAATGCGATTGGCGATCGCCTCTATTTGTCTGGAGATCTGGTCACTTATCTGGGTGGCCAGTCCACTCACCTGGAGGGGAACTCCCAGGCTTTGTAACCAATTATGAAAGGTCTGAATTTGCTGGTGGGCCGATTGTTGCCAAGTCGGAAAATTGCTGATCAGATCCTGCATTTGTTGAGATAGCAGGGGAAATAGGGTGACTCCCAGCACCCCCAGTAAGACGGTGATGGCAAAGGCTAGGAGTAAAACCGCTGGTAATCGCCTAACCCGATAGCGTTCTATCCATCCCAGGGGATACTCCAACAGAAAAGCCAGAACGGCGCTTACCGTCAAAACAGTTAGGGGTGTTTTGAAATAATCAATTAGCCTTAACAGGACCCAGCCATTTAAAGCCAGTAGGGGTAGGCTTAGTCTGGGTACCAGCCACTGTCCTAGTTTAATCAGTTGATGGGAAGGACCCATAGTCGGTTGCCGCCAGCGTTAACACTTCAGTAGTAGTGTATGGGGACTATGGACCCTATGGTCGTGGTGGATCCCTTCTGTTTGAACTTACCTAGGGATTTTTTCTCGTCAGGCTAACCCCTACTTCAGGCAATTCGGGAAAACAGCCCGCTTCAAGACTTCCCTATTTTATTAATATCATCCCCTCCGGGGGGATGCTAGCCTGAAGATGATTTTGTTCTCTCACCCGTTGCTAGTATGGTTACTACCCCCGAGCGCCTTCAGGTTCCTGTCACCCCGCCTGCTTTCCCGAGTGAAAATCGGGTGGCCGTTTTGCTGATGGGCTATGGCGAAGTGGAGAGTTACGATGACTTTGCCAACTACAACGAGCAGGCTCTGCAATTGCTCACCGCTAAGTTTGCCCCAGTGCCTACCTGGGTCTACCCGCCCCTGGCCCGGGTTCTGGCTGCCTTTGACCTGCACGAATGGGGGCATCAGCATGGTAATTTTATTTCTCCCCACAATGCCATTTTTGAAGCCCAGCGAGCCGGTATTGAAACCCATCTACAGCAGCGTTGGGGCGATCGGGTAAAAGTATTTAAGGCGTTTAACTTTTGTCAGCCCTTTTTACCCCATCAGGTGTTAGCCCAGGTGAAGCAGGAGGGCTACGATAAGCTGCTGATCTATCCCCTGCTGGTGGTGGATTCTATTTTTACCAGTGGTATTGCGGTGGAACAGGTGAACGCCGCCTTAGCCCAGTTGATGGATGGTAGCCAGCACTGGGTGACGGGGATGCGCTATATCCCTTCATTTTTTAATGCCCCGGACTATATCGATCTCTTGGTAGATCTGGTAGAAGAGAAGACTAACAGTCATCTGGCGGTAGCCCATTTACCTTCCCAAATTGGCATCGTTCTGATGAACCATGGCTGTCCCTTCGAGGCCAAAGGCTTTACCTCCGGTATCGACGAAAGCCAAAAACTTTACGACCAGGTGCGCGATCGCCTGATCCATAAGTACCCACTGATTTCCGTAGGCTGGCTCAACCACGACACTCCTTTGATTAAATGGACCCAGCCCAATGCCAGTCTGGCGGCCCGCAACCTAATTGATTTGGGTGCTACGGCCCTGTTGTTTATGCCCATTGGTTTTGCCACCGAAAACCACGAAACCCTGCTGGATGTAGAACACATTATTGCCAGCCTGCGGCGGCAGCGACCCCAGGTCACCTACGTGCAAATGCCCTGTGTGAATGACAACCCCAGTTTCCTGGCCATGGCCGCAGGCTGGGCGGATAAATTCATTGGTGATTTGTTGGCAACCACTGCCCTAGCCGTTAATCCAGCTCTGGCGGCGGCTCAATCCAGAGTCGCCGAGTCGAGCCATGTGCATCACCATGGCCATGACCACGACCACCCTGGCCATGGTCACCATCACCATCACTGACCAGATCGGTGGGCAACCTAGCCCCTTCCCATCCCCTGGCTGCTCCCTTACCCGGAGCAGCCCCTTTGTGTCGGCCTGTCTAATCCAGGCCAAGCTCTTGCTTTAGGGTGCGGATAGACTTTTCCCCAATATAGGTGTTGCAAACTATCAGTTGGGGGGGGCGAATTAAATCTTCCCGGGCCTGGGCGATCGCCTGCTTAACCGCCGGCAGGCTGGCATCATCCAACAGAATGGTTTGGGCGCTATGGACCAGGGTATTGAGCTTATAGGCATCTTCGGTTTGGGCGGTCATGATCAGAATGTCATCGCCCCGGAGACTGTAGCTGATTACCTCCGCTGCCCTTAGAATGCCGGTACTGAGGCTGATGATACCCAGGCAGGCTCCCTTGGGTAACTCCTTCAACATCGCCAGTTCTTTTTTGTAGTCGTAGATATCGACGGCAATCACCCGTACCGATTTGGGGGCCGCGATCGCCTCCGCTTCGTTGATAAAGTAGCGGCTGGTTACCACCGTGCCCGACCGGGTTTGGGATAACACCTCCTCCAACTCCTCCAGGGGCACCAGCTGTAAGGGAATTTGCAGGGCGCTTTCCAGTTCCCGAGTAATCAGTTGACCAGCCCCAATATCCTGCCGGGGAACCGTCACCAGCACCCGGGCACTACAGCGTAGCCGCCAGTCAATTTCCCCTAAAAACAGTTCTCTAGCCTGGTGTAGGGAGCAGCCCTGGTGGAGCAGTTCATCTAAAGCCGTTTCCACCACTCCCCGCGCCTGGGTAAATTCCTGCCATAGGGCAGACTGGGGGCGGGCACTTTCGGTGGTTCCCTGGGCCCGCACATAGATACCCGACCCCGGAATTGCCTCCACCACTCCCGCCTCTTCAAGCTGGCGATAGACCTTGCTGATGGTATTGCGGTGTAAGCCGGTATAGGTGGCTAACTGGCGGGTACTGGGCAAGCGATAACCCGGTGGATACTGGCGCGAAGCAATGGCAAACCAGATCTGACTGTAGAGCTGGGTTGATGAGGGAATCTCGCTATCTGGCTGAATGTGAAACTGAATCATCCTACCTCTAGACTAGGGCAACCTGAGGACGCATTGTAGACAACTCTACCCCTAACCAAAAATTATAGCTTTGGCCAGAACCCTTAGAACAGCGTTGATCGGTACAAGCCTCCACCGGCTAGGCCTTCTGGCTGGCGGTCAGGGTGGGAGACAGCCTTTCCCTAATTGCCTCTAGTGTACAGGGGAAGATTAGGGGTTAAGTTAAAAAGAGACCCATCACTGCAGTTCAGCCCATTGTCATGACTTCCTTCCCCATTCAAACCACCACGGTTACCCTGGCCAGTCCCGATCTAGAGATTTTCGCCTATCTGGCCCAACCTTCTGCAGAGGGGGCCTTTCCTGGGGTGGTGGTGCTTCAGGAGGTTTTTGGTGTTAACCGCCATATTCGCGATGTGGCCGATCGCCTGGCGGCAGCGGGCTACGTGGCTATTGCTCCCCACCTCTACCATCGTCAGGTGGTCGATTTTGAGGTGGGCTACAGCGAAGCCGATCTGGCCCTGGGACGCCAGTATAAAGAGGGGACTCGGGCCGATCAGTTGCTCAGCGATATCCAGTCGGCGATCGCCTATCTCCATCACTGCCCCCAGGTACAACCCGGGGGAGTTGGTTGCATTGGCTTTTGCTTTGGTGGCCATGTGGCCTATCTGGCCGCCACCCTACCTGAGATTAAGGCTACCGCCGCCTTCTACGGAGCTGGTCTGACTAAGATGACTCCGGGTGGGGGGGATCCGACCCTGAGCTTGACACCCCAAATTACGGGCACCCTCTATGGCTTTTTCGGGGAAACCGATCCCCTGATTCCCTTGCAGGAGGTCGATCAAATAGAAGCCGCCCTGACCCGCTACCGTATTCCCCACCGGATCTTTCGTTATCCTGGTGCGGGCCATGGATTTTTTTGCGACCAACGCTACAGTTACCAGGCCGTCGCCGCTGAGGATGCCTGGCAGCAGGTGCTCAAACTGTTTGCGGCGAACCTCCAGGGCTGATGGCTACCTTCCCCAGCCTGGGGATTATGGTGAATTGATAGCCTGAATTGATAGCCGTCGCCCCACCGCCACGGCTGGATGGTAGACACCCTCGCTTGATCTCTATTCAGAATTCAGAACCAGCAGAAAATCTACTGCTACACTAGTAAGCACAGTAATCATGCTCTGGAGTGTGGCTGTCATTATTTTAGGGTTATTGGTAATTTTTTAATTAACATGCCATTGAATCACAAACTTAGTAATATTCTCATTGTTGAAGACAGCAAAGGCCGTCGAGAAATTGTCCTGGATGGGTCGGTTTACTCCATTGGTCGAGACCCTAAATGTGATATTCGGCTATCTTCCCAGTTTGTCTCCAGGCACCATGCCACCCTGGTGCAATTACCTAAGGATGACGACACCTTCTACTATCGGATTGTTGATGGCAATCTCAAGGGCAAACCCAGTGCCAACGGTATGTTAATTAACGGTCGTAAGTTGCTGGCCCATGACCTGAAAAACGAAGATGAAATCGTCTTTGGACCCCAGGCTAGAGCCATCTACTATCAGCTCAAGCGAGATAGCCAATCCACCTTTCCACCAGATGAGTTTGATATCACCTTGATCAGCCCCAACATGGTGGAAGAAGGGGAAAACGATGATAGTGATCAACTGGATTTTCCCGAAACCGCTGAAGCTTAAGGATGGGCCACGCCCGTCAGAATCGCCTGATGTACAGAGTCGAATATCCTTTTACAGTGATTATTGCTCTGTAGGGCCAATCGGTCGTTTTTTGCCACCAGATTTAATTGAACCTGGGAAGAATAAGGCTTGGGCGGTTGAATCAGAATTTCAATGGTCGTCAATTCTGATAAACCGATTTGCCCAGGCTTTTCTTTAGCAACCAGGTAATCGTCGGAGGTATAAACAATGGACAAATTACAGGATTCTAAAACCCTGGAAATCGATACCTGCAGGTTTGAGTTTGCCTTACCTAAAGCGATCCCAGGTAAATCAAGACAACTGATATAACGGGCCATGGTACATTTGCATTCATTACTTAGCAAAACTTTCCCTACCCTGATAGTTCTATATTAAATGCTAATTTTCTATAGATGTAAATCGATTCAAAGTAAGGATACGCTATTTGTCTAATTAATGCTGTATTGAGAGGTTAGGATTTTTGTAGTTCGTTATAGGCGGCATAAACCTCCTTAACGGTATACCAGTTCAAAAATAGACGGGCTACTTCCAGCGCTAGTTGGGGCCTATTTTGGTTGATCAGCCAGTTGAGTAGGGGGGCTAGGGTGCGTTCATTGAGTCGTCCCCCCAGGGTGAGAACACCCCACAATACCCGGTGAATCCAGGTCATTTGGATCATCATCTTCACATCCCAGGTAGGATGCTTCTGATAGAACACCACCCCCATGCGACCCCGTTGAATTTCTTGATCGATTAGGGCGGGGACTTGATCGAGGGAAAAGGGAGGATGCCAGTGATAACCGATGGCCTGGGGAGCTTTGACTAGGGATAGTCCCAGGTTTTTTAAGCGTACCCCTAGTTCCAGGTCTTCCCAGCCGTAAAGGGTAAATTGGGAGTCAAATAACCCCGCTTCCTCCAGCCAGTGTTTGGCAATGGCCACGTTACCTGTGGCAAAGAACGCCCGGGAGTAATCCGTTAGCTTCAGGCCTTCTGCCATAGGATCGTCAAAGTTACAGGTGTTGATGACCTGGCCGTAGGTGAAATAGCGATCGCTGCCATGGCGATCGGTGGCGGTGGCCAGGGCCGTAGCGTGGCCCTGGAGAAAGCCTTCCACCGGCACCAGGTCGCTATCAACGAAGGCAATGATATCGCCCTGGGCTACCTGTACCCCCAGGTTGCGAGCGATCGCCGGGCCCTGATGGTTTTGCTCAAATAACCGCACATGGGGAAACTGTGCTGGGGACTGGCGGAGCCAATCCACCGTACCATCGGTGGAACCGTCATCTACCACGACGATTTCATAGCCCCTTACCAAATTTCCTTCGAAACGCTGCTGTTCGAGGGCCGTCAAACATTTTTCTAGAATCGGCCTGCGGTTATAGGTAGGGATGACAACACTAAAAAACACAGACAATCTCCAAGCAGCTTTTCTATCCTAACCCTATTCCTCTCCTTCATGGTTTGTAACTGGCGGGCTTCCTGGTACGAGCTATGGAAGGGCCCATGCCAGGGGGGTATGGGGGTGGGCCATGGGATCATCGCCCAATAGCTGATGCGTCCATTGGGCTGGGGGGCATCTAAAGCCCTGGGTTCCAGTCTGGGTGGTGGGATTGGGTGGCTCTGCGATCGCTTCTGGGTCGTCTAGGGGCAAGGGCACCCGCGATAGATCTAGTTCGCCTTTGAAGGCTTTTTGGCTGAGGGCACTATAGAGGGTTTCTAGATCGATGAGGCTTTGTTGATAGCGGGATTTAATGCCTTCGACCCTGGTTGACTGACAAAACTTAGTCAGAGGCATACTGGTACGTGTGTATTTTGAACTCAATTCGGTAGGTGCGTTCATCATGTTGCTTTCGAGATGCCATGGCCGGTTGAGTGTCCTTAGCATGGGTAAAACGAACTGAG
>JBEITR010000077.1:0-10073 GCA_040374765.1 Leptolyngbya sp.
AGCGCCCCTGGGACTCGTAGAGTCCGGCCAGATTATTAAGGCTGGTGGCAACATCGGGATGGCGCTCCCCCAATAGCTCCCGGCTCAGCTCCAGGGCCTGGCGGTACAGCGGTTCTGCCTCGTCGTAGCGCCCCTGGGACTCGTAGAGTCCGGCCAGATTATTAAGGCTGGCGGCAACCTGGGGATGGCGCTCCCCCAATAGCTCCCGGCGCAGCTCCAGGGCCTGGCGGTACAGCGGTTCTGCCTCGTCGTAGCGCCCCTGGGACTGGTAGAGTCCGGCCAGATTGTTGAGGCTTTGGGCAACATCGGGATGGCGCTCCCCCAATAGCTCCCGGCGCAGCTCCAGGGCCTGGCGGTACAGCGGTTCCGCCTCGTCGTAGCGCCCCTGAGCATAGTAGAGATAGGCCAGATTATTAAGGCTGGTGGCAACCTGGGGATGGCGCTCCCCCAATAGCTCCCGGCGCAGATCCAGGGCCTGGCGGTACAGCGGTTCCGCCTCGTCGTAGCGCCCCTGTGCACGGTAGAGATAGGCCAGATTATTAAGGCTGGTGGCAACATCGGGATGGCGCTCCCCCAGTCGTGAACGGGTGACTCTTAGACAACCTTGGTACCAGGGCTCTGCCTGGCCATAGACTCCCTGCCCTTGATAAAACCGACCCAACCCTACAAAAGGCCAGATCAAGTCTTCCTGACTCAGCCAAGGTTCCAGGGTGGTGGCGGCCTCCGCCAGATGGGGTACTAGGGGAGTAAAGGCAATAACCTGGGCCTGAGTCGGAGCCTGATCCACCTGTTGGGCTATCCGGGCCATTTGTTGACAGAAGTGCTGTTTCAACCCATCCGCCTGGGGCCACTGCTCCACCTTGGCCCGAAAAAACTCCCGAATCAGTTGGTGCAGTTGATAGGTATCCTGATCGGTTCGTTGCAATAGACTGCGATGGACTAACCCCAGATCCCGCCAATCTTCTAAATCCTCCTCATGCTCAGGGGCAAAGCAGGGGGTCACTGCACTCCAGGGGATGGGGGCCAGGGCAAACAGGCTTAGCAGATAGGCCAGGGATTGCTGCGCTTCGGTTAACTCCTGCCAGCTCAACTCAAAGGCCGCCGCCAGGTTCTCGTGCTCAGCGGTCAGGTCGCCTGATTGTTGGCTAAGGGCTTTGGCCGCCAGTCGTTTATCCTCCAGGCGGGCCTCTAGCTGGGCCAGGGAAAGGTCCGGTTTCTGGGCCAGATAGCGCCCTGCCAGTTCTAACCCCAGGGGTAAATAGCCCAACCAGTGACACAGGGCCTTGGCCGTTGCTGGTTCTGCCCCCACCCGGTCTGCCCCCATCAAGGAGGCCAACAGTTCCAGGCAGGCGGCTTCGCCTAATACCTCCAGTTCAAAGGACCGCAGGGAGCTACCTAACTGCAGGCGCGTGGTCAACAGCACCCAAAAGCGAGGATTGGGGGGCGGCAAAAAAGCCTTAATGGCGGCGTAATCCTTAACATCATCGAGCACCACCAGCACCTCTCCCGCTGGCCAGTGACGCCAACAATAGGCCACCTGTTGCGATAGCTCCAGGTCGTCAGGGAGAGACAGCCCCAGGGTAGACCGGGCAAAACCGACAATTTGAGTACCCAGCTCCTGTTCGCGGGCCCGCAGCCAACACATACCCCCTGGGTAAGTCTCCTGCTGAAGGTGATGGTGGGCATACTGCAAGGCTAGTTCGGTTTTACCGATACCGCCCATGCCTCGCAGGGCGGTAATCGCCAGAGAATCTGCCTGGCGCAATTGGCGATGCAGTTCTTCTAAGTCCCGGCCCACAAACTTTTTTGCCCCACTACGGGGCAGATTATGGGGAATACCTATTGCTTTGGGTTTGTCGTCAGCGGCATAGATATGTACATCCCCCTCCACCTTGGCGATCGCTGTCCCATGGTTCTGACCAATCACCTGATTGCCCTCCCCAGCTACCCTCTGGTCAACCCGGGGAGGGGCTGGCGGCACCGTTGACGGAAGAGCCTCCCCAGCGCTGGTCTGGCCCGCTTCAGTTGGCCCCAGCAGCGGACTGCCGCTGGGGGTAGTAGTGTCAGGCAGAGGCTCTGGTGGGCTCACAGGGGTTGAATCCAGGGAATGGCAGCTCAGCCCATGGCTAGCTGAGGTTAGGTTAATTTTATCAGGAGAAAATCAGGAAGAGTTGCTGTTCGTTCATAATCAAGGAATTGAGGATTGAGAAGTCAAAATTCAGGAGCTAGAGTTCAATAATCTCGCTCCTGGATGGTTGTCTATACCCTCTGGCTGATGGTGATTCCCACCTGTTCTTACCGCTCAGCGAAGCCTTAACCCATGGATATTGCCCTACTAACCGCCTTCCTCACCCCCTTTCTCCCCGCCCTCACCCAACTGGGGGAAAAGGCGGCGGGGAAAATGGCGGAGAAATTTGGTGAAGACGCCTGGAACAAAGCCAAAGCTATCTGGGGCCGGTTATCGCCCCAGGTAGAGGCTAAGGAAGCGGCGCGGGAAGCGGTGACGGATTTGGCCAACGCCCCAGAGGATGAGGACTTGCAGACCGCTCTGCGGGTGCAGTTAAAGAAATTGCTAGACCAAAACCAGGCCCTAGCGGTAGAGGTTGCCCAACTGTTTCAAGCCGATGGGCCTAAGGGCAGCCCCGGCACCCAAATTATCCAAAACGTAACCGGCAACCAAAATCAAGTGATTGGCCAGGTGTTGGGGGGGCAGGTACTAGGCAACGTCACCGGTACCGTCATCATTGGTGGAGCGGCTGGTGTACCCGGGCCACCGGCACCGACGTCAGATCCAACACCCCAGCAGCGGCCCACTGCGGTCAAGACCATTCTGGTGTTAGCCGCCAACCCCAAGGGCAGCCACCCCCTGCGTCTGGGGGAGGAGGTGCGGAAGATTCAGACCGGATTAGAGCGATCGCCACACCGCGATCGCTTCCGCCTAGAGCAACGCTGGGCCGTGACCCCCACGGACGTGCGGCGGGCTTTGCTAGACTGCCAGCCCCAGATTGTGCATTTCTCCGGCCATGGGGTTGGCGTAGAGGTTGCCGGGGCAGAAGCGGCAGCGGCTCGTCAGTTGACTGGGGTGGTAGACCCCGCCCCCCCGCCCGAGGGCTTGGTGTTTGAGGATGACCTGGGCCAGCCCAAGCTGGTAACCGCCGCTGCCCTGGCCGATCTGTTTGCCCTGTTTGCCGACCAGGTGGAATGCGTGGTGTTGAATGCCTGCTACTCTGCCACTCAGGCCGAGGCGATCGCCCAGCAGATTGCCTCCGTGGTGGGGATGAAACGGGCGATTGGTGATCGGGCGGCGATCGAGTTTGCGATCGGCTTTTACGATGCCCTGCTGGCGGGGCGAGATGTGGAGTTTGCCTACAAGGTAGGCTGTAACGCCATTCAACTGGAAGGGTTGGGGGAGGAGCTGACGCCGGTGTTGAAGCGGAAATTAGGGTAAGGCCTGAGGGGCAGAATTCAGGAATCCTGACCTATCAGTTCGGTAGGATGGGCACGCTGCGTTTTATCCATCCCTGTTCTTGAGCCTCATAGCTGCAGCTATACCTTTCCAGACTAATCCCCTGAATTGGGAGGCAATCTCCCTGATCAACCCAGGACTATAACCCTTTGTCTATCCTACGCAGCTGAGAGGAAAGGAGTCAGAAGATGGCTAGGCCAGTAGCTCCCAAATTCTGAGCTCTGACGCCTAATCCGCCCTTAAGGACAATGGTGTAGACAGTAGGCCTTAAAAAGGGGGACAAAGCCGTAGGTTCTGTATCACGAGGGACCGGGGGAATTTAAAGTGAACCAAGTCTGTATCTCACTGTATCGAGAGCCGCTCCATAGCCACCTTCCTATAGCTCTTTAAAGAGATGAACACTTTCAATGATTAGGATCCCCGCCCACACCAGAATACTAAGGCCAGCGGCAGCAGCGGCAATGTCTTTAGTGACGCGGATACGCTCATTCTGTTGAGGCTCAACAAAGTCACAGAGAACCTCAATCGCACTATTAAACAATTCGGAGATCAGCATGAGCCCCATGGCCAGTAATATCAAGCTGACATCTACCCATTGGCGAAAAAAGAAAGCACCGCCTAAAACGGGTACTGACAGGATCACCTTATAGGCAACACTAAAATCGGTGATTACCGCAACATGGAGCCCCGCCAGGATTACCTTTAGCTTCTGGATTGGGTGATAACCCCGTGAACGAAATTGATTAGCCATAGGAATTTACTCTAAAGGCCCCTAAGTCCAATGGATGTCTCAGAGGCTTAGCCTAACATTAGAAGCCCTAGGACTGGGTGGGAAGATCAGCTGTGTTATCACCCGGTAGGATGGTCACGCTGCGTTTTGCCCATGACTTTTCTTGGGGGTCATAGCTCCAGCTATACCTTTCCAGATTAATCCCCTGAATTGGCAGTCGATCTCCCTGATGGGTGCAGGCTAAGACCCTTTGCCTATCCTACTTTCCCCTGACTCCCTATCCCTCGGCTCCTCTCAGCTTAAGGTGATGGTCTCCTTCTATGATATTCAGGAGACCCTATTTAACCCCCAACCATGGCAGAGCCGCCTGCACCCCAACCCGCCGATGCCGCTGACCCCTCCCTAAGCCTTCAGCAGAATCTGTCCGGCGATCGCCATCAGGCGATCGGTCAGGTCTACGGCGGCATTGTGCTCTACGTCAGTGGTGGGCAGGCGATCATCAATCCAGCCCCCAGTCAGCCCCCCCAGCCTGAGGTGCAGACACAGCCCGCCGCAATTGGCCCTAACCCCTATAAGGGCTTGCTGGCCTTCCATGAGGCTGACAGTGGCGTTTACTTTGGGCGATCGCGGGAAATTCAAGCCCTTGGGGAGAAGTTCCGAGCCTTACAGGGGCCGGACTCCGCCCTACGGCTGCTGCCGATCTACGGCCCCTCCGGGTCTGGTAAATCCTCCCTGGCCCGGGCGGGGTTAATTCCAGAACTGGGCCACCATCCCCTACCGGGGCGAGACCGGGCCAGGGTGGCGGTGCTGATGCCCGGGACCCAGCCCCTACAGGCCCTGGCGGCGATTTTAGCCCGCATTGCTGAAAATGATCTCACCCCCGTGAAGAAGACCCGGGAGTTTGCGGAAGAACTGGATCTTCCTAACAAAGAAGGTGAGTACGATGGCCTCCAACGGATTGCCAATGTACTGCCGGAGATCGCCACGTTTCCGCTGATTGTGCTGGTAGACCAGTTCGAGGAGGTTTACTCCCTCTGTAAAGATGCCCAGGAACGGGATGCCTTTATTGCCAACCTGCTGCAGGCCAGCGGCGATCGCAGCCGCTATGTGTCAGTCATCCTGACCATGCGCAGTGACTTTTTGGGGGAAACCCAAAAGCACCCAACCCTCAACCGGCTATTCTCCACCCAGGGCTTTTTGGTGCCCACCATGGATGAAGAGGCGTTACGGGAGGCGATTAGCAAACCGGCAGAGCTGGCCGGGGCTCCGCTGGATAGGGCGATCGTCGACCTGCTAATTGAGCAGACCGAGGGCCGGGAGGGCGCCCTGCCCCTGCTGCAGTTTGCCCTCACCCGCCTTTGGGAAGGGCTGCGGCAGGGCGTGGCCCCCGCCGACACCCTAAACCAGATCGGCGGGGTGGGCGGCGCCCTGGCGGGGGAAGCCCAGCGGGTCTATGACAGCCTCAGCCCAGAGGAGCAGGCGATCGCCCGCCGGGTGTTTTTGGGCCTGGTACAGTTGGGGGAGGATGTGAGGGACACCCGCCGCCGGGCCCACCTGTCAGAACTAATTGCCAGCGACAGCGAAGCATCTCGGGTTAGAGGCATTATCGCCCGCTTCGCCGCCAACGATGCCCGCTTTTTGACAACTTCTCAAAATCAGCAGTATGGCGAAACCATTGAGGTGACCCATGAAGCCCTGATCCGCAGTTGGAGTCAACTAGGCGACTGGCTCAACGAAAATCGGGAAGCCCTTCGTCAGAAACACAAAATTGAGCAGGCCGCAGAGGAGTGGGCCAATCAGGGTAAGTCTAAGGATTATTTGTTGCAGGGGCGTCCTTTGCGAGATGCCAGAGAGTTTATGAAAGTGACCCATCGAGAGGCGGTACTGTCAAGCTTGGCAACAGAATTTGTGCAGGTTAGTCGGAGGAAACAGCAAGGAAACTATATCAGATCCACTGTGAAGGCTCTGATTCTACCAGGGTTGGGAACATTATTTCTTCTGCATCTTTGGTTAATAGATGCTGTAGATAAAAAACTACGCGATTCGGGGCACAATCTTGCAATCAAAAGTTTCATCCAATATTTATGGTTAACTGGCCGCGCTCAAAAACTGGAAGGAGTAAATCTTGCTCATGAAGATCTTTCCCGAGTTTATCTTCCATCTTCGGGATTTTATTCCGCTGACCTTTCCCATGTAGATTTTTCTGAGGCAAACTTAAGAAAATCTGTTTTCTTTGACGTAAATCTTCGAAACGCTGACTTGATATCAACCAATTTGAAAGGTGCTCTTATAAGTAAAGCAAACCTCGAAAATGCAAATCTTGCAAATGCAGATCTTCAAGGAGCAACTATTAGAAATAACAACCTTAAGGGTGCTGTACTCTATGGTGCTAATCTCAGAGATGCCAATCTAGAAAATCTCAACTTAAATGAGATTAAAAATGCAAGCAAACTCAACAAGAATCAGCTAGAAAATGTTGCAAATCTTTGCAACGTTAAACTTCCCGCTCATATTAAGATAAATATAAAATCAAGCTGCACATCGTATGGCATCAAGAGTTGGTAGAGAAATATCTTGACAAATCGACGATGAAACAAAATTGATACCAGGATGGCAGCTTCATTCATCTAAAACTTCTTTATTATCAGATTGGGATCCAAGCCCCATCGTCTTGCTGCTTAAACCGAGGGTAGATAGGACCTCGCACTCCTTGAACTGTGCATACTGCTATTCCCTCTGATCTATTATCCCATTGACAATTTTTATATGATCCGATGCTAAAATCGAATTCTTCAGTTTTTACTGGGAAAATCTCCATATCTTGTGAGTCTTTGCCTATTGAATATCTAGTTGTATCAGCACTAAATTCTCCCAAGGCTTTAGTAGCAGTTTCTGAGATTTTATCATCAGAGCTTTCTATTGCGGCAATCAAAACCCGTGTTGCCAGTTCTTGATGACTTTGAACCTTAAGCAAACTTCTAGCCGCCAGGACATGTTTCTTCTTAATTTCATCAACTTCTGTTTTGATTTTTTTGTCAGTAGTTCTTTTATTTGCGACTTTCAAGCTTTTCAGAGAGTCAACGAGTGCCAGTACAATATTGGTTTCGGGTGAACGAGGAACAAAATTCTCTTCTGAAATAGACAATCTAACTTCTTCGATTTCATCCTTTGAAATCTTATCCCTTAAAATTTCTTCGAATTCGTACAGAATTTCATCTAGCTTAGCGCTGAGTTTGGGGTAATTATTAGAAGACATGTTGGGTTTTCTCCTGGGTGGAATAATAGTTTTGGGTAAAGCTGGCTTGACCAAAGACGATTGGAATGCAATAACGGATTCTTTATTCGCATCGACCTCTAGGGGCGGGCACCTGGCAACTCCTGTTTTAATCATTTGAATAGCCCTAGCGGCATCAGCCAGACCATAGCCTGTGGCCGGGTCTGGGCCCTGGGTCGCCCGATGCCCGTCTGTCAAGGAACTACAGGTTCCTGCTGTAACATCGATCGCGGTTTGCCCGAGGATTTCCTTTGCCTGGGCCGGAGACAACCCCGGATCAAGCTGTTTCATCAAGGCGCAAATTCCAGCGATTTGGGGTGCGGCGGCGGAGGTGCCGCTAAAGGCGGCCCATCCATCGGTGGGGTCAGTCCCATCCCCCCCCAGGGAGCAAACCCGATCTGTTGAACTGCCAGGAGGGATGGGCAATAGGATGTAAGCTGCCCCGGGAGGCTGCCCGACTAAACCACAGACATCGGGCACCACACGACCCGGATAAATCGGGCTGCTAAAGCCGCTAGCATAGCTGCTGGCCTCTAGCCGGCCCTTTAATGGTCCCTCCAGATGTCGATAAACACCCCCTGCTGCGATCACATCCGGGTGTTGGGCGGGGAAGCCCCAATGCCCATTACCGGCAGAGAAAATAACGATAATCCCCCGGCGAACCGCATCGGCAACCACCGCCCCCAGGGCCCTGGCATAGGGCGAGAGTTGATGACTTCTCTGGTCAGACCCCCAACTGCAGGAGATGATATCGGGGCCCAGGTCAACAGCGCGTTTAAAGGCGGCAATGGAGTTAACATTTCGCGATTTGCCGTCAAGTGCCACATCCGCCTTCACCACCGTCAGCTCCACATGGGGAGCGATCGCAAACAGATTGGCAGATTCACCCGTACCATGGCCGTGGTCGTCTGCCTCAGCATCGGTTGAACCGGGGGCCAAAACGACCCGCCCCTGGTAATTATGCTGGCTAAAAAAGGGATGGCGATACCAGCCGGTATCAACCATAACCACTTTAACGCCATCGCCCTTAAGACCTTGTTGGTGAACCGCCTTTGCGTTCAGTCCTTCAGCAATTTGGTCTGGCACCGATAAATAGGTCTGCCGTGTCTGGGGAGGCAGACCCGAGGGAGTCTCCTCGGTACGGAAATAGTAGGCTGGTTCGTTAATGGCAATCCCTGCGAGTGCAGGGGTCCAATGGGTGTGGGATAGATCAATCTCACCAAAGGGCTTATCATCCAGGGAGTTGATCAATGTGGCCGTAGTTTGTTCCGCGAACTCTTTGATGACAGGGCATTCAAATGCCTTTAGGGTAGTTTGGAAGGCTCTCTGGTAAATATGG
Source organism: Leptolyngbya sp. (assembly GCA_040374765.1). Classification (GTDB taxonomy): domain Bacteria; phylum Cyanobacteriota; class Cyanobacteriia; order Phormidesmidales; family Phormidesmidaceae; genus Nodosilinea. Next base: position 8,810 of record JBEITR010000077.1, read on the forward strand.
GGTTCAGCCGCAATACTAATGGATGTGTTGCCGACGGCTAGAACCTCAAAACCCTCGGCACGCAAGCGGTCTGCTGTTGCGTAGAGTACCGCTGGGTCTGCATAAAACCGACTGACCGTCTGACTTGTCACAGGTGCAGCAGATGACAGCAACGACTCCCCACCGCCGGAACGGGCGATCGCTTCAGCGTAAACCTTTGAGGGTAGTTCTGGTTGTGCGGGGTTACCCATGACTCCACTCCACCTTCAGCCTTGTTGGCACTCTTTCCGATCTGAATTGCTATAGCAATCAGAGGAGATAAGCTTGGTAGTATGCCCTGTAAACTTAAGGTTTTATCCATAGATTTAATTATAATTATCTCACATGTCATGCAGATTGATGACTTGGGTGCCACCCTAAATAAACCGCCTCTTTCCTGCCCCAAGCCCAGCCAAACAGCAGCTCTTGGAAAATGGGGATTTAGCCCGCTCTATCGAGCATCAAGTTGAGAGGTTGTTTGAAAAGGGTTCAGGTACATTTCGCCGCCAAGGGGCCGCCAAAACACTGAATTTTGCGGTAATTATCCTACTCCATGGCTATAGTCTGAGACTCTCTTTGGCTTTTCAGACAACCTCTGCGGATGCGATCGCATGGCAATGAAGTAGCATTTCAAATTTTAGCAGCAGATCTACTGATAAACGATGATTCCTGTGCGGCTAAGTTCAATGTGACTGTGAGTTTCAAATAGCGTGATTAGCTGTTGTAGATTTTGAGAAAATAATTGCTCAAGCTCAGCATTTTTAATATTCCCAGTAGTTACATTGATGAATACTTTTAACTTGACTTAACCGAGCAGCAAACAGCAAGACTGCCAGAATATCAGCCTCCTCTAGGTCGTCATAGTCGGTCAAAATTTCCTCATGGGTCATCCCAGAACTGAGCAATTCGAGCAAAAACTCAACCGGGTAACGCAATCCGCGAATGCAAGGTTTTCCATGACAAATCTCTGGATTGAGTGAAATTCTTTGTAATAGCGCTTCAGTCATAGATTGCTTCCTCAACCTGGGAAATACCGGGAATCTGTCTCTACTTTAACCTCGGAAGAATCCCATCGCACAGATCATTCCTACCCCGTCTCGCCCTTCGGTACTGGTCTGTTAAGAGGAGATGCATCTAAACCCTGACATGCAAAGGATTTCCTGGGTAGATAAGGGGCGAGAGCAGAGGCCGATGGCCATCGCTGGAGTCGTCTGTTTAGCTAATCCCCAATGCGGTCTGACCCAAT
>JBEITR010000104.1:0-4535 GCA_040374765.1 Leptolyngbya sp.
ACATGGATCATTAACCCTTGAAAGCCTTAGCTGACAAGCATTACAGGCGAGACGGAGCCATGAAACGCTCTCGATCGCCTCAAACCCTTGCCATAAGAGGATTTGAGCAGCATCCAGACAAACTTTTGTCAGTCAATCAGCCGGGCGCCTAGAACCCACCATCGTTCTTAGCTCACCAGCGATCGCAGGTGCTGTGGGCTAATCCCTGGCGGTAGACTTAGCCCCAGGAGCCGTAGTGGTGGAGCGATCGCAGTGGCTCGGGCAATATCACCGTTAGGGCAGTCCATAACCCCGTTCGGCGGGTGCGCGGTCAAGCCTGGGGGCTTGGCAATGGGTTGGAGGATATAATGCAAAGTATTCGCCTAGAGGTGAACTGGTGAATCACAAAGAGGTTGACGAATATGCTTACCGCACACCAGCAGCTACTTGAGGACCTGTGGCAGGTACGAAGTAAGCTGACATCTGAGGGGAGTAGATTCCTGGTGTTATAGAGATTGGTAACGGCAAGTAGGAGATACTTTGTGAATCATAAAACTCAAGTAACTGTGGATATTGAACAAATTCTGGGAGAGAAGCGCGATCGCATCTTAGAACTTGCAGCAAAGCATGGTGCTTGCAATGTGCGGGTGTTTGGCTCAGTGCTTAGGGGCGAGGCAAACCCTGAAAGCGATGTGGATTTTTTGATTGACCTAGGGGAAAACTTGAGCCCCTGGTTTCCAGTCGGGTTGATCCATGACTTAGAGGAACTCTTAGAACATAGGGTGGACGTAGTGACAGAAAGGTCCCTGCACTCGTTTATTCGAGATCGGGCTGTGCAAGAAGCTAAGCCATTATGAAAGATAGTCGGGTTTATATCATCCACATTCGCGACTGCATCTCCAGGATTGAAGCCTATATTGCCGAAGGTAAGACGGCTTTTCTAGGAGATGTAAAAACTCAGGATGCTGTAATCCGCAATCTGGAAATCCTATGTGAATCAACCCAACGCTTGCCAGAAGCATGGAAAGTTGTCGGCCATGGGGGCGTGGACCTGGCGGCGCGATGGCATAGGCGGCCTGAGGGGGTCAAACCAGCAGCAGCGGAGTAGCTGTGCTACCAGTTGGGTGATGACCCAGTTGGGGGCTGGCTCTGGGGGGGAGGCCCTAGGTGGGGTGGGGGTAATTACTGGGGATTCCCTGCATGGCTGGCAATGTAATTGATTCCATCATCCGGGGAGCTTTGACCTTACCAGGGGAGCGAACGACCAAGCTCATCCGCCGCAAATAGCCTGCCGCGCTCAGCAGATCACCTTCAGACGGTCTAGTGCAGCGACTTTATATTATGCCGTCCGTTGCGCCGAGACAATTGACGTGAACGATACAATAGAAGATAGCCAACTTGGGAGGTGATCATGGTTCAAGCAACGGATTATCTTTATGTTGTTCGAGATGATGAGATTCTGCACGGAGAACCTATCGTCCGAGGAACCCGTACACCTGTCAGAGCAATCGTTGAGACTTGGCGACTGGGTGTTGCGCCAGAGGAAATCCCCAACGGGATGCCTCACCTAACATTGGGGCAAGTCTTTGGAGCATTAACTTACTACAGTGATCACCAAGACGAAATCAACCAGTACATTGAGTGCAACCGCATTTCTGACGAATTAATTGATCCATTGGTTAGAGATTTGTGAACAGTTTATTTATTTTTCTGTACCTAGATGAAGATGTCAATGTCTTGATAGCAGATCTGCTTAGAGGGAGAGGTTTTGATGTCATTACTGCACGAGATGCGAGGCAACTTCACGCAACTGATGCAGAGCAACTTGCCTACGCTGTAAGTCAAGCAAGAACTCTGGTTACTCACAATAGGACTGACTTTGAAGAACTTGTACAGAGTTACTTTGATGCTGGGCAGATACACTATGGGGTAATTTTTGCTGTTCGTCGTTCCCCCCAAGAGATCGCACAACGATTGCTTGCCATTCTCAATCAAGTCACCTCCGATGAGATGCAAAATCAAGTCCGATATATTTAGTGGCGATCGCCCGGTCATAAACTTCAAAACACTGCCTTATTAACAACCTCACGCGCTCATGACCCAGAGCACCGACAGAGAAGCTTTCGGCTATGTCACCACCAAGGAGTCGCGCGCATAACTACTAAGTAGAGAGAAATGTTCTGTCTAATACCCGGATAGGAGATCTCAGGTAGAAAGTTTCAGTATAAAGATTCCCTGCTCTGGCTGCCCTATAACTCAAGATTTCCTTGTCGAGGGTACGGGTTTGCCCATGGATGGGTCATTCTTGAGTAGGAATCGGACACCCGATTAGCTGCCTTGCGGCTTAATATCACCAGACCCCCACAGGATTATCCTTGGCTCGGTCTTAGTCGCAGGTGCTGTGGGGTAACTCCCTGGCGGTAGACCTAGCCCAAGGAGCCTTAGTGGTGGAGCGATCGCGGCTCCTGGGGCAATATCACCGTTAGGGCAGTCCATAACCCCGTTCGGCGGGTGCGGCGATCTCGGACCTGTCTCCCCCCATGACGTCAGGGGAACCTTGGTCGGCCATGGGGGCGTGGACCTGGCGGCGCGATGGGATAGGCGGTCTGAGGGGGTCAAACAAGTGATGGTGGAATGGCTGCGCCACCAGTTGGATAATCCCCCGGTTGGGGCTGACTTTCATATCGCCGTTCCATCGGCTTGTTAGCTAGCGCGGGGTAGTCTTAAGCAGCTAAAGCAGGAATCTTTAAAGGAACAAGAGCCTTATGCAGCACACTGGGCTTAGCACTCAAGTATACTTCACGACAATTACTATCGTTATAGCCAACTACGATCGCCCCTATGGTTGTGCCAATTTCAGGATACATTTCTTCACTCATTACACCTTCATCTAAAAAATCAGGAATTTTAATCAACCCTTTGACTAAAGACCCATCCAGTTTCACGAAAATGCCGAAGGGGGCGTGAAACTCAACTTTACCTTGAATAAACTGACCTAGCTTATACTCAGATTTGACTTGTTCCCAGTTGGTGCTATTCATACTGTTTACCGTGACTTGAGAACTCGTGGACATTGGTTAAGGATAGGAAATAAGCGTTGCGGAACGACGACTTCAAACCTTTCGTTGCCATCCTTCTCATCATAGCGATATTCGAAGGACTTGAAATCTTGGTTGTAAGTCGCCTGCTTGATCGAAACTTCCAGTATCCCTTCCTGATAACTCTGATTATATTCCTCGGCAATACTTCTGTCGCTAGGACCAGCAAAGTAGCAATTACCATCAAGATAAGGGGGATTATGAGGAAAATCAGCGGGCTGAAAACCCTCCTTCAGAAGCTTTTGCCCTTTACCTTTTTGTGGTGCTTTATAAATTGTAATAGCTTGAGGCTGTAACGATTGATCTGGGTTCATCAGCTTACAGGTTAGCTAAGGCAAACACGATTATACGCTAAGACTATAATTGAACCACGATTGTTAGGGTCGCGATATAGAGAATTCCAATACAGCCGCTTTTTCAAGCAAACCTGGGTACAAATCTTTTCCATCAAAGGTCATGCGAGGCTGTGCTATCGCTGACTCTAACAATCCCATATCTCGGATACCAAAGGTTCCGCCGGATTGCTCAATGACTCTGCGATGTAGTTCTAGTACCTCGATTAAGGTCAGGAAGCGCATTATGCTAACCGCTGATACAATTCAGCATTTTTTGTCAGCACATAATTGGCTGCATCAACAAACTCAGTCCCTTGAGAGCTGAGTCAATCCTCCAGACTTGCCTTCAGCAAAACTTCGATCGCGATTCCATGAATAGTTGCTAAGTCTTGCAGCTTTTGAAATTGGGTGTCTGAAAGATCAAGGGTAATAGAAGGGCACTGGTCTGTTAAGAGGAGATGCATCTAAACCCTGACATACAAAGGATTTCCTGGGTAGATAAGGGGCGAGAGCAGAGGCCGATGGCCATCGCTGGAGTCGTCTGTTTAGCTAATCCCCAATGCGGTCTGACCCAATTATGGATGATCCGCTGGACATCCAAGACCTGCTGCAACCCTACCCGAGTTTTGCCATAGAGGTTCTGACACCGACGATAGGCACTGCACCGTCGCCTCAGGGCCGCATTCTGGGCCTCATTATGATTAGCATGCACTTCTGCCCTAGGGCTAATCGCGGTAAAGGGATGCTCTGATTTGATCCAGACCACCCGTCGCTGACCTTGAGAACCTTTGATTTTGATCGCCACTTCCAGGCCTTCTCGCCAGACTTTGCGAGTGCGATAACTCGGACAATCGCGGATCGCCAGATAGACACTGGCCAATTCCCATAACACTTTGGCGTAGCGCCGCTCACCGTCGGTGAACCACCGAATAAAGGGGCAGGCTTGTGCCCACTGCCAGGCCTGCTGTGTCCCCCGTTGAAACAGCAGTTCGTCTTTGTGGCCCGCCATTGCCGAAACCCAGTAGCGACTGCTGCGTTCGATAAAGTGGATCGTCCAACCTTCAGAATCAGAGGGGGGAAAGGTTCTCGCCGACGCGAGTGTACACTTCATCGCCTTCTAACG
>JBEITR010000025.1:0-43745 GCA_040374765.1 Leptolyngbya sp.
ACTGCTACTGTACTTCATCCGAGTAAGAACCGCTATATGCATCGGCTCAACAGCAATTACCTTAACTTCTGGTGAGGCATAGGCGACTGGAACAGAAATAGAGCCAATATGGGCACCGACATCAATAAAAAAACCAGCTTGAATAGCATGTTTAATAATGTGAGCAGGTTCATGCTTCCTGGCGTCCCATTCAAAATAAATTTGAAGCTGCATTGCTTTCGAAAGGTCTAGACTAATGCGTGACCCAGCCACTGGGTCGATGTAGTCGATCCAAAATTCTTTCCCTCTATCCTGAAAATGGCCTAACACAGGCAAATAGCCTACTCTAGAAATAAAACATTTAATTTTACTGCTGATGGGTAAAGAAAATTTGAAATTTTTCAAATTAATAGAGAAAAATCTTTCGATAATAATTAAAAGTCTAATCAATTTAGTTTTGCACACTAATACTTCAATAAGTCTAAGTTTTTCATTTCTAAAACTTACATTCCGCAGGTTGACAGGATATTTCCAATATGTATGCCAAGAGGGAATAGCTGAAATCTATATTCGACAAAGGTTTCAGAGTTGGAGCGGATTCCTCGTCGCGTCATCTGCTTAATACTTCGCAACTCAGGTTGACCCTGGGTTTCGAAGCGTGACCAACGAGGTTTCAATGGCTTTAGCAACTGGAAATTACATACACACCTGGAAATCAAAAGCAACCTGCGGAATGTAGGCTAAAATGATTGACTGATATCATATTCATACAAAATTTCCTTCCTATATATCAATAGTTTTTGAATCTAGAAATGGGTAGACCCCAAAGCGCAGGTTAGTTTGGGATAACCAACTTTTCAAACGTTTATAGGTAACCCATCGATCAGAAGAATCTGTTTTTTCAAAGAGATGATTAACACTAATGTAAGAGTCATTTGAAAAAATTGTTCCAAATAAGGCCAATGCTATATCTTGCTCTTCCTGTGTAGGCGGCCTGAGAGAATCGATTCGGTAAACCATGTCTCTATAATCTGAAAGAGTGTCGGCTGAGTGAACAAAGGGAAACTCTGCATACCCCGAACGAGTAGAAAGCAAACAAGGTATACCGTAAATCGATAACTCCATGCAAACTGTGCCCAAAGCAGTTAGACCTGCTGATATATAAGGTATGAGATCAACTGTTTTGATACCAGATTTTCCTTTCAAAAGGAAAATATTTCTTGGTTTCTTTTCTAAAAATAGGCGCTCAAGAAAAGTATTTGTATTAAAACGACTACTAAGTGCACCTTCTACTTCTGCCGGATGAATTTTGAAAATCCAATTTAAATCAGTACGTGACACTGCAATGTCAAAAATATCTTCAAGCCATGCCTCAAATGAGTCATACAGCGAGTCACCAAAACTCTGAGCACTATCCCAGCACAAGTGAGTAAAAATAACGACTGTCTTACAGGTTTTATCAAAATCTTCACCAAACTCAATTTCAAGCTTATTTTCTATTGATAAATTTTCTGGCAATCCTGAAAAGGCTTCAAGATAATGCCTGCCCCTCTGTTTATATTTCCGAAAAACAGCTACCTGCGATATCGCATCATAAAACAAGTCTTTTGTTGGAATATGGGGTGGTCGCTTTAGGTCTTCCAAGGTTTTATTTTCGTTAACCAGTAAAAGTTGCTTGTTATCATAATTATAATGATGAGATTGGTGCAAGTAGGTCACACCATGTTTAACAGAAAACCGTGCAGGAACACCCCAGTCTATATATGAAACTTCATTTCCAATCACAAGATTAAATCTAGTTCTAGAAAAAATCTGATCACTTACTAAAGCATAAACAATACCTGATCTTAAGTATTCATAGGCCACACAACCTTTCTCTAAGAAATACTCACTATGGGTTGTTTCAAGTAAGCTTCGCTGAATTGATTCAATAACTAAATCTCCGATTTTCACGCCAGCAACGATGAATTCACTTAACTGTTTACGAGATATACACGATCCCAACGAATCAATTAGATTATCAATCTGACTTACTTCTAATTCGCTAGCAATTTTACTCATATTAATATGAGTGTATAAACTATTCGGCATTCGGCGAGAGTGAAATTTTTGGCACATCGAGCATTTAGATTTAGCTATATTTGCAGTACTTGCTATATCATCAGGATAAAAACTAACAAACCCACAAGCAGTGACTGCTTCTCCACAAGATAATATGCAAAGCTCAATCTCTTGAGCAGGTTGTTCCTTTTTTAAAAGCTCGAGAATAGCTTCTATATCATTGAAATGCCTCTGAGTTGAATAACCAGGGTGAACGACTAGTATCTTATATTTATCAGATTGCGTAGAGTTATTACTTTTCTTACCTGCTACAGCCCTCCTAGGGAATGATGGGGCAATAGAAAAGCCTTGAAATTCATTCTTTAATGTATAAAGCGTTTTTTTCAATGTATAAAGCATAAAAATACTAAATTTAATTATTTTTCCAAACATTGACTTGGCAATACAATAAAATGTATTTTACAATGCAGCATACACAATAGGTGGATGCTAAAAGTAAACTTTAGTGCAATCCGGTAGCTTCTGCAACTTGCTCAATTAAGACATCAATCGCTGTTTGAATTGATTGAAATTGCGAGAGGGGGCATGATTAGTTTCCTCGCTTCACATCGTTACTGAGATATTCTGCAACTTTCAACTGCGGCGAATAAGCAGGCGAAAGAACTCCGAGAGCTTTGTCATTCTAACCAAGTTCCATAAGGAATTAGTTTTTGTTGACCCACCCATGCACCCGTCTGTCTAGCACCTTCAACTTTTCCTTTTCCTGGCTGGAAACTTAACACCAGAACATCCCGCACTCCAGATGTAACCCTACCCCCCTTGTGAATCATTTTGGTATCGAAAAAATATCCTGAATAAGCCGATCCGGTACACCTTGTAATTGTGGATGCATGCTTTTCAACATATTTGTCTGAAATCTATTTATTAGGCTTTTGGATAGGAGATTTTTTTTGTAATTCATAACCTAATTGATCTAGAAAACTAAGAATTACTTGTTTTGCTTGTTTCATATTTAGACCTCGCTGATAGGTGGCAAGTCAGATTCCCTGTCTTGGTTGACTGACAAATCTTTTTTTACTCATTCCTAAATCCCTTTTGCCACAAGGGGCGAAGGAACCTTAAACCGAAAACCTAGTTCTCGGGGCGAGAAAGGCCCCGAGAGAGGCGATCTCAGAAAGGAGCTAAAGTGTAGACGCGAAGCGACTTATCTGTGAGTAAGCAGTTCTTATTTTGTAAGCTAGTCAACTCCCAGTATAAGGTGTACCTCGTTTGACGGCCTGACTCCGGCAATAGCCCACCACCTGGTTAAAATACTTTGGCGCTAACCCCATCTCTGGCTGAAGCAGTCAAGCAATACATTTCTACCAGATAGACCATCCTCCATCTATCTGCAAAACTTGCCCCGTCATATAGCTCGATAAATCACTAGCTAGAAAACCCACCACACCGCGAAAGTCATCCTCCGTCGCCATGCGACCCAGGGGAGTGCGCTGGTTATAGCGCTGCACAAACACCTCCGGTTGATTCCTATATATCCCCCCCGGGGAAATCCCATTCACTCGCACATCGGGAGCTAATGTGGTGGCTAACCAGCGGGTTAGCTGAATCAAGCCCCCCTTACTGGCCCCATAGGCGGCTGGGTTGCCCATGGTTGTCCCTTCGTAGAGGCTCCAATCTGGGCCATAGTGGCCATAGATCGAGGCAACGTTGATAATGTTGCCCCCTAGGGCAGATGCTAACAGCGGTGCTAAGCCCTGACAGAGATGAAAGGCTGCCGTCAGGTTAACCTCCAGGGCCCGTCGCCAAGTCTCCATGCTCTGCTGTTCAAAGGGAACTACCCAACCGGTCAGATCGGAAGAACCGACAAACGCAGCATTGTTGATAAGACAATTTAGCCCTTGACCACCCTGAAGGACTCGTTGAATAAGCTCAATCCGAGATGCTTCGCTCTCCAGATCGCAAGACATAGAAAGTACGTTCACACTCCAACGAGTTCGGAGATCCTCTCCCAGAACCTCCATATCGCACTCTGGTCGATCTACGAGGATTAGATTAGCCCCCAACTCAGCAAGGGTATCAGCCGTGACTCGGCCAAGCCCACCAGCGGCCCCAGTGATGAGAGCAGCGCGGTCTCTCATCTGAATCAGACTTTGAATACTCGGCACTGTAATTCTCTTTACCGAACTTTGAGTGTTACTTGAAACTTGTAACCAAGAAGTTCCTGATGAATAGTTTCAGGCGATAAAAAGGATATTTCACGATCTTCTTTGAAGGATCCAAAGTAAGGATCCTCGTAATGGAGATAATTATTGACAGGCCCCAACTCGTCGATAACGGATTTTAACTCTATAACATCATAGCCAACCTGATCTACCAGGTGAAGTATCGCTTTTTTGTTGTACAAGTTAACATGCTCTAAACCATCAAACATGTTGCATCTTTCATGCAAGACACGTGCCGCAAATGATTGAGAACTCGGTATTTGCATAAAGATTATGCCGTCTTCAGCAAGATGATTTCGCAAAAATCGAAGGTATTCTTTTCCATCTTTTATGTGCTCAAAAACATCCCAGAGAGTTATAACATCAAATCGAAAGGGAAATTCAACTCTGTCGACTGTTTCATTCCAGACCTTATGTCCCTTATTGGTAGCAATATTGAACTCTAATCGATTTAGTTCAATGCCAAATGTTTTAAGACCTCTTTCTTTCGCGATATCAAGAAAAAAGCCACTCGAGCAACCTATATCAAGAATAGTTGAACAGTTTTTAGCTGCAGCAATCTGATCTAGTCCCGATGAGTAAATGCCTCGATAAAAAGCAGTTTCATCCACATGAGCCCCTGCTTGATTTGCATTATTATTAATGTAGTAACTCTCCAAGCATTCATTTTTGAATACCGGGTTTAGAAAAACCATTGAGCAGTCTTCACATGCCACATACTGCCCACCGTTCTTTAGGAAAAGAACTCTGTGTTTTTCACTTCCACAGACAGGGCAGTGTCTTGATTCAAGATACTTTTCATCAAATAAGCCTGTTGCAGAGTTGATAAAGCTTCTGCGGTAGGCATCAGCAGTGTCATACATCTGTTTGCGATGTTTGTGCAGCTCTTTGTCTTTTGTGGTGTTCGCGTCCATAGTTTATACCGTTATTTGCTTTGAAGATATAAAAACTCTGCCATCTGAAAGTCGAAGAGGGTATCAATGTCGATCGCCCGTTTCACCGGCACCTGCACCGCCCGCACCCGCCCCGCAAAGGTTCCCAGGTGATTCAACACAAACTCAGGTCGAGCCACGTAGGCCACCGTCGCCATATCGTAAACCGGCGGTGCCTCTTGACGGCGGGTTACCCCCCGAGCCGGGGGGATGACTAACCCCACACTGCCATCGGGGTTAGGCTTCACCATATTAAAGTAGGGGTTGCGGTGGGCCTCGGTTACCGTGATCACCACATCCGCCTCGCCCCTGGCAAACTCATCCAGGCAATGGTCAATGTCTATGGGTAACCGTAGGGGGGCGGTGGTCGGCACCGAAACCATGGCCTCTGGCAAAGCGCCTGTGGTCTCTTGCAGGTATTGCAGCCCGTGGCGCCATGCTAACCACTCCGGGCTGTCATCCCGAGCCAGTTCCGCTGGCCTGATAAAGGGCACCTCAGCTCCATGGGCCAGAGCCACCGCTGCAATCTCCTCCGAGTCGGTGGAAACCAACACCCTAGAAATTCTAGACACCGCCTGGGCCTGGGCGATCGCCCAGGCGATCAGGGGTTTGCCCGCAAAGGGGCGGATATTTTTGCCCGGTAAACCCTTTGAACCCCCGCGAGCAAAGATAAACGCAACAATAGTCATGGCTACTGATTAGGAAATCAAGGGAGAAGGGGGCAAGCCAGAGCGGGCAGCGGCGACGATCTTCAACACAGCGTAGCCATCTTCACCGGAGACCAGGGGAGGGCGATTGCTGTAGACACACTCTAAGAAATGGCCCCACTGGGCGCGGTAGCTGTCATCCCGTTGGTGGGGATGGTGGTAAACTACCTCCCAGCCCTCACCCCCAGCGGGGTAGACCTCAACGGTGCCGGTCAGGCCATTCCACCGCAGGCTGCCCCTTTCTCCAATGATGGTACAGAGGCGGGTCGGGTCATGGCGCAGGAAATCTAGACTCAGGGCCGCCACAGGCCCAGCAGCCTTAGCAGCTCGATTAGGGCTAAAACCCAAAATCAGATGGGCAACATCTTCCACATCAATCTCGAGTTGGCTGTGACGCCCCAGGTAAGCCTTTACCCAGTCCACCTCACCAAAGATCCAGCGCAGGTAGTCTAGCTCATGGCTCAGTTCGAGTAAAACACCTCCGCCCAAGGATCCTTGGGCGGAAACACCCTGGCGGTAGTCGCTATCGGGACGCCAGGTGGGCAGGTACTGACCAATTTCACATCGTATAGATAACACCTGACCGATTTCCCCCTGGTGAACTACGTGGCGAAACCTGGCTAAAGAGGGCAAAAAACGCAGGTTATAGCCCACCTGTAGAACCACCCCCTGGGCATGGGCCTGGTGTAACAGTGCCTCTACCCCGGCCAAATCGTGGGATAGGGGCTTCTCGATCAACAGATGGCTACCTACAGCCACCAGGGCTGTAGCCACTTGCAGGTGAAAGGGGGCCGGGTTAGCAATGATCGCCACCTGGGGGGCAAAGGTACAGGCATCCGCTAGATCGTGATAAACCCCATTGGCCAACTCAGATACCCCACTGCCAGGGCGATGCCGTAACACCCGAATATCGGCCTGGGGCAGGTTTTCACGAAGGATGCGGAGATGGCGCTGGCCAATGCTGCCCTGGCCGACGATGAGAACCCGTTCGATCATGCTGTGGCCGATTCAGGGGTGTTCCTTAAATCCAGCTGGTCTAAGCTAGGCCAGACCGGTAAATTAGCTCCCTGATCAATCAGGGTTTGACGAGCCCGTTGCAGCCCATCCCCCAGGAAATTAAACAGGTGAGCCGTTGCCACCGCATCCACCCGGGGGTCGGCAAAACCCACCGCTAGCTGCTGTCCATTGCCAACCCCCCCCGCTAAAATCACCGGCACCGAGCAATCGGCGGGTAATTGATCAAGCAGGGCAAAGTCGTAGCCCTGGCCGGTGCCATCCCGGTCGATGGAGTTGAGATAAAGTTCTCCCACCCAGCCCTGGGTCAGCCACTGCAGCGCCGTTTGAGGGGGTTGGGCCAGGGGTTGGCTACCAGAGTAGGTATGGATCTGGTAGGTGCCATCGGTGTGCCGCTTCAGATCCACCGATCCCACCACGCATTGCTGCCCAAAGGCCGAGGCCAGGTCTTGCACCAGATCTGGTTGATCAAAGAGGGGAGAATTGACCACAATTTTATCCGCCCCCGATCGCAATAACGCCCTAGCCTGGTCAAGGCTACGCACCCCACCGCCGGCAGCAATGGGGACGAAACAACCCGCCGTTAAAGCCTCTAGGGTGTGACAAAACTCACCCAGGTGGCGGTCTCCCCGGGTGATATCTAACACGATTAACTCATCAATAAAGAAGGATACATGGGCGAAGTTGTAATGCCGTTGCAGCCAGTCCAGATTACCCACCCGCTGCAGACGAAAGTTACGACTGAGCATGAAGGATCCGGAGTCGTAGAGGAGGGTAAAAATAATCCGCTTTTTCAGCATAACTTTGCCTTAGCTGTCCAGGTCTTAGCTGTCCAGGAAATTTTTCAGTACTAACAGGCCGTTGGTCTGACTTTTCTCAGGGTGAAACTGGGTGGCAAAAATGTTTTCATGTTCATAGGCCGCGAGAAAGTCAACCCCATAATGACAGGTGGCTGACTGACCCGGTAGATTTGTGGGCAGGAGGCGATAGGAATGGACAAAGTAAAAATCTGTTGGCCCGCCTAAGCCCTGAAACAGGCGACTTTGATCACTGGCCACGACCCGGTTAAACCCAATGTGGGGAACCTTCAGGGTTCCTAATTCTTGACTCGCAAAGCGATCTACCCCACCGGGGATAAACCCTAACCCCTGACTAAAGCCATCCTCGGAACCCGATTCAGCAAAAAGTTGCATGCCCAGGCAAATACCTAAAATCTTACGCTGCCGCCCTAGTACAGCCTCCGTAATCGCCTCAGCCAATCCGTTAGCCCTCAGCACCTCCATGGCCTGACGAAAGGACCCTACCCCTGGCAAAATTAAGGCATCAGCCCTGGCTACCCGCCCTGGATCGCCACTAATGGTTGATTGGCAACCAAGATAGTTTAAAGCACTGCCCACAGACCAGAGGTTGCCCATGCCATAGTCAATCAGGACTATATCTGTCGCCATTTTTACACCACAGTAAAGCGGGGTTGCCAGTAGCCATCTACCTTTTCAAATAGGTCACGATTGGCCCAGCGATCAAGGGCGCTATCAAACTCAGCCTGGTTCATCTGGTAATACTCCAGGTAGGTTGCCAAGAATTCCTGGGGATACTGACCATCGTATAGTCGCACCAGATTGACCGCCTGGGAGCGATCCATAGCACCACGACGAATTTCAATGGAGGCATCCTGGTTGGCCCGCCCAAAACCAAACTTCAGATACATCAAGTAGGTGTGGAGGGCATACAAAGCCTGGTCATTTTGGGCAAAGTTGGTAAAGGTGCCCGCATTAGAACTTTCAGCTTCCTTCAAGCCGCAGTGTTCCTTAGCCACCAGGTAATTGCGGTAGGGGTCCCAGTTTTCAAAATAGGACCAATGGGTAATATCAAGGGGCATTCGCGCCAGATCGGTGGCGTCAGGAAACCGGAAGAACACCAAATCCTGCTCGGGTAACCCTGAGCCATTCAAAACCTTGTCGTAGCCTCCCTCTAAATAGATGCGCTGCATATACTGCACATCGTAAATCGGGTTTTTATCCGTTTCCGTAGAGCCGCCGTATTCCACCTCCCCATCTTCACCATAGAAAATCAACCCAATACCCAGTTGATTAGCCATTCGCACTGGAGCAGATTGAATCGCAATCAACCAGCCATAGTAGGGAAACCCCATTTCAACCAGCCCCACCCGATTGAGGGTACGCATGGCCTCGTAGGCAGGGTTGACGGAAATGTGATTGTATCCGCTTTCAACAAAGGATCGCAGGTTTTGATCCCCCAGAGATAACGGCAAAGGAGGGGTTACCGTCAGGCACAGGGGATTCATACCATACTTGTGCTTAAGGTTATAGGCGACATAGGATCCATCCTTACCGCCACTGACCGGCACCAGGCAATCAAACCGGCCATCATGGCGCCGATGTTTGTCGAGAAGGTCCTCTAGTTGCTGTTGCCGTGCCACCCAATCTAAGGTTTGCTTTTTTTCCATCCAGCGACAGGCGTTGCACCAGCCCCGTTCATCAAAGGTGATGCGAGGCCGGGTAGACATGGCCAAACAATGAGTGCACCAGCGCAGGGCAGTTAGGGTAGGGGTCATGGATACTCAATAAACGATATAGGTTAGATCGAAGCAAACAGGGAAAGGTTCTGAAGGTTGCTCACTGACGGATACCATTATTGGCCTTGGCCAGGTCATCCGGTCGACCCACATCGAGCCAGGGCTCATGCATGGGGTAGGCGATCGCTAAATCCCCCTGGCCCTGTAGCTTTTCAAACAAAGTCGGCATATCACAGGGCTGATCGGGGCTTAAACAGGTCAAGGCCTCCGGGTTGAGGGCATAGACTCCGGCATTAATGTAGCTGCGGGCTATGGGCTTTTCTTGAAAACCGACAATCTTTAACCCCTGCATTTGGACAACCCCAAAGGGATGCTGCCACTCATGGGCACGCACGGCCATGGTGGCCACGGCCTGATGTTGATGGTGAAAATCAAGGAGGTCGCCATAGCGAATGTCGGTCAAGACGTCACCATTGGTGACGATAAAGGGGGCCTCCGGTAGGGAACTTAATAATGACAAGGCCCCCGCCGTACCCAGGGGAGCCTTTTCCCGCAGATAGGTGATCTCCACCTCCAGCCTTTCACCGCTGCCAAAGTAGTCTTCAACCATATGGCCCAGGTAGTGAATCGCTAGCACAAACCGATTAAACCCCTCGTCCCTGGCCCGCTCAATAATGTGTTCTAGCATGGGTTTACCGCCCACCGTGAGCATGGGCTTAGGGCAGGTTTCTGTGTAGGGGCGCAGGCGGGTGCCCTTACCACCGGCCATAATCACCATCAGATTTGTTCTTTGGGGCATCGCACTCACCTGGTCCCAAAGATGGAGGCCCACCACGCGCTTGTCTTGATCAACAATGGGGATCTGGTGAATCTTATTGACCTGCATTAGCTGCAAAACCAGCTCGCGATCCAAAGTTGGAGGCACAACCAGGGGGGTTCGGTGCATGATGCTATCAATCGGGCTCTCTAGGGATCGGCCCTTCAACAATCCCCGGCGCACATCACCATCGGAGACCGTACCTAGCAAAACCCCCGCTGGGTCGGTAACCAAGGCAATTTGGATGGCGACTTCATTGAGATTACGAATGACGTCTTGAATGGTTGCTGTGGGGGGTAGTAGAGCCTGACGCCAGGTTTCTAAGCGCTGTGACTCCATAGCTAGATTAGGGGAAATCATAAAACTGTTTTTTTAATAGGGAACTCAAATCGGCCTGCTCAAGCAGGGCGACGATCGCATCACTCGCCCCCCCCGACCCATAGGGGTTTTTAACCCCTGCTAGCCGGGCTTGAAAGTCTGGGGAAAAGAGCCTGTCAATGGCCCCCGCGATCGCCGCCGCCTGGGGCTGGCAATCAATCACACTGGTAGCCCGGAGACGGCCCCGTTGGCGATCGCCAATATTCACCGTACCCTTGCTAAAGCTGGGTGCCTCCGTCAACCCACTGGAGGAATTACCCACCACCCCATCCACATAGCGGAGGCAAGACAGGTAGCGCAACTGCCCCAGGGAGGTATAGGCTCGAGCCTGGGGGTGGCTGCCACAGAAATTCTGGATCTGCTGAAACAATACCCGACCCTCGGTGTCGGCATTAGGCATGGTGAAGATCAGTCCGGTATCGGCTAGCGTAGCAAGAGCGGCCAGGAGTTCATCCATCTGGGCAGCGCTGGTGTTTTGCTCCAGGGTCACCGGGTGAAAGGTGATCAACAAATTACGCGGGGCCAGCTTGAAATCTAGAGCCTCCTCCAGCTCACTACGGGTTAGTAGTTGCAGCCGTAGGATGCTATCAATACCCAGGCCCCCCACTTGAAAGACCCGCTCCGGGGCTTCACCCAGTTGAATCACCCGACGGCGATACTCCTCAGCGGCAACAAAGTGCAGGTGGGCCATCTTGGTGATGCTATGGCGGATGGCTTCATCAAAGGCACCCTCAGTGGTTTCACCGCCATGCAGGTGGGCGATCGGGACACGAGCGATCATCGCAGCGGCGGCGGCGGCGAAGATCTCGTAGCGATCGCCCAGCACCAACACCAGATCGGGCTTCAGCTCCGCCAGGGCATCGGCGAAGCCGATCATCCCCAACCCCATGGATTTAGTTACCCCCACCGCCGTATCAGAGCTCAGCAGCATCTCCACCCTGCGATCTACCCGAAACCCGTCATCCTCAATGGCCCGCACCGTCAGGCCAAACTCGGGAGACAGATGCATACCGGTAGCGATCACCTGGAGTTCCAGACAGGGCGATTGGCAAATCCCCTCCATCACCCAGCGCAGCAGGCCATACTCCGCCCGGGTGCCGGTGACGACACAGATGGTTTTCACAGGGCGATCAACTCATCCGCTGCAAAATCCCTACCCGCCAAACGCCCCATCACCTCATCCCAGGCCATGGGGGAAATCCCCGTGCCGGGGCGTTTGGCGGTGACATTCTGGGGCGTAAACACTTCCCCAGCCTGGATCGGCATCGCCGCCACCAGGGACTTCCGGGCAATGGGGCGGTTCTTGATCTCACTGGGGCTGGGGCGCTTAATGCCATCCCCTAGGGCCTGTTCAATATGGCGAATCGCCCGCACCATCGCCGCAAACTCCTCAGGCTCTAGACTGGCCCGATGATCTGGGCCGGGTAAATTGCGATCCAGGGTCAGATGTTTTTCGATCACCGTCGCCCCCAGGGCCACCGCTGCAATGGGCACCTCGATCCCCAGAGTATGGTCTGAATAGCCCACCGCCACCCCAAAGGCATCACGGATGGCGGTCATGGCCCGTAGATTCACATCCTGCATCGGGGTGGGGTACTCCGTATTGCAATGCAACACCGTGATCTGGGCGCGGGAGGTGCCTGCTGCCTCTAGGACCGCGATCGCCGCCTCAATCTCCCCCAGGGTCGCCATACCGGTAGAGAGAATCACCGGCTTACCAAAGCCCCCCACCTGGCGGAGGTAGGGCAGATTGGTGATTTCCCCCGAGGGCACCTTAAACCGCTCAGCCCCCAGACCAACTAGAAAGTTGAGACTGTCGATATCAAAGGCTGTGGAAAAGAAACCAATCCCCCGGGTTTGGCAATAGGTGATTAACTCCCTGTGCATGGCGGGGCTGAGTTCCAGGCGGTGCAACATGCCCTGCTGAGACTCCGCCTGACCGGTGGTTTGGTGCTGGTAGTCTGCCTTGGGGGCCGCCACCGTCGCCAGTTGGCTCGCTTGAAAGGTCTGAAACTTGACCAGATCGGCCCCCGCCTGCGCCGCCCCATCGATTAAGCGCCTGGCCAGCTCCATATCGCCGTTATGGTTGACCCCCGCCTCTGCAATCACCAGCCTATGTTCAGTCACGTTTTGCCCTCACCACCGTGCCATCCGGAACATCCTGTAAAACCACCTGCCCTGCCCCAATCACCACCCGTGAGCCCAGGCTAATCCCCTCTCGCAACACCGCTCCACTGCCAACAAAGCTACCGGCGCCAATCCGCACTCCCCCATTCACCCGCGCCCCAGTGGAAATGTGGCAATGGGCCCCAATATCAGCATCATGTTCCACCAGGGCCAGGGTGTTAATAATGCAATTTGCCCCCACCCGAGCCTTGACATTCACCACGGCACCATGCATCAAAATCGTGCCCTCCCCCAGCTCTGCATGGCGAGAGCAATAGGCGAAGGGAGAAACGATAATTGGCAGATTAGCTGCCAATGCGTTCAGCCGCTCAAAAAGTTGAATCCTGGTATCCGGTTGCTTAATCTGCCCCACCGTCACCAGGGCGCTATCCACCCCCTGCAGCAGGATGGGTAAATCATCATCACCGCCTAAAATCGGGTAACCCAGTAACCCAGCCTGACCATCGCGATGGGGTTGAACAATGCCCCGAATCTCGATCTCGCTCAAGGCTTCAATCACATCAATACAGGCCCGGCAGTGGCCGCCACCCCCTAGCAGTAAAATTGAGGTCACGCCAGCCCCGCACTACTGGGTAAATTAATCAGGCGTCGCCCCAGGGATTCCGCCACCGGTAAAGGCGATCGGGGGCAATGCCGATAGGGCTCGAGTTCATGCATCAACCGCCAGGCCGGGCGGGTCATTAAACCAGCCTGGTTGGTGGCGGTCAGAATGGCATCCCGTTGATCGGCCACGGCCTCGTCTAAAATCAGGGTCTGCAACCAATAGTTACTTTTACAGCCCGGGGGCTCCGCCATCAGCTTCACCAAGCCAAGACCAGTAAATGCGTCGCAGTAGCGGTCATAGAGTCGCCGCTTCGAGGTCAAAAACCCGGGCAATTGCTCTAGTTGGGCACAGCCCAGGGCCGCATTAATATTCGGCATTCGGTAGTTATAACCCACCTGATCATGGACATAATCCCAAGCATGGGGCACCTTAGCGGTGGTGGTTAAATGCTTGGCCCGCTGGGCTAGGTCTGGGTCGTTGGTCAGCAGTGCCCCGCCGCCCCCCGTGGTAATGGTCTTGTTACCATTGAAACTCAGGGTACCCCAACGGCCAAAGGTGCCGGTGTGTTGACCCTGGTAAAAACTGCCCAGGGATTCCGCCGCGTCCTCAACCAATACCAGATTAAAGGCCTCGACGATGTCCGTTAAACCCTTTAGATCCACGGGATGACCAAAGGTATGCATGGGCACCAGCGCCCGAATCACTCGCCCCGTGGAGCTATTCACGCACTGACCATTTTGCTGAGTGGTGTGTTGCTCCAGGTATTGGCCTAGGGGGCCAGCCGCTACCCCCAAGGTCGTCTCCTCACTATCGACAAAGTGAGGGGTCGCCCCACAGTAGCGCACCGCATTAGCCGTGGCCACAAAGGTGAGGGTGGGTACTAGCACCTCCTCCCCAGGCTGCACCCCCGCTAGCAACAGGGCAATGTGTAATGCCGCTGTCCCATTCATCACCGCCACCGCGTAGCGGGCCCCGGTGTAAGCGGCCAACTCTGCTTCAAATCGATCAACAAACGGCCCCACCGACGAGACGAAGGTGCTATCCAGGCACTGCTTTAGATAGTCCCATTCCTGGCCCTGAAATTGAGGCGCGTGCAGGGGCACAGACCCAGCCCCCACTACGGATTTTAAAGCGTCTACAACCTGGTTGCAGATCGGGTTAACCATTCCAGCCATCCCTTCAATGCGAGGTTACAGGTTATAGAGATTAGCCTTGTAGGCTTGCAGGTTATCACCCTCGGTAAACCACTGGGCTGTTTCTGCCAACCCCCGCTTAAACCCTTCCCGATCGCCATAGGCCGGCACCCACCCCAGCAATTCCTTAGCCTTGGTATTGTCTGCCCAGAGCCGGTTCACCTCCGACTTCTCAGGCCTGAGGCGAACCTCATCGGTGATAATTTCAATCTCTGTATTCATGGCCTCAGCAATCAGGCTGGCGGTGTCACCGATGGAAATTTCATAGTTACTGCCAAAGTTAACCACCTCCCCATCGCCCCGCTTCGCCCCTAGGGCCGCGATAAACCCCGCCACCGTATCCTTGACATAGTTAAAGTCCCGGGTGGGAGACACCGCCCCCAGCTTAATCTGGCGTTGCCCGTTGGCAATCTGGGTAATGATGGTGGGAATCACCGCCCGAGCCGATTGGCGAGGACCATAGGTGTTAAACGGTCGGGCAATGATCACCGGCAAATTGAAAGAGGTGTAGAAAGAATAGGCCAATTGATCCGCCGCAATTTTCGTCGCCGAGTAGGGCGACTGGCCCTGTAGGGGATGGGCCTCAGTAATCGGCACAAACTGGGCAGTACCATAGACCTCACTGGTGGAGGTGTGCACCACCCGCCCCAGGCCCAGTTCTCGCGCCGCCTGCAACACGTTCAAGGTGCCCTTAACGTTGGTATCTACGTAGGTATCCGGCGAATGATAGGAGTAGGGAATGGCAATTAATGCCGCCAGGTGTAGCACCGCTTCACAACCCTGCATCGCCTGCTTAACCCCATGGGGGTCGCGAATATCCCCGGCAAACACCTCAAATTGCCCCTGCACCTCAGGGGCACAACGATCCAGCCAACCCCAGGAATTAAAGGAGTTATAGAGCACAAAAGCTCTGACATCATGCCCCTGGCGGACTAATGCTTCAGTGAGATGGGAGCCGATAAACCCATCAGCACCGGTGACTAATATTTTTATCATAGCCTAAGATCTTAGTTATTACCATCTTGAATACATATTGGAAATATACTGTCAACCTACGGAATATAGGTTTATCAATCAAATGGACTAGGAGGCCTAAGATAGTCACCGGTTACCACCGATTCAATCAAATGATAAAACCGTAGCAAATAGTCAAATAGATTATTTGCTACGGTCGGGATATCGTTGTTAGTGAAATCATTTGCATATGAAAAAAACATGTACAGACCTGAACGAGGAACAGGAAATATACTAGCCATCCATTTATCTAATGCGTAATTATCCAAGTAAACAAATGTAATGGCTAGAGAATTAAAAATAAAATACCTAAATACATTAAATCCAATCAGAAAAATTAAGCATAAAAACAAAAATCTAGATAATTTTTTATTTCTATATTTAATATTCTCAATAGATAAAAATAAAATGGGATAGAAAAATCCTTTTACAATACTCCAGAAAAAAACTCCGCGAAGAAAAACGGAATTAAGTCCACTACTATAAACAAAAGTCATCATCAAGAGTGAAGTAATGGCAACAATAAAACAACTATTTTCAATATAATTTTTCGACGAGAATATCTTATAAGAGAAAAAAGTCAAAATAATGATAAGAAAAATATATTCAGGTAGTATATTAAGAGCTATGTCTACAAACGGTATATTGTCAGCACTGTATACAGTTGTATAAACCTCCATCTTTGTAAGATTAGCATCGCTTAAATTCGTATAATATGTCATTAAAACATTAATTCCTGGAAGGAAAATAATAGCAAATGCTAAAACTAATTTTCTTTTCCTAAGTACAAGACTAAAAAAATTCTGAAAATATCTAAATATTCTAAATCTAATAAAATTTAATTCCTGCAAGTTAATTATACTTAGTAATATCAAAGGAAGAGCATAGTTAATAGAAGAACGATGAGTCAAAAGGGAAAGAATGAGAAAAATAATATTCGGAATTATAAATGGTATCAAGAGCATGCAAAGCAAAAAAATTACACTGTAAGCCTGCCTAAGTGTCAACAAAGATGAAAAATAGTAATAAGATGTAATATTGATTAAAATGATTGTTGGGCAAAAAAGAGGAAAAAATCTGTACGCGAAAAAGATGTTTACAAAATTAAAAGTAAACGATTGAATTAAAAGAAAAAGACCATCGCTATGACCAAGAAACATGCCCACAATATGAGGGATGAAAAAAGCCATAGGTTCGATAAGCGGAAAATCACCATCAGGAGCAAAAGAAGAGAAAAAATCAGAAATGTTTTTATCTTTTAATGAACTAAATAGATTTAAGTAATGAAGAACGTCACTGCGTACATTATTTGTAGACATGAATATTGTTGTCGCGAACAAAATCAAAAAAAGACTGATGAAACTGAACTCATCGTAAATAGAAATTTTAATCTTTTTGTCAAGACTTGAGTTTCTTATAAATTTTTGAGAAACTCGAATTTGAAGAAGCAAGAGTATAGGAATACATGCGAGAATTGGAAAGGCTAAAAAGGTTATAAAACTTAGTACGAACAAAAAACCCTTAATAGATGACAAGGATGAGAAAAATCCATGGAATTGATTATGTTTAATAGATTGATTAAAGAACATTTTTAGAAAAAGCCTTCAAGACATCGAATTAGGAATCGTTCGGAGAGTTGTTATCCCTCTTTTATTACTTTGGGAAATTTGCAGGAATTTTAGTTATTACGGCCCTTGTGTGCTAACGAAAATTGAGAGTGATTAGAATTTTGTGTAAATCCTGATTTTGGCAACGAGAAATCAATGGTTCTAGCCTGATCTAGCACGGTTCTCTGAAGACTCTCAAGGGCTAATATCCCCTCCCTAGTTTTACCCGACCTCGGCCATCTGCTGAAAACTAGTCGATCGCGCCATCAACTCCCCATAACTGCCCTGGGCCACCACCCGACCTCGGTCTAGCTCAATCACCAAATCACAGTGCTCAACCGTAGTCAACCGATGGGCAATCAAAATAATCGTAAACTCCCCGCTTAATCCCTCAATCGCCCCCATCACCTCCCGCTCCGTGGCATTATCCAGGGCACTGGTGGCCTCATCAAACACAATCACCGAGGCATTTTTATACAATGCCCGGGCAATGCCAATCCGCTGCCGTTGCCCTCCACTGAGGCGAATCCCCCGCTCCCCCACGTAGGTGTCATAGCCCGCCGGCAACCCCTCAATAAACCCATTAATCTGGGCTAACTTCGCCGCCCGCCGCACTTGGACCTGATCGATCTCATCCTCCGCAATGCCAAAGGCAATATTCGCCGCCAGACTACTATCACTTAGATAAATCTGCTGGGGCACATGGGCTATCGCCCCCTGCCATTGACGCAACCGCTCCCCAACCAAGGGCACCCCATCCACCAAAATTTGGCCTTTCTCCGGCGGCAACAGTCCCAAAATTAAATCCGCCGTGGTGCTCTTGCCACTGCCGGTGCTGCCCACAAAAGCTACCGTGGTCTTCGCGGCAATGGTCAGGTCTAGGTCGCGCAAGACCCAGTCGCTATCCTGACCGTAGCGAAACCATACTCCGTCCAACTGTAATTCTCGTTCCACTCCTACAGGTGGGAGCACTGGTTGTTTCATCAGCGGATCAATGGGTCGATTCAGTGCCACCAATACCCGCGATAGAGAGGCCCGTGTCCCCTGGATGGTCGCTAGAGACGAAAATAAACCTTGAACCGCAGGTACCAATCGCCGAGAGCCTAACGCCAAACTCCCCAGTACCGGTACCACCTGGCTAAAGTCACCCCCCCGACCAAGCGCCAAAGCTAAAAGGGCGATCGCCGCCATGGCGATAAACTCGATCACATAGATAGGGGAACTGGCAATGATAGTGTTAGTAGCGTTAGCCTGCTGCAACCGCCGTTCATTTTGGGCATAGGCCTGATCAAAGAATCCTTGGGAATGATCCAGCAACACATCTCGAATGCCCCCAATCCCCTCCTGTACCGCCTTCACCTTCTGCTGACCGGTCTGGGCAATCACCCCACTGTTGCGACGCAGTTGTCGATCTCGACTACGAAAGATCACGGTATAGGCGACACCTAAAATTAAAGCCGAACCCACCGCCATTGCCCAGTTAATCACGAGTAAGGTTACAATCAGCGCCGGAGCTAACAGTAGGTTAGTAATAAATATTAAAAACTGACTCAAAATTATGGTCACCCCAGGGGAGTCACTCGTTACGATCTGAATTAGGTCACTGCTATTCTGCTGCACATGGAAACTGTAGGGCTGGTAGAGGGTAGTGTGGTACACCTGACTACTAATATCGGCCCCAATTGCCCTTGATAATCGGTTCTGCGAAATCAGGGTCAGCAATCGTAACCCATTACTCACCCCCACCGCCCCAATAAACCCCAGGGCCATGACTCCCACCAGTTGTTGAGGGGTGCTAATCTGCAATAGCCCCAACAGTGGTTGCCACCGGGGTGCATCCAATAGTTGCTGGGCATTACCCAAAGCTGACAAAAAGGGAAAGATTGCCCCCACACTCACCATCTCGGCTAGGGAGGTGACCACCATTAGTGTCAGCAACGCTCCCAACTGCCACCGACGCCGCTGGCTCAGGTGGTGGTAAAGGCGACGTAGATCAGCGATCAGAGAAGGGGATGGGTTGTTAGATTTAGACCTTCGCGTTTTAGGCATCAGAACTTGTATAAAGATTATTCATATAAAAAGGGAAGCAGGGGGCTGTCAGACAACCGGGCCAGAAATCGCCTATCCCCGCCTGAACACCCCTGCATGGGTTGACTTCAAAGCCCCTCCACCGCATCGGCATAACTATAAACTTCAATACCGAGGGCCTCGGCCACCGGCAAAGCCCGGCGATCGACCATCGGCGAGATCAGGATTTTGCGACTAATCTGCCGTTGTTCATGCTTAGCATAAAAATCTACCTTACGACCAAAGCTGTACATCCCAGCCTTATCAATCGATGACTTAATTTCACAGGCAATGACCATGCCATTTTTGATAATCAGGTCAAGCTCCACCTGATCGGGTCGGCCAAACACCTCACCATCATTTTCATAGAGGGTCAGATTCAGCACCTCCACCCCAAAGGACTCCGTCAAAATCCCGGCCAATGCATTACGGAAGCTGGCTTCGGACGCCAGACCCCAACGGGAGCCCAACGCACCAATCGTGCTATCAAACCGTTTATCAAGCCGCCGAATTTCGGCAAGCTGCTCGTCCCACTTACGGTTTTGCTCGTCCCACCGGTGACTCTGCTCATCCCACTTACGGTTTTGCTCATCCCACCGATGACTCTGCTCATCCCACTTACGGGTCTGCTCGTCCCACTTGCGGGCTTGTTCCTCGCGATCTCGCTGTAGCTCCGCCAGAATCCGATCAAATTTGCTTTCCGTTTCCGGCTTACTGGCGTAATACTCGGAGACCGTTCGTAGAATAAAGTCCCTCACCAGGGGCTCTTGGGCAATTAACCTGGGGAGTTCCTGCTGAATAAGGGTAATGACCTCTGATTGCTCCATCCCTCAGCACCGCATCATATCCTACTATTATAGCGAGCAGATTTCCCCTACTAAAATCCTACTTGCCAGCAGTCGGGCAGCGAATCACAACCCGGAATTGATTACCCGGTCGGGGTATCCAACAGCTCAATCGCCGACCACGCTGCTATCGTTCGAGGAATCCCACTCCCCAGCCCCCGATGGGGTAGCAGATAAAGAGCGTCGGACGCCAAAGCCGGGTTACACAGATTAGGTTTTATCTGACCCGCTTTTGACCCAGATTCGCCCCTGGATATCCACATAGGGCTAAAATTCCATGGAGTTCGCTAATCGGTAGACGATTGTTTAAGCCTGAGCGACTAACCTTTAAGCCTGAGCGACTAACCTTTAAGCCTGAGCGACTAACCTTTAAGCCTGAGCGACTAACCTTTAAGCCTGAGCGACTAACCTTTAAGCCTAAGCGACTAACCTTTAAGCCTAAGCGACTAACCTTTAAGCCTAAGCGACTAACCTTTAAGCCTAAGCGACTAACCTTTAAGCTTGGGCCATCAACGTTGGAGCCGACACCGCAAACCCTTAAGGGTTAATCGCAAAATCATTAGCTTCATTACCCGAAGGCTATGTACCTACCACCAATCAACCAAAAGTTTCCACTAGACCTGGATGATAAGGTCTTATCTCCTGCTCCCCGGAGAAAATAGAACCTATCCAGCATTAACGTCGGAGGATTAACCCTATCCCAAGGGTTTTGAACCGAACCATTAGCTATTGCTCCAGGTTGATCCGTGATTCTACCATCGCAAAAACACGGGAAAATTTATGTTGGCTCTAATCTAAAATGCAAAAAAGATCCACAAAAATACGGTGAGGATTATTGAAATTTGTTGGCTTAATTAAGGTGTTGGTGTTGAACGCATAGTTCTACGGCAATGTCAAGAGTTAAATTCAGCCAAGGAGATTGATTTCCATGAGTAGACGTAAACGTAGCACATCCAAAACCCTGGATGTCGCCCAACAGCGAGCCCTGAGCTTGGAGGTAATCGACCCTGATATTGATCTGGGTCGAGACATGTCTCTGGATCAATATCGTCACCAAATTCAGGATGTACAAGACATTCTGAGTCGGTATAACCTAGGTCTATCTAATGTGGACCAATTGCAAAAGCAATTGCTGCAAAAGGAGCGGAACCTTAATGATATGAACAGTCGCATGCTGGCGGCCGTTGCTGCCCGCTTTGGCCGCTATAGCCAGGAATATCAGGTCATCGGTGGTACCAGGCCTGGTGGTACCAACACCCTGCGACCCAGCACCACCACCAACTCTGGTACCTAGGCCCGGTGAATAACCGCCCGATTTACCGTGGCCCATCACCCTAGTCTACTGACTAGTGACTCCTATGAATCGTTCACCAAACCCCAGGTTGCCACCAACCTGGGGTTTCGTTTTCATCGGGCCCTAGGTCAGCACCTTAAATCGGCTTCTCCGCCAGAGTTGCCGCTGTGGCCATGGGCTATCAACCCATTCGTCTGCTCGGCAGCCCTACCCCAACTCACCCAGTGGTCGCCATCTACAACTTCAACGCCAGGGATGGTAGCAGCCTACACCTCTCTTAGAGCACCCGTCGCAGGATGAAGGAGATAAACCAAATGAGCCGAGATCCCTAAGACCATCAAAGCCCGATCTGATTTGCGAAGAACAAAATATTCGATTGTAATTTTTGCTGAAACACCTATGGCAAGCTGCGCTTAAGTAAAGGAGGGGAGCGTCATCAACATTTATAAATTATTCTTTATTAAGATACACCATGTGTTCGAAGAAAAGCCTATATCAAAATTTATTGATTGAATTAAAAGTCAAGACGGTGTTTTAGCTATACTCCCCATTATGCACGACTAAGACTACGATTCAACTTTCTACACTTAAGGTTAACGGGTCCTATGGATACACCGGGCTTAACCGACTCTCTAGCCTGATACGCAGGATGAACTTAAGGACTACTTCTCTAGTCATAGAGTAGAAAGTCTGGGATGAACTTTTAAGAATTTTTCAAAGATAAAACCATAGGAATCAGTCCCTTTGTTAAAGAATTGACTAAAAGTTCGTAAAAATTCATGGTCCTAATATAGCAGATTTAAGCCGAGTTGTTGCGCCATCTTCTAGAACTTGAAGGATGGGGGTGGCGGAATCCAAAGCCTGGATGGCTAGAGGCTGGGCGGACTTAAGGGGGGTTGAAAAAAGACACCAGCGGCCTCGGGTGGGTGGACTAGGGCTCCAGGGGTCTGCTGAAACTACAAAACTGCCCAGCCTTTGACTGTGGCTGGCGCCGAAAAGAGCACGTAGAGCACCCCCGCCCCCAGCAGGGTAACCACCAGGCTAAATACAATCACCCAGCGACTGGTGGGCTCGTAGCTATTAGCTTCGATCGCCGCCAGCACTGCAAAATAATGCCAGGTAGACAGTAGCACCGTAATCAAGCCAATACAGGCCAGCCCCAACCCCAGTAACCAGCCCTGGCCCGTGCCGGGCACCTGGGGCGAAACCAGGTAGCGTAGGCGGGCAATCAACACCCCAAAGCCAAGCAGGGCGATCGCAGTGCGCATCCAGGCCAGGTAGGTACGTTCATTGGCCAGGTGATCCCGGGTGCGGGAAACCGGCTTGGCTTGGGCGGGGGGAGCCGGGTCGGCGCTGGGCTCGATGGGAGGGGTAGACGGGCAGGCCATGAATCGGGAAAGGGAATCGGGATAGGCTACTCAGGCGTGATCGCCAGGGAGATGCGATCGCCCCCGACCGCCTGCATTTTGCTCAACAACTGGGCTAATTGCTCGTAGGAGACCTGGCGGTCAGCCTTGAGCAACACCGTTCCCTGCTGATTCTTGCCCAGATAGTTGGAGATGGCGTTAGCCAGTTGGGCCTCGTTGACGATGTCGCTGTTGACCCCAATTTGCCCAGCCACACTGAGGGCCACCACCAGGGGATCGGGGGCATCCACGGGGGTGCCTGGTGCCTGGGTACTGGGGAGGGTGACATTGAGGGACCGTTGCTGACCGGAAAGGGTCATGGAAACAATGATGAAAAAGGTCAAAATCGTCATTAACACATCCATCATCGGTACCAGGTTGATCTCAGAGACCTGGGTAGATGAATTCTGGTAGGTTTTAAAGTTCATGGCGGCCCATCACAACATCACATTACTCGGCAAAACTCAGGGGTAAGGGCCTACTCTGGCCTGACCAGGGTGAATGGATTGGCACCTTCGGCCTGAAAACTTCTCTGGTAGAGGTTTTGGTTAGGTTCGTACCACACCTGGCGGTAGATTAACTCCAACTCGCCCCCCACCACGGAAAAATATTCAAACTGTTTTGCCTGTAAACTCACCAGTACCCGAAAAATACTCAGGGCAATCAGAGCGACCACCATGCCACCAGCCGTAGTGGTGAGGGCCTCGCCAATCCCCGCCGCTGCTCTGGTGGTATCTTCCATGCTGCCACCGCCCCCCACATTGAGGTTATTAAAGGTGGCAATTAACCCAGTCACTGTGCCTAGCAAACCTAGCAAGGGGGCAATGCCAATGGCACTTTCAAACAGTTTGTCGCCCCGACGCATTTCGATAAACTCCCGGTCTCCCGCCGTTTCCAGGGCCAGGCGAAAGGAATCGGGGGTGGGGGATTTCAGCTTCAGGGGGGCCAGCAGGAAGCGGCCAATGGGAAGATTTTCGGCCCGCTGGGCAATTTCCAGAGCCTGGGCTAAATCGTAATGGGCGGCCTCTAGGACATCATGGACGATTCTACTTTCTTGACTTAAAAGCTGGTACCAAAACCAGGCTCTTTCCATAGCGCAGGCTAGCACAAAAACCGAAAGGGCCAATAGGGGCACCATCAGGGGGCCACCCTTAGCGACTTCATGGTAGACAGTGTTCATGGGAATAACCGTACTGTATGAGTTGAATTCGCTAAAGTTATCTGGATATTATCTGGGCAACTGCTTGAAAACTACCACCAGGGTGCCGGTGCCATCCACTGTAGGCACCAGGTTAATATAGAGGGTCAAATCGTCTTTGGTAACCTTGTATACCAACCCCCCCCCGTAACTCTGGGGCGTTTCTGAAGACTTGAATCCATTATTGACTAGATTATTTCTGAAGTAAACGTCAAAAAAGGTATTGGCCTGTTCCCCCGTTACCAGTTGGATGTCCCCCACCTCGGGGCGGCGATCAGATCCTTTAAAGAACGCCTGGGGTTGGGCAAACAGGGCGGGACTAGCTTCCTGCCCCGCCAGGTTAGATAACACACTGGCCACCGCCGCTGGCACTTCGATCGCCTGGGCCAGGTCCGCCAGCGATCGCGGTGCGTCGGAGACTACGTACACCGTCCCCTTACCCGGGGCGTAGAGGAGGCTGAGAAACTGGCTAAGGCCATCCCTGGAAACCTGGTAAACCTTGCGGTTAGGCTCATCCAGGGCGAGCTTGGCGGCATACTTTCTGGCCGGTAAGGCGTTGCTAAAGAAAGCCCCAACCTCCGCCAGGGGTTTACCCGTTTGCATGCAGGAGGAGAGGTTGTAGCAGCCGGGTTGGGCCTGGGGATATTGGGGAAAGTCTTCCCAGGGATTACCCGCCATAGCCCCTGGGGCTGCGGTTGCCGCTGCTGTCGCTGGGCCTGGGGCAACGGCGGGGGGCGGTGGCGGGGTAGACCGCAGGGGGGGAACCGCCGCAATCCGATTAACCACCCGGGGGGCAGCGGGTTTGGCCACGGGCTGTCCCTGGCTGGTGACCTTGGCTCCCTTGGGTACTGGCCCGGAGAGCTGGGTAATGCGGGTGGACTTCTCCACTGGAGGAGGGGTTTCTGGTGCTTTTTTCTCGGCCAGGGGAAACACCAGTAATAGGCCATGGAGCCCCAGGGAAGCCAGGAACAACAGCCCCAGGGAGCGGGCCTGGAGGTTTTTGGGGGCTGGGCTCCGATGGAACCAGGGAGTAGATTCTGGCAGGTCCAGGACTGTCTCCTGGCGATCGCCAGACAAGGAAGGAGGTGGGGCATCCCCCGGCGGAAGAAGGTCGCTCACAACAGTGGATGGCATCACAGTAGCCTGAAGGAACAAGGGCAAAGGTTAATCTAGAAGAGACCGACATTGACAAATAGCTAAACCCAGGCCAGGGTAGAAGTCCCGATGACCTGGGTGGCTGGACCGAGAGCATGGGCATCGATGGCTCGGCCCGATGCTTCTATCTGCCGCTATAGATCTGATCAAACAGAGCCCCATCGGAAAAGAACTTCAATCCGACTGAAGTCCATCCGCCGAATTCGGCCACGGTGTAGAGCTGGCTCACCGGGGGAAACTGACTGGCAAACTCCTTGGCCACGTTCGGGTCAGTCGGGCGAAAGCCTACCTTGGCAAACTCCCGTTGGGCTGCGGGGGTAAACAGAAACTTGACAAAAGCCTCAGCCACAGCCCGGGTGTTGTGCTTATCAACGTTTTTGTCCACCACCGCCACCGGGCCTTCGATTTTAATATTCACTGGAGGAATAATGGAGAAGAAGCCCTTCTGACCTTGCTGGGCAGCCAGGATCACTTCGTTTTCGTAGTTCAGCAACACATCTCCCTGACCCCGGGTAAAGAAAACATCGCTGGATTCCCGGGCATCCTTGGGTAACACCTGGGTATTGCCATAGACTTTCTGCACCAGTGCCCGGGCCTGATCCTCTGTGCCACCGGTTCGGGTGACCGAACCCCAGAGGCCGAGAAAATTCCACCGGGCTCCCCCGGAGGTTTTGGGGTTAGCGGTAATCACCTCTACCCCGGGCTTGGTCAGGTCACTCCAGGTGCGAATTCCCTTGGGGTTGCCTTCCCGGGTAACAAAGGCCACCACCGAGTTGGTGATAATCGAGTTGTTGGCATACTCCTTTTCCCAGCCCGGATCGATCAGTCCCGCCTCTTGAATCTTGTTCACATCGCCACTTAGGGCCAGCCCCACAATATCGGCTTCCAGACCGTCAATGACAGCCCGGGTTTGGGTGCCAGAGCCACCATAGCTGCCGTTAATAACCACCTCCTGGCCATTGTGTTCCCGCTTCCACTGCTCCACAAAGAGGGGAATGATTTTGTCGTAGGCCGCCTTGGTCACCGCATAGGAAACCAGGGTTAGTTCAAGGGTGGCAGGCTTCTGGCTCAGCAGTTCTTGATCCTGGCGGGGGGGGGCAGACTGGGTTGTCTTAGCCAGCACGGGGGCGGGAAGCAGGGTGCTCAAACCAATACCCGCCGCCAGGAGTACCGCAGAGGCCTGGGGTAGGGTATCGACCATGGTGGACTGGACCTTCGATAGGTAACCGCTCACAACTTGGCCGAGGGAAAGGGGAGGAAGAGATAGGTGGTTCATGGAATCAGGTAAAACGTGTAGACAAAGTAATCAACGGTATTCCGATTTAATTACCGTTGATTAGGGATTAACCTAAGGGTTCCATACAACCGAAAAAATATCAAGTACTTTTTAAATTCAAATTAGATTTGAATCTGAATCTATTGAAAATTTAAGTCAGATTATAGGGGATTTTGGCTGGAGCCGGTCTGGCCCCGGCCTGATGGTCTGGTCAAATCGATCAATGGTGGGTCTCGGCACAGCACCTGGGACGGAGTAGCCGCTACAGCAGACCGCGATGTGCTCGCCTGAGCCAGCCTAGCCAGGGCAGCCATTGCTGTTCTGGCTGATCAAAAAGGGTAAAGATGTCACCGTAGCCGATCGCTACGTTTTGATGATGTTGCCAGTGGCGTTCAGGGGTAACAATGCCCAGGCGATCGCAACAAACTTGGATGGGACCTGGTATTTTCCAGCCCAGGGCGGTGGTGTGACGCCACCACACAATTTCTATGGCAAATGCTGAAATCGGGCCACCGGACAAGTCGGCGTTAGCCCGGTGGGGGTTGGGGATTGCTGGGATTAGGGGTAGGACTGGGATTGGGACTGGGTTCGCAGGCGAGCCAGGTGCCACTGGGGGGAAGGCTCCCATCTAGGGATAGGAAAACCATAGGAAGGGCGATCGCCCCCGCTAACCAAAGACATCGCCAAAGGTACGGATAGGGCATGGGAATTCACCGGTTGCTCAAAACAGAAGGGGTGACTGGAAATAGGGAACGATCCGATCACCCCGTAGTTAGTCGCCGTTACGGGCCCACCTAAGCGTTAGGGTCTCGTCCAGTCGCCACCGGCAGGTTAGGCTGGGCCGAGTACTCGGTCCAGGAACCCTCATAAATGCGGACCTTGGGATAGCCCAATACATGCTTTAGGACCACGTACTGCAATGTCGCCTCCCGACCCGTACTGCAGGTAACAACAATGTTGTCTTGCGGAGTGATCCCTCGCCGGGCCAGCAGGGAACGAATGTCATCGAGGGATTTCAACTGATGAAAGTTGGATTCTCCAGCGGTAAAGGTGGGCCAGGGAATGTTATTGGCCCCAGGAATATGGCCATTGCGAATAAAAAGGTTTTCTTCACCGGCAAACAGAGCTGGGGGGCGGGGGTCAATCAAAGTGACACCGGGTTTACCAATAAAGCCCCGCACCTGATTCAGCCCCACCCGAATGGTTGGATTATCCTTCAAGGTAAAGTTGCCACCGTTGTACTGGGGAAATTCTTTGGTCACTGGCAGGCCAGCGTCTTTATAGCCTTTATAGCCTCCATTCAAAATAGAGACCTGGCCCTCTTTACCACTGCGTTCCAGCAGATAGGCCACCATACTGGCCCCTAAGATACTGTTGCCATCAGAATAAATCACCACATGGCTGTCGTTATTCACCCCGGCAGCTCGGAACAAGGCCTCAATTTTTTGCTGCTCCCAGTACTGTACTGGCAACCGGCCATTTGGACCCCGAAAGGTATTGTCTGCAATATTAACGGCCCCAGGCACGTGGCCACCAATATAATCCAGGGGATTGATCCGCACATCCAGGATGCGCAGGTTTGGATCCTGAGAATGTTCTGCCAGCCATTGGGGAGTGACAAAATCAATCTTAGTGGCGGCGGCGGCTGGAGTAACCAGGCCAGGGCTAAGGGTAATGGCGACGATAACTGCCAGTAAGGATAGAAGCTGGACTTTCCAGCGTTTTAGTAACTTCAGCATGGGGGCTCCTTCTTAGATTAAGGGACAAGACAAGTAAGATTTAGCCAATTACCCCCCAGGGGCAACACCGGCCTCCGTAGCGGCGGGAACCTCCACCAACTGACCGGTCTTAACATCGTAGATGTACCCATAGATGGGAATAGAGGGGGGAACCAGGGGATGGTGACGGATGCGATTCACATCCTCAACCACACTCTGGGCCAGATCGGAAATGGTGAGCCAACTAATAAAGTCACCTTCCCTGGATCCTGGACCCTGGCCCAAGTCTTGCCAACCCTCGGGGGTAATTTGGGCGGTCTCCAGGCTATGGGTTAGCAATCCTCGTATGATGGCGTCGGTAAAGGTTTCCATGCCGCAGTCGCTGTGGTGGATAACAAACCACTCACGGGTACCGAGTAATTTATAGGAAATCACCAGGGAGCGAATCGCGTCATCGCTGGCCCTCCCCCCCGCATTACGGATGACGTGGGCGTCCCCTTCTTGAAGTCCGGCAAATTTGGCCGGATCTAGGCGGGCATCCATACAGGTAAGGATGGCAAACCGTCGACCAGGAGGCATGGGTAAGTCGCCCTTACCCCCAAAGTCACTGGCGTAAACCTGGTTAGCCGCCAGTACGTCCGCATGAACCTGAGATGTATTTGACATGAATCCTATATTTGCCTTGTTTAAGATAAGAATGTAATTCAGATCTAAATTAATTTCAACTAGATTGTCTGTATATCTAGTCAGAATTGAATTTAAATTCAGGTTGTGCCATAGTATGGAGTTATACTCCGGTAACCTCGATGGCTTTTCGGGGTATGGGTGACTTGTGGCTCAAATTGGTTCAGGGCAAAGAATCCCCTTGATTTCGTTGGGTTACGTTGACAAGGTGAATGGGTTTAATCCTGGCTCTTGAGGGGTCTCCCTATGGGGGTAGGCCGCCCAATTAGGTGCAAGCATCCCTGCCCTGGAGCTCATCCATCAGCCGGGAACAGATCTTGAATGATTGATAATGATGATTGCCAATGACATTACCGAATTGATAGGACGTACTCCCATCGTGCGTCTTCAGCGCATTCCCGCCAGTGAAGGAGTTGTTGCTGAGATCCTGGTGAAGCTGGAAAGCTTTAACCCCACGGCCTCGGTAAAGGACCGAATTGGCATCAGCATGATTGAATCGGCTGAGGAAGATGGCCTAATTAGCCCCGATCGCACCATTTTGGTGGAGCCCACCTCTGGCAATACGGGCATAGCCCTGGCTATGGCCGCTGCCGCCAAGGGCTACCGATTGATTCTGACCATGCCCGACACCATGAGTCTGGAGCGCCGGGCGATGTTACAAGCCTACGGAGCCCAGGTCGAACTCACCCCCGGCAGTCAGGGCATGGCCGGAGCCATTCAACGAGCCTCAGAAATCGCCAACTTGCTGCCCCATGCCTTTATGCCGCAGCAGTTTAGTAATCTGGCGAATCCCCAAATTCACCGGGAAACCACCGCCATTGAACTGTGGAACGATACCCAGGGGGCAATTGATATCTTGATCGCTGGGGTAGGAACGGGGGGCACCATCACCGGTATTGCGGAGGTGATTAAGTATCGTAAGCCCTCCTTCCAGGCGATCGCCGTTGAGCCCGTAGAAAGTCATGTACTCTCTGGCGGTGCCCCAGGTCCCCATAGAATCCAGGGAATTGGGGCTGGCTTTATCCCTGAGGTACTCCGGGTAGACCTGATTGACGAGATCATTCAGATTGATAGTGAGACCGCCCTCCACTTTAGCCGCCGGCTAGCCCGGGAGGAAGGTTTGCTTTCCGGTATTTCGGCTGGGGCAGCCTTAGCCGCCGCCATTCAGGTCGGTCAACGCCCTGAAAACGAGGGTAAATTAATCGTATTAGTTCAACCCAGCTTTGGTGAACGCTACCTGAGTACGGTCCTATTTCGCGACTTGCCGCCGGTACAGGTGGCCGATCTATCCACCTTGCCCCTAACCACCTGGTAACCCCTGGATCCGGGGGTAGGGGGTTTGAAAAGATTATGAATCGAAAGGCTTTTGCTAAGGTTTTTAACTATCCTGCCGGGCACGCCAAAACATCTACCCAGCATTGGCTTTTTCATGGCTCGTAACAGGGGAAAAGCCTGTCAGTTAGGAGCCATAAAAGTGATCAAGCAACCCTGTCCTAAGGGTTCTGACCAGAGCTATGTACATATACCTTAACCTTATTAATCAGAAAATTTTCCTATGGATACTGCTAATCAGCCTCTAGAGCCCAATACTATGGCCGGGTCTATCGCTCCTGCTGCAGCAACCACTACCACTTCATCCCTGCTGCGACGGCTCTGGGGAGGGGGACTGGTGGTGGTAGGTTATCTGCTGTCCCCCCTCTGCTGGTGGAATGATCTGGCCATAAACCTGCCCCTGGCCCTGGCCTTTGGTTACCTGACCAGTCGCCCCTTTCCTGATGCCCTGGTGCCTCTTACGGTTTTAGGTTACTGGCTCACCAATGTGGTGGGGTTTATGCTCATGCAACAGGGAGCTATCACTGCCCTACAAAAGCCCCAGGAGCACCCTAACCGCACCCTGCGCCATGGCCTGATCACCTCCACCCTGTATACCCTGGCGATCGCCCTCCTCCTCCAATTCCATCTGATTGAAACCCCTGATTTCCTTCAGGGTGATGTTCTTGCCCAACTCACCGCCTGGTTGCCTGGCTGGTTACAAGGCTAGGCCGATAGACCCCGGCAATGGCCAAAGTATGGCTGGGGTCAGTTTCCTCCCTCAGGCTGAGCCCCAGAGCCTGACCCAGTGTCCTACGGCTATACTGCTTGGTTAATCCCTAACCCCTATCACGCCCATCTCTGGTGAAAGGCTACCTCTTCTGGCTAACTCCCCTTGCCTCGGGTCTGGGGCTGGTTGCCCTGGGAACAGCGGTAACCTCCTACCCCCCGATCCTGGGCTGGGACCAATGGGTATTGCTACTAATCCATGGCTGGGCCACCCCCGCCGCCGATTCCTTCTGGACCAGGGTCACCGGTCTGGGGGCGGAGTGGGGAGTGCTGCCGGCTAGCCTGGTCCTAATCCTGGGGCAGTTACGACAGCGCCACTGGCGTCAGGCTGGCTATGGGCTGATCACGATGGGGGGGAGCCTGGTCCTGAATCTTTGCGCTAAACTGCTCTGGCATCGGTTGCGCCCGACCCCGTGGAAGGGGCTTTTGCTATCCAATAGTTTTAGCTTTCCTAGCGGTCATGGGACTTACTCCTTGAGTTTTGTGCTGGTTCTGGTGGTCCTGTTTTGGCACACCCGCCAGCGGCTCTGGTGCATGCTTGGGGGTGGGATGTTTGTCGTCCTGGTCGGTTTTAGCCGGGTGTATTTGACCCTTCACTACCCCACCGATATTCTGGGGGGGTGGTTGTTGGCGGTCACCTGGGCGGCTATCAGCTATCGGTTAGTGCTTCAAGGCAATCGCTAATCTACCTGTAGGGCGGAGCTATCCAGACTGGTCAGGGACTGGAAGAAAGTCCCCAGACGCTGGGTAATACGGGCCACCCCCCCGGCTACGTTAGACTCAATATTGAGGGGTAGGACGGGATCATGGAGAGACAGCCGCAGGAGGAACCAGCCCTTTTCCTGGGGCGATTGACAGGCTACCCGTATCCCCTCATAGTTCTTGGGTACCACTTGCCAGTCAGGCTGGCTATCAACAAAGGTTTTAAGCTGGTCTATGACCTCCAGGCCAGAGGTTTTAAAGTCCGGTACCTGAATGGTTAGGCGAAACTCCCGGCTTTCCTGGGGTTCTTCCAGGGTGGCAATTAGATCACCGAGCTGGCGACCGGCCAGGCGAGCCCTGGCCAGTTCTACGAGTAATTTACTCAATAAATAGGCCCCATCGTCTAGGAAGTAGTTTTCCTGCATGGCGGCGTGGCCCGAGGTTTCGATCGCCAGCCAGGCGGGTTGACCCGCCTGATTCAGGCGCTTGGCTTCATTGATGACGTTTTTATAGCCCCGCTTAAACCGGTGGTGAATCCCCCCCAGGTGGTCCTCAATAAAGGGGGTGAGGCCATCGCTGGTAATGGAGTCGGTGACAATGGTGGAACCGGGGTGTTCCCCCAGGACAATGGCCGCCATTAAAGCAATTAAGCGATTGCGACTAAGCTCCCGGCCATCTTGATCGACGGCGGCGCCCCGGTCTACATCCGTATCAAAGATCAGGCCAAAGTCCGCCCCCTGGGCCACCACGGCCTGGGCAATGGAGGCCATCGCCGCCGGGTTCTCAGGGTTGGGAATGTGGTTGGGAAAGGTGCCGTCGGGTTCTAAAAACTGACTCCCTGTGGTATCGGCCCCCAGGGGTACCAACACCTGGCTAGCATAGAACCCACCAGCCCCGTTACCGGCATCAACAATAATGTGGAGTCCCGCTAGAGGCTGATCAAAGTGATCGGGATGGTTAATGGCCCGGCGCATCTGCTGCACCAGGTTAGCGGCATAGGCGCCGATCAGGTCGCGCTCCACAATTGGGCCACCCACCTCAGCCTCGGCAAAGCTGGTAGCGGCCGCTAATTCGAGAATGGCAGTAATATCTTGGGAATTTAACCCTCCCTGACGGGTAAAGAACTTCAAGCCGTTGCGATTAAAGGGCAGGTGACTGGCGGTAAGCATGATCGCCCCATCGCAGTTAAAGTCGGGCAATACCGTACTCATAAACATGGCGGGAGTCGAAGCCATGCCCACATCCAGCACCCGGCTACCCAGGGCAGCCATCGCAGCGATCGCGGCTTCCATTAATTGGGGACCAGAGAGGCGACTGTCTCGGCCAATGGCGATGGTGAGATTAGCGATCGGCTGCCTGACCTCCGCTGCCAGCCAGGTGACAAAGGCTTGGGCCAGGGTACCCGCCACCTGGGGAGTCAGGTTAACGGCTTCCCCGGGTATGCCCTGCAGGGCCACCCCCCGAATGTCCGACCCATTTTGCAGGGCAGCCCAGTTAACCAGCGAAGTCGATAGGGTCATGGGTATGGGATTTGAGTTTCTATAGGTTTAACCATAGAAGCTATCCCTCCGCTCTGAAGATTTCTTTAGCTTTTTTGCACCTTGACCATCAAGATCGCCCCGGAGACTAAAAACCTGAATGGAATGGGGCTAGTATGAATTTGACTTTACAACTTCCGACCGCAATGAAATATTGGCGAGAAACCCTGGCCGTGGCCCAGCGAATTCTAGCGGAGCTCTGGTGTCGAAAACGTAGTTTGATCTTTTGGGTAATTTTTCCGGCCCTGCTATTGATTCTCAATAGTTTGATTTTGCAGGAACGCACCCAGGTATCCCTGGCCACAGCCTATGCCAATGCCCTGTCGCCTACCCTGGTGGGAGCCGCGCTGTTTTTTAGTTGTCTGGGGGGTAGTCTGGCCACCGTCGTATCTGAGCGCGAACAACAAACCCTGAAGCGATTGTTTCTCTCCCCTTTGAGTGGCGTGTCTTACTTTATGGGTATTTGTTTGGCCTATACCGTCATTGGTCTGGCCCAGGCGGCCCTGATGTATGGCATCGCCCTATCCCAGGGGTCTAGCCTGAAAGGTAACCCCCTCGCCAGTTTGACCATTATTCTGCTGAGTATTGCCGCCTACGTGGGAGTTGGCTTTCTGCTGGGCACCCAACTGGCCCGTCGCACGGAGGATGTCAACTCCCTGGTGGCAGCCTTTGGCATCCCCCTGATGATTCTCGGAGGAGCCTTTTTACCAACCGCCTTTTTCCCTGAGTCGTTGCTTTCCCTGACTCGCTTCGACCCGATTTACCACATGATCGAGGCCATGGCGGGAGTGGCTGGGGGTAAATCTCTGGGGGATCAGGATGTGATTGACCATGTGACCTTTTTAGTCGTTTTTGCCCTGGCCATGGTAGGCACGGGGGGCCTGGCCTACCAGCGTATGGTTCGGGTAGAGCGCCAACTCTAGATCCTGGGTCTAGTAACGGATTTGCAGGGTCACCGTGGCTTGGACGATTTGTTCACCGCCGATCACCGGAGTGGTGGCATCCGCCTGGGCCAGGCCAACCGCTTGCCGGGCCATGGGCATGGGGATGGGGGAGGGAGCCATAGCCCCATTTACCTGTATGCTCAAAACTTCTTGGGAACGTAGATTTAAAGCCCCCAGCACCGCCGCCGCCTGAGCTTGGGCGTCTGCCACCGCCTTTTTGAGGGCCTGCTGGCGCGCCCCTTCTAAGGCTTGATCATCGGCCACAAAACTGATCCCCCGAATTTGGTTAGCACCCGCTTTGACCGCCTCATCCAGCAAGGTACCCACCGATTCCGTCGCCAGGGTAAAGCTCACCGTATTGCTGGCGCTGTAACCCACCAGTTGGGAACGCTGGTTGTCATAGGTGTAGCGAGGGCTGAGTTGAATACCGGTGGTTTCTAGCTTCTCTACCCGCCGCGATCGCAGCAGTTCGACCACCGCAGTGGTACGCCGCGCCACCTCTTGCTGAAGGGCTACCGGATCCTTACCTTCCCCATCAACTCCCAGGCTAACCTGGGTTTTGCTGGTTTGTACCCCCTGTTCTCCCTGGCCAGTTACGGTTAACGTGCGAATGGTATTTTCCTGGGCCATAGCCATAGTTGTCACCATGGGAGTAAAGGGTAGGGTTGAACCCAGGGCGATCGCCGCCACCAGGGCTAGGGTGAGTCGTCGAAGGGAGGCAGATCCTACAGGTTTCATAGTTTTCCTTGGAATGGGTTGACTTCCCTAATCTGCCACACCCTCCTCTAAGCGGAGCGGTGGTTACCAAATTCGATACACCATGGGATAGGGTAGGGAAGGTAATCTTGGCGATCGCCCCTATGGTTGGTTTTTCCGTACCTGGTTATCAGATGCAGTCTGGCTCTCCCCTGGATCGGCCCAGCCTGGTACGGCTTATGGAACGCAACCGCCAGGAACTGACCGGTGATGTCTCGGGTCCATCCATGGGGGCCACGGTGGATCGCTACCTATCCTACCAAACTCCCCTTTGGTGGGTCTGGCCTGAGGCTCCTACCCAGGGCCCCGATGCGGTGGCCTGTCTGTGGTTAGGGCAGGCCATGGACCCGCACAATGGCCAGCACCATCCCTACCTCTTACTGCTCTACGTGAGTCCAGCCCATCGCCGTCAGGGCATTGCCACCGCCCTACTGCAGGTGGCCCATGGTTGGGCTAAAAACCGTGGATATCGCCAGATTAGCCTGCAGGTATGGATGCAGAACCAGCCAGCCCAGGCCTTATACCGCAAATTCGGTTACCAGCCCGAGGCAATTTTGATGAAGTCCTATTTAGGGGATGGTGATAGCCTTGGCCAGAGCCCTTAAGCCAGAGCCCTTAAGATCGAGTGGATCGGTCAATTCCCTTACCGCTGGCCGTGGCTATAATTTCACCCCAGGGTGGCCAGTCATGGGGCACTTAAGGATAGAGTTAAAATAGCGTCAGTGAACTACTTTGTCTGAGTTAAGGAGGACATACCGTGGGACTTGATTGGTCTGATCTAGAGGCTAATGCTGAAAATACGCCTGACCCTGGCCCCCTTACCGCCAACGCCTATGTCAATCTGGTGGAAGCGGTCATTGCCAGCCTTGACCAGGGCAACGGAGCGATGGTGAGGAAAGGGGACGATGGACTGCTCTGGGTGTTTAAGTACGGCAGCGTCAAGGTGTACGTGCAACTGACCGGGGAGACCCCGGAA
Source organism: Leptolyngbya sp. (assembly GCA_040374765.1). Lineage (GTDB taxonomy): Bacteria > Cyanobacteriota > Cyanobacteriia > Phormidesmidales > Phormidesmidaceae > Nodosilinea. The sequence goes on from JBEITR010000025.1 coordinate 35,851, forward strand.
GATACCCTCAGTCTCTGGTCCCCCGTAGTTTCTCTGCCCGCTAAGGACGAGACCCGGCTCTTTAAGTATCTGCTGGAAAAGAACTGTGGTGAAACCCTGGAGGCCCGCTTTGGCCTATCGGGTAATCAGGTGCTGGTCATTACCACCCGTACCCTGGAGGATATTTCTGCGGCTGAAATTTCCCGTTTGATGACCATCGTCGCCACTATTGCCGATGATGCCGATGACACCCTTAAGGCTGAGTTTGGGCTGGATTAGGGTTTAACGGTTGGCTATCTTGAATGACGGCCTGGGCAATGGCCCCTAATTGAAACCCTGGCGGGTACTGGCCCTCTTCTTTAATGCGCTGAATCACCGTCGGCGGTATGCGCAACTTCAGTCGCTCCCCCAAGGCCCGGACAATGTCACCCCGGTCTAGCACTCCCCCCACCGCATCGGCGGGAGTTAACACCGTCAGACGAACCAGGGAAAGATTTTCGAGCTTAGCGATCGCCTCTGCTAGAGGTGTATTTTCCCGCAGGGATGGCAGGCTAGACAGGGGTCTGACCATATGGTGCAGGGACAACTCCTCCCACTGACTGCGTTCTATATTGCGCAGATCCTCCACCACCACCATGCCCCGATAACGCCCTTCCGAGGCGGCGAAATAGACCGGTACGTGCTTCTCTTCCAGCAGGTAGGTGTCGGCGAACTGGCGGATAGTCAGGTTGGCGTCTATGACCCGAAAATCGCGACTCATGGCGTCGGCAGCCGTTAGGGATAGGATCGCCTCCTGCAGGTTAGTGACCTGGTTATAGGAGGCGGCATTCCGCAAGGCAAACCAGCCAATGGCCGCAATCCATAGACCGGAAAAGAACTGATAGACCAAGACCAGGATAAGTCCCAGAATGATCGCCAGAGATCCCAGGAGTTGTCCCGATCGGGCCGCCCAACGAATGCCCTGAATACGACTGTCGGTAATTTTCCACACCACGGCTTTGAGCACCTGACCACCGTCCAGGGGAAGACCGGGAATTAGATTGAACAGGGTGAGGACCAGATTAATCTGGGCCACGCTGGCGATAATCACGGTCACCGGCGTGGGCAAACCGGGTAGTTGGGCGCCCCCCGTCAGCAGTAGGAATAACCCTAAGCTGACTAAGGGACCAGCGATCGCCACTTTGAAGGCGGCCATAGGGGTACTGGACTCCCGATCAATGGCGGCAATGCCACCGAATAAAAATAGGGTAATAGAGTTAACCGCGATCGCCTGAGCCTTTGCCGCCAGACTATGGCCCAGTTCGTGCAGTAAAACCGAACTAAACAGTAGCAAGGCCAGGGCGAAGCCCATCAGCCAAGCTCCATCGCCCCAATTTTGGTGCCAACTGGGATCGAGACCATAGGAAATAGTCACCAGGGATAAGATAATGAACCAGGAACTATCAATAAATAGGGGAATGCCCAGGATAGAACCCACACGCCAGCCAGATTGCATTACTGAGACCTCTCTCCCACGTTTTCAACGGTCTGATAGGGAATGAGCGATGAGATGCTCAAGCGGCCCCAGGACCCTATCTACATTCTAGATTCTAGTCCATGGCATGGCTAGGGCTCCTGAAATATGGAGAATTTCCAGGAGTCCTACAGCATCGATGAAAACTTCTACCGCAGTCTTTAAATTCCCTTTAAAGCAAACCGGCGTTACCCAGGCCTAAAACCATACCGGCTCCAAGGATATGGCCAAAGCTACCAATGGCCAGCAGTTCGGCCAAGCCAAATCCTTCAAACACCATGGGCAGACTAACGGGCAGCGCTGGCCCTACCCCCGGTTTTTGAATGGCATACTTGCCAATGGCCAGGACAAAAAGATTACAGGTGACCATAATCAAAGCCACCTTCAGGGACCACTCAGGAGTGGCAGGAACGGTATGGGCCAGGAAAAGGGCGGAATGGATCAAGGGTATAACTCCTTAGATATTTAAAGGAAGATGAATAAAGGGCACATTAACTATCCTGGATTATAGGAAGCTGGGGAATTAAACTTATGAAATATTTAATAGAGTTAACATGCGGGTCAAAATTTGCGGCATTACCCAGGTTGATCAGGCTCTGGCGATCGCCCATCTAGGGGCCACCGATTTGGGCTTTATCTGTGTGCCCCCGTCGCCGCGCTATCTGCCCGTTGATCGCCTGGCGGCCATCCTCGCCACCCTCCGCGATCGCCAGATAGCGGTAGGGACGGTAGGGGTGTTTGCCAATGCGAGTTTGGCAACCATGCAGGCGACGGTCCAGCAAACCGGTTTGAATACCCTGCAACTGCATGGTGCTGAAACCCCAGAAGATTGTCGCCAACTCCGCCAGACTTTGCCTCAGTGTCAGTTGATTAAGGCCATTCGGGTAGCTTCAACAGTGGATCTGGCCCGGGCCCTAACCTACGCTTCCCTGGTGGACGTACTCCTGCTGGATGCCTACCAGCCTGGGGTGTTGGGGGGGACAGGCCTGACCCTAGACTGGGCTAGCCTGAGGAGCTTTAGCCCTCCCTGTCCCTGGTTTCTAGCCGGTGGTCTTGGCCCCGACAACATTCAAACCGCCCTGACGGAGCTGTCTCCCGATGGCATCGATCTGTCCAGTGGTGTTGAAGAGCGCCCAGGCTGGAAGGACCTGGCCTTGGTGGAGCGACTTTTTCAGCAGTTAGGTCCCAGACTGGCCTGACCCTAGTGGCTCCACCAGCCTGGGGTGAAAGGGCTGTGCTACAGTTGATTTCTATTGGTTGAGCCTGAGCTTTCTGCATGGAATGGCTGCAACGTCTGGATAGCATCGGCGTAGATAATCATCCCCAAGGGGGAAATTCAGCCTATTACCTGGGATTACTCGCTCAACACCAGCTTCCGGTTACCACAGGTTGGCGGCTGGGGCTCCAGGTTTGGCGTCAGGTCTGGGACCACTTGGTGAAGGCAGACCCCTCCTTGGAAGCGGCGATCGCAGCCATCGACCGGCAGGACTTCGCTACCCTGCAACGGGTTAGTCAGCAGGCACAGCAGTCTTTTCAGGCCATCGGTTTACCCCCTGCCCTAGGGGCTGAACTAAACCAGTGGCCCCACTCAAGCTGGTTAATCCGGGCCACTTTGGAGACTGGCGCTCGGAATCAGGAATTTCTACCCCACCAGACCGGCAGCCAACCCCACCAGACTCTGACCCAGACCCTACAGCAGTTTTGGGGCCAGCTGTTCACGGCCCGCAGTCTGGTGGTCTGGCGGTATCACCAGCAATCCCTCCAGTGTTTGCCCCTAACCACCCTGGTGTTGCCCCTCTCGCCCATTCTGGCGGCAGGTACCCTGAGCCTGGGGGGCGAGGGGGGGCAGGTCGAGGCCGGCTTAGGGCTAGACCTGCCCTTCAGTCGGGGCGAAGCCTGGCCGGCTCGTTGCCTTTTTTCCCTACCCCTGGCCGAGCCCCTGGTTTGGCAGCCAGGCTTTCAGGAGGAAATTTATGAGGTAGGGGGTAGGGTTGCCCCTGGGGTCCAGGTAAGCCAGCGCCAGTCGCCAGAACTCGCCGATCCCCTCACCCCCGATCAGTTACAGCGGCTCATTCACCTGGGACAGCAGGCCCAGGCTGTCCTCCATCATTACGGCCAGCTACCCCGATCCGGTTCCCTCGCCGGGCTGGTTCTGGAGTGGTGGTTGTGTCCTCAGACAACGGCGCCAGACTGGCAGTTCCTCCTGACCCAGGTGCGACCTGACTGGGGCGATCAACCAGTCTTCCCCCGGTCTGGACTAGTATCTAAATTGGTCCCCGCCCCTGCCCTACCGGGGGTGAACACTGTGATCCAGGGCATTGGCGCTGCCTCCGGCCAGGTTGAGGGGGTAGCGGTGGTAGCCCGGCGATCGCAGGATTTACCAACCCCCTTACCCCCCCAGGCAATCGTCGTCCTACCGGACCTACAACCCGATGTCTTCTTAGAATTGGGGGCAGTAGCGGGAATTGTGACGGAGCGGGGCGGGGCCACCTGCCATGCCGCCATTCTGGCCAGGGAAATTGGCATACCGGCGGTGGTGGGGGCACCCCAGGTGACGGAATTCCTCCAGAGTGGGGCGGTGGTCTGGTTGGATGGCAATCGGGGGCTGGTCTACGAACTGCCAGAACCTACGGTTGTCAGGACGGTTTCGCCCCCCTCCACGGACGGTTCCCTGGTGGCCCCATCGATGCCTTCCTACCGCGGTCTGCGGACTCGGGTGATGGCTAATCTCAGCCAACTTCAGCGCCTATCCAGCTTGCCGGTGGACCAAATTGCGGGGATTGGGCTGCTGCGATCGGAATGGCTATTACTGGAAGTACTGGAGGGTCGCCATCCCTGGCATTGGATTGACCAGGGGCAGGAGAGCGAGCTGCAAACCCGAATTGTCGAGCAATTGGAACCCTTGCTGACGACCCTGGGGCCTAAGCCCCTGCGCTACCGTAGCCTGGACCTGCGATCCCATGAATGGCAAGCCCTGGTCGGTAGCCCAGCCCTGGAGCCCAATCCCATGTTGGGGTTGCGGGGCACCCTCAGCTACACCCTAGATGACCGGCTATTTCAGGTAGAACTGGGGGCCTTAGCAACCCTGCAACGGGCTGGCCACAGTCACCTACAGCTGATTTTGCCCTTTGTGCGCACTGTGGAAGAGGTGATTAGTTGCCGACGGCTGATTACCCAGGCGGGGCTGGCGGACTACGAACATTTTGCCCTCTGGATTATGGCGGAGGTGCCCTCGGTCTTGTTCCTGATTCCCGCCTATGCCCAGGCTGGCGTGCAGGGGATTACCATTGGCTCCAACGACCTGACCCAGTTACTGCTGGCGGTGGACCGGGACCAACCCACCATAGCCTCGGCCTACGATGAACGCCATCCCGTGGTCCGCATGGCCATGGCCCACCTGATCCGTGAAGCCCGTCGCTGTGGGCTGGTGTGCTCCATCTGTGGACAGGCACCGGTACGCCATCCCGATCTAATTGCCGATCTGGTGAACTGGGGCATTAGCTCCATTTCCGTTGAAGCTCCGGCTCTGGCCTTTACCCTGGAGGCGGTTTGGCAGGCTGAACAGAGCCTAAAGGGCACTGGAATCTAAACTGGCGGCTTCCTCCGGTGATTGGGGCAGGTGCAGGCCACACTCCTGTTTTAGTCCCCGGAAGCGGGTATCCCGCTCATTACTGTCGGCGGCGGTGAGGGGGCGGCTGGAGTGCCAGTCGCCAACGGTGACGTAACCCTTGTCAAATAGAGGATGGTAGGGTAAGTCGTGGGCCACCAGGTATTGGTAAATCTCCCGGGCGTTCCACTTCAGGATGGGCATGAGCTTATAGTAGCCATCCTGCTGACCTACCCGCTGCAGCGATCTCCGGTGATTAGTCTGATCGGCCCGCAGCCCGGTTAACCAGGCCGTCGACCCGAGTTCCCGTAGAGCCCGTTGCATGGGTTCCACCTTGCGAATCTGGTCGTAGCGATTCAGGTCCGCCACCTCCCCCTGCTCCCACAACCGTCCGTAGAGAGCCTCCATGCGGGCCGGACTGAGGGGAGACTGGTAAACCTTAAGGTTGAGCTGTAGCCGGTTCGTGAGTTCTTCGGCAAAGCGATAGGTCTCTACGGGTAGATAACCCGTATCCACCCAAATTACTGGAATGGCCGGTGCTACCTGGGTAACCAGGTGTAGCATCACCGCCGATTGAATGCCAAAACTGGTACTTAGCACCAGGCCATCCCCAAAGGTATCGTGGCCCCACTGTACAAACCGTAGGGCATCACCATCGGCCCATTGCCGATTTACCGCCTCTAAATCCAGAACCGGACCAGTGCGTGGATGGTTCTGTAAAAGCATGGTATCGGTCATGGGCTTACTTCCTTGATTGAATGCAGTCCTAGCCTATGGATCAAGACCAGAGACCCTCTAGCCAGTATGCCGTTTCAGGCTACTCTTTCCACACCAGTTTATCGCGGCCTCAGTACCAGGGCAAAACTCCCATGGGGAAGTGTATAAAAACAAGCGGCCGGGCCAATCCCCCGTTACCTGGAGCTAGGACCCTAGCCCCTAAACAGCCCCATCCCCCCTTACAATAAGAATAACCAACTCACCATCACAAATCCGTGATGTCGTGATCAACCCGATAGCCCTCCCAGGATAAATTATGCCTCTAACAGTTGGAACCCCCGCCCCTGCCTTTACCACCAAAGACACCCAGGGCAATACCGTTTCTTTGGCTGACTTCGCCGGTAAAACCGTAGTGCTCTATTTCTATCCCAAAGACGACACGCCGGGTTGTACCAAGCAGGCCTGTAGTTTTCGCGATGCCCAGGCCGAATACGCCAGTAAGAACATCGTGGTGCTGGGGGTAAGCGCTGACGACGAAGGCGCTCACCAGGCCTTCACCGCTAAGTACGGTCTCAACTTTCCTCTGCTGGCCGACACCGACAAAAGTATTATCAAAGCCTACGACGTTGATGGCGGTGGTTACGCCAAACGAGTTACCTATATCATCGACTCCCATGGGGTGATTAGCCATGTGGATGCGGCTGTTAACACCACCACCCACGCCAGTGATGTTCTAGCGGCTTTGGGGTTGTAGGTTTGGCCTTGAACCAGGGCGCTAGCTAAAAAATAAGCCGGTCTCCGAACAAACCCCCTGGAGAGGTTGGTCCCAGCTATCCTGGGGAACTGTTTCCAGACGAGCATAGTCAAACACAATGCCAAGGGTGGGAATGGTGTTCCAGGGGGACTGGCTGAGCAGGCGATCGTAGTATCCCGCCCCGTAACCCAGCCGGTACCCCCGGCGATCGCAAGCTACCGCTGGCACTAGGATCAAATCAACTAGGCTGGGATCTACCCGAGGCGATTGGGGATGGGGCTCGAGAATGCCGTAGGCCCCCTGGTTCAAGGGCCAGGGGCTTTTCACTGACCAGGCATGCCAGTGCAGGGTGCGGTCTACACAGCGGGGTAGGCCCCAGTCGCCATGGTGATGGGCCAGTGGGCTGAGGTCGGGCTCCTGGCGAAAGCTGGTATAGCTGAGGATTACCCGGCAGTGGTGAAAGTAGTCCCAGTTTAAGAGGTGGGCACAGATGCGATCGCTGTTTTGCCGCCACACCTGGCTCGAAAGCTGCTGCCGTTGGCTGATCAAGTGGCGACGCAGATCTGCCTTAGGGATCGGGGTAGGGTCTGGAGCGGGGAGTCCGGTCACAGGTAGACTGGCTTTAGGGACAGTAGCTCTAGTTTAGAGGGGATTTTGTCCCAGGCAGGTGTAGCTTTCTCACCCTGGGCCACCGCCTCCATAATCGCTTCGATGGTGGCGGTAATGACGGCATCAACCTCTTTCTTGGTTACGGCCCGATCCAGGCTGGCGGAGGCCTTCTCCGCCAGCTTATCTACAAGTTCACCTTTGTTCACCGTTGTCTCCTAGGAGGGAAAGAAGAGGGGAAGAAATTGAGCAAGGAATCCAACCGGTCGAGTAACGGCCCAGGCTAGGATCAAACTCCCAATTGGCTGAGAGTCCCGCCCGCTCGGAATTTCACTGAATCATTCTAAGGGCAAGTTTCCAGAATGGATCGCCAAAGGCTTTAATTTAAGGGGATTACAGGGATTTTACCCTCCCCCTTGGGAAACTTTTTGGGCCCGGCTAGAACCACCGCAGGCCTGCCCTGACGGACCTTTTGGGCTCTAGGATGGGGCTTTATCGCCATCGCCGCCCCCAGGGCTACCCCTGGGTCACCCTTGGGCCCTAGCTAGGCTAGAAGGGTTCTGCCTTGCTTCAATCTGGAGGGAGCATCCCAGTTTTTCACTAAGCACAAATACTCAGCCTAGGAGAGTGATTCAGATAGGCTGTGCGTAACCTCAGAATTTGAGGAGCATTCTCGGGCTTCCATCGGGCTCCAGTGATTTTAACCCGTTCACCGATCT
>JBEITR010000094.1:0-5584 GCA_040374765.1 Leptolyngbya sp.
GAAGTAAATATGGATAATCTTTTCTCGGAAATCAAGTGAGTAGGCTTTCATCAGGCCCTCCTGAGGAAGACGCAGTAGTGTAGGATCCTTTGCGTCTCATCTACTTCGATCGTACCTCGTTAGCTCAAGAACCGCTATATTAACCGCTGAGTTGGGACTATTTTCATCAATAATTGTTGTTAGTGTGAATCTGGCACTGTCTAAAGATGAAACATAATTCTTAAGCTTATAGTAATTTAGAGAGGTTCATTTTTTGGATAGCCCCTAAAGTCGTACACTCTTTGTTTTTATGGATAAAAAATACTCTCAAGATCTTGAAATTGTTTAAAGCCCCTTTAGCCCATTTGCGGTTAATTGACTGCAGTCTGACTAGAGTAGGTGTTTTGGTACTCCTTTAACCATGTTATCCATGGCTACAGCTAGCTAAAATTAATTCCTAATTTTAGCTAGGAGCTTTTAGAATAGATAGGTGAATGAATTAATGGTCAATGGATTCCTAAAACCTAAATTATTGATTGAAAGCATTGAAAAATATGATGTTTTGGTCGTTATCTTAAGAGGGCTAAAGTGCTTATTTACACTTAATTTATATCTATGAAAAGCCTATCCTGATGAGTCTCTAGCCTTATAGCTCGATCGGTTCTAGAAAGTATATTCATCCTGGGTGTTAACCATGCAACAACGTCGTAGAGATCGCAACCGTAACCGCTCTAAGCGCCGTTCTATCTATTGCCCCAGCCATGGCTGCCCTTTAGAAAGTGTTAGCTGTAAGCACCAACTCTATGCTGACCGGGCAGAACAATTGCAGGAGCGGGGCATGGGTCGGCGCACCGCCCTGACGGTGATCCGGACCCATACTGCAGTGCCAATTCCAGGGGAGTGGCTGGAGGCTTTTTGGTGTCCAGACTGTCAGGAAGTGACCTGGTACCATGTCCGGCTCTGTAACCCGGATAGTCCTGGACATCAGCGTAAGCAGTACGTGGTTCGCCCTGCTCCCCAACCCCTGTGGCAACAGGCAACCGGGGTGATTGACCCGGCCGGTAATCCTTCCGTCGGAGAGTTCACCCGAAAGTTGGCTCGCATGACCAGTTATCAAGGAGTCAAGGGGTTTCGCTATATTTAAGCCCGTTCAATACTAAAGACTCCAGGGCTGGCTACAGCTATGTTGTCTAGGCTAGCCCCTAACTTGAGGCTTTACTATCGGATTCTTTCCCCGTAACAAAGCGGTTGGCTACGGTTTCTGGCTGAATGGCCGATAAAATCACATGGCCGGAATCGGTAATGATCACAGCCCGGGTCCGGCGTCCGTAGGTGGCATCAATCAACTTTCCCTGTTCCCGCCCATCGCTAACCAAACGCTTAATGGGGGCTGACTCGGGGCTAACAATGGCAATCACCCGATTGGCAGATACGATATTACCAAAGCCAATATTAATGAGCTTGATATCCATCATCCTGCGTTAACTCTCCCAGCCATCCTAACCAATTGGACCTGCTCTGTAGGGTATATCGCTGAAAACTTAAGGTTTTAATATCTATACTTGACCGGTCCCCGCTGGCCTCCAGCTTCTAGCCAGAGCCATAGCTCCGCCTGGGTGGTCAAGGTTATTCGCAAGGGCTCGCCTCAGTCCTGGGCTGATTCTTGGTATGGCTGGTCTGAGCTGCTGTCGGCAATGGGTTCAGCCCCAGAGCCGGAGGGAATCGGCAGGGATGGCTCAGCCCTGGGGGCTGGGGAGGTTTGCTCTAGAGACCGGGGAGGCCGGGGGGGAATGTCAATAACCGGGCGTTTGGGCTTGGAGGCGGTGAGCGATCGCCCTAGATCTCTGGCCCACCCCAGTAGGGCCTGACCCTGCCGGACCCTAGAGGAGGCCTGCGGCTTGGGTCGGGGCGACGCAGAGGGAGCGGCTTGACGGCTGGTAAGGGGGATGGTCAGGGTCGTTGGCGAAGGGGAACTAGCCGTCTCAACTGTAGCCAGATCGTCTAGAAATTCGTACTCCACATCCTTTAGGGCTGAGGCCCGTAACTGACTCTGGGCATCGGATTGGGGGGATGGCGTGGCGCCCTGCCTGGGTCGGAGTAACCACCGTCCCAGGGAGGTCTGGCGTAGAAAAGCCAGACCCAGGTCCGCCATTTCGCGGCGAAAACTGGGCCAGGAGTCTTCGGTAAAGGGGGTTTGCAGGGCAAGGGGGGTACGCCGCCGCCGTAGGGTTAGGGTTTGCCAACCCCACCAACCCATTAAACTAATGCTGGCGCAGTGACCTAGGAGTTCCGTCGGGCTACTTTGATCCCCATTTAACCAGAGCACCAGGGCATAGAACAAACCTACGCCACTCCAAAAGAAGTCATGCTTGCGATGGACCTCGGGGAAGAAAAACGCCGCTCCGTAAAGGGCCATACTACCCAGGCCAACCACGATCGCCAAACCCTGCCCAATCATCGCTTCCCTTACCCGTATCGCCAGGCCACCGCTGGCTGTAGTTAAAACCTATTTCTAAGCCCGGCCAGGATCGGCCGCCAGACAATGCTTGAGTTGATCCCGCAGGGTCTGATGGTCTAAATCCTGACCAATCAGAACGATCTGGTTTTTCGGCGATCCCTTCCAGTCTTCATCATCCAGGGAAAAACGTTTACCGCTGAGGTGAAAAACATGGCGTCGGGGGCTTTCGGCAAACCAGAGAATTCCCTTGGCCCGAAACACGGACTGGGGCAGCTGATTATCTAAGAAATGTTGAAATTGCCGGATGGCAAAGGGGCGATCGCTCTCAAAGGAAAGGGAGGTAAAGCCGTCAACCGCCAAATGGTCAGAATGGTGATGATGGTGGTCGTGATCATGGTGACAATGGCCATGGTCGTGATCACAATGGGAGTGATCGGCGTCATCGTGGCCAGGATCTAAGGACTCCTGGGACGACCTAAAGTACTGGTCTGACTCAAACAGCCCCACGCTAAGGATCATGGGTAGGGGAATTTGAGCCCGAGTTGTGCGGAGAATCCGGGCGCCCTCCTTGACCTCCCGAATTTTGACCTCCAGCAAATCCAGATCCGCTTCATCCACCAGATCGGCCTTATTCAACAGCAGAATGTCGCCGTAGGCAATCTGGTTATAGGCGGCCTGACTATTAAATAAATCTAGGCTATAGTTTTCGGCATCGATGACGGTGACGATCGAGTCGAGCCGGGTCATATCCCGTAATTCTGTCCCCAGAAAGGTAAGGGCAATGGGTAAGGGATCGGCCAGCCCGGTGGTTTCTACCACCAGATAGTCGATTTTGTCCTGACGTTCGAGAACCTTGTAGACCGCATTCATCAGGTCGTCATTGATGGTGCAGCAGATACAGCCGTTACTCAGCTCCACCATGGTGTCGTCACTGTTTTCGGTGGTAATCAGCAGATCGTTATCAATGCCAATTTCCCCGAATTCGTTCACCAGAACTGCGGTTTTCAAGCCTTCCTGGTTAGAAAGAATGTGATTTAAAAGGGTTGTCTTACCGCTGCCTAAAAAACCCGTAATAATAGTCACAGGTAAGCCGTTTTTGCTGTGGTCCATGGCTGGGGCTGCTACCCCAGGGGCCGGAATAGACATGGAAACTAAAAGTTAAGGATCATTGTCTATAGTAGCGATCAATTCCAGGAAATGTATAGCGTTGGTCAGGCATTCTGCCCTGCCCTACCCTTGCTAACCAAGGCTAGGGCTATAGGTCGGCTTAACGTTGCTACCCTAGAAAAAAGGGCCACCGTTGGGGGTAAACCATGGTCAAAAAACAGATTTGGGCAATGCTGCTGCTGATCGGAGTAGGGGCTGGGGCCGGGGCAGGAACCGCCTACTACTACTGGCATGGGGCTAGGGATCTGCCCCGATCCCAGGGGGTTACCAGTTCCCTGGCCAGCCTCCGCCAAACCCTGGGCTCGGGGCAGCGGGGTTTATTAAAAACCAAGCTGGCCCAGGCAGATGGGGTGGTTCATCAACCGGGGCAGCGGGTTCAAATTCGCTTCACTGAGAAGGAACTGAATCAGTTGGTGATGGAAGGCTTAACCCAGATTCCCCAGGCCAAGGGAATATTGGGGGCGACCCAAAGTATTAGTACCAGTATTGAAGGCGATCGCTTCAAGGGTGGGGTGGTGATTAACCCGGCCAGTCTAGACCGCCAGAGTTTACCTGCCCGGGCTCAGCATGCCCTGGAACGAGCCCTACAGGTAGTCCCCGGCTTGGCTGATCGGCCCCTCTACCTGGGGGTGGAAGGTCGTCCCCAGGTGCAAGGCGGTCGGCTGGTGCTGGGGGACGACACGCGGGTGCAGGTAGGTCGCATTAATCTGACCCTGGCGGATGTGGCTCGCTTCACCGGCTTCACTCCAGCCCAGCTCAACCAGGCGATTAACCGGGCTATACCCACCGATCAACTCCGCGTAGAAGAGATCCGGTTCGTCGATGATCAGGCTATCCTCAAGGGATCAGTGCCCTAGTCCGGCAATTCCTCCAGCCGGTTCCCGATCGCTCCCGAGTAAGCGACAATGGGGCTGATACACCTACCCCTGGGAGTCATACCTATGCGTTCTGACCTACAACAAGCCCTGACCCATCGCCGTGCCTTGAAAATTATTAGCGGCCTGACTAACTTTGATGCGGCCCATGTCCTCGCGGTGGTAGGGGCCGCCGATCAGGGCGGGGCAACCTTTGTGGATATTGCCGCCGATGCCCAACTGGTGCGCCTGGTGAGATCGGCAACCAACCTGCCGATCTGCGTCTCTGCCGTCGAACCGGAGGCCTTTCTAGCTCCCCTAGCCGCGGGGGCGGACCTCATTGAAATTGGCAACTTTGACGCCTTTTATGCCCAAGGACGGCGGTTTGAAGCTGAGGAAGTGTTGGCCTTAACCCGCCAGACCCGGGCCCTATTGCCCACCGTCACCCTTTCGGTGACCGTCCCCCACATCCTGGCCCTAGACGAACAGGTTGCCCTGGGGGAAGCCCTGGTAGCCGCAGGGGCAGACATTATTCAAACCGAGGGTGGTATGGCCAGCCAGCCCACCCATCCGGGGGTTCTGGGGTTGATTGAAAAGGCTGCTCCCACCTTGGCCGCCGCCCACGCTCTCTCCAGGGCAGTGACGGTGCCCGTACTCTGCGCCTCGGGCCTTTCGGATGTGACCGCCCCCATGGCGATCGCCGCTGGTGCCGCTGGTATTGGGGTTGGCTCTGCAGTCAATCGGCTGGATAACCCCGTCGCCATGGTGGCCGCTGTCCGCCAGCTGGCCGAAAGTCTGGAGGCAGCCAAGGTTGTCGGCGAAACTCGATAGGTTTGGTTTCTAGTCGTAGCCAGCGATAACGGAGCAGAAAGGGGGCTGGAAAGGAGGAATTCCCTCAAAGGGCTGGGCTGACGCTTTTCCACACCCTTGAGGACGACCCAGACCCCTGAGGCTGCTCCATATCAACCAACTCTGTCCAAAACGGTCTATAGCGGTTCTTACTCGGATGAAGTACAGTAGCAGTCTTTTGTGAACCAACCGCGAATATCCTTCAAGGTAACTTGAGCATAAGCGGATTCAAGAGCTTCCTTCACTGCTTGATACGTCCGTGCCCCAACTGACTTCA
>JBEITR010000068.1:0-13797 GCA_040374765.1 Leptolyngbya sp.
CAGATCGGTGAACGGGTTAAAATCACTGGAGCCCGATGGAAGCCCGAGAATGCTCCTCAAATTCTGAGGTTACGCACAGCCTATCTGAATCACTCTCCTAGGCTGAGTATTTGTGCTTAGTGAAAAACTGGGATGCTCCCGCTATGGTAGCCTTATAGTCCTGAAACGTTTGTATTCTCCCTTGGGATGGGCTGGTTTGTGTCCTCACTAGTCAAAAACATTGCGAGTCTAAACCAATCAAGGTTGCCTAGATGACTCCTCTCAGTTCTAATCGCAATGGTTCAGTCTCTACCGGAGCTTTAGTTAATCAAGACTATAGGGTTATTCATCGTCGATTTACCGATGTTGATCACTTTACAGAGCAGGTGCAATTTTTTAGCAAAGTACAAATAAGCCAGCTCAGTCTAGATCGTTTACAGTCGGATGTATGGATAGCTGCTTTTGAGCAGGTTCAATTTATTTTTTATCGATCGTCCTGTCCAATGTTGATATTGGGTGACAAGCCCAACAATGCTATTGTCTTTAGCTGCTTGTTAGAGCTGACGGGACCCCATCTTATTTCCCATGGTCGTAAGCTTTCTCACCATACCCTGGGCGGTTTTGACTCTGGGCTGGAGGCGAAATATATTATTCCTTCGCAGGTTGACTGCGTTGCTGTGCAGATTAAACGAGACCTGCTTCAGCAGTATCTCAATAGTATGGAGAGATCGGACCTGGATGAGCGATTTTGGGCCAGCAACTATCTCGATTTACCAGAAACGATTTCTATAATAAAAATCTATCTTCAGCAAGTACTGTATCTGATTAAACATCAGCCCAGTTTTTTACAGCGGGGCAACATCAAAACCTTGTTGCTAGATGACTTTATCCCGTTGTTTATCAATGCTATTCCCCCAGCGTCTCAAAATTGTCTTAAATTACCTTCCCTGATACCGCGATCGCAACTGGTAGAGCAGGCTCAAAACCATATGCTGGCCCATCTAGATCAGCCCATTACCCTTAAGGATCTATGTCAGGCTCTGCATAGCAGTCAAAGACCCCTGTTTTATGGTTTTCAAGAGATATTTGGGGTGAGCCCGATGGAGTACTTAAAAATTCAGCGACTACAGCGGGTCCATAGGTGCTTGAAAACCGCTACTGTTCAAACCACCACTGTCAGAGAGATAGCTGAAAAATATGGTTTTTGGAGTGCCGGACACTTTAGCAGAGATTACAAAACAATGTTTGGTGAACTGCCCTCGGAAACCCTAAAGAGCGGTGGTCTTCACTGACGAATCTAGTTCTAGCTAGGGGTAAGGGACTGGTAAGGGTGTTTGCAAACATCCTTACCGCCATCCAGTTTCTACTTTCACTGATTAACGGTATCCTTAGCCCTCTGGCTAAAGCTATACTCGCAATCAATGGGAAAGGGATAGGAATCTTTATGAGTCACTTTAATCAAAAGTCCTTGATCTTTTACGGTATTGCTATTGGTTCCGTGGTTATTCTCTTTCGGATTGTGATCTGGTATGGCACTACCTACCTGAAGGCTCCCAGAAGCATTCAAGGCCAGTACGGCCTAACTCTGGCTGCCACTCCCCAGTGTCCCCAATCCAGCCCGTTGATATTAACAATTCAACAGTCGGGCATCTACCTGAGTGGACAGCTTGAAGTCTTGAAAACCGATAGCTTACCCAGTAGTGCAGCCCTGACCCTAAATGGTAAATGGGATGCCCCTCGGGTTAAGTTGGAGGGCAAACTGAGGGCGGTTAATATCTGCCGCCAACCGGTTGATATGGTTGAAATTTCTGGCACCTTTGAGGGGTCGTCCTTGGGTGGCCAGATTAAATCCCCTAACCTGCCTGAGCAGATTGCTTTTAGGGCTCAGCCCCTAGATCAGCAGAAGGAACAACCGTCCCATTAGTGCAGGCCAGGACCGATAGCCCCAGCCATGGTTGACAGGATCCGAGCCAGAACGCTGAGAACAGAGTTCTGACCAACCCTATGTTAATAGGCGGTCAGATTACGAATCATGTAGCCCATCACAATACCAATCACTAGGGCCCAGACCTGACCAGAATCAATAAAATGTTTCCAGGCATGGGAGATATCCCCCAGAATATCTTGGTTGAATTGTTTAGCAACCACAGGGGTAGGGGTTAGGGCAACCAAAGTCCCTTCGCTCTCGGTTAGATTAAACCAGGCCCCAATCATGGGTGGGCTTGGTTCCAGGACAATAGGTCGCAACAGATTATGCACCGATAGGGGCTGGGAAGCCCCTATCGCAGGTGGGAAGAGGGAGTAAGACGGCTCAACCATGGGGGTAAAGATATAGGCGTCTACAGTCAGTTAACCCAAACTATACCTCAGACACCTGTCCAGCTATCCCTAACTTTACTGATGTTATCGCAGAGACCATTGCTCCTAGACTCCAGACAAACTGGCAGTAGAATGGCTGTTCCATGGCGGCACGTCTAGCCATTCTTCGCCGGGCTCAGTCGTTGCTGCCTGGGATAGTTGGGGTAGGTAAAGGCTACGAATGTCCTGGGGTAAGGCTTCAATCAAGTGGTTAGTCGCTTGTTTGAGTCGCAGCCTTATGTCCTCCAGGCTGAAATGTTCTCCCTCGGCTTGCAGATAGGCAACGATCCTGGTTTCACTCCAGCGAAAGGTATGGGCCATAATTAAAATTAGTCGCTCCAGAGGGGGCAACTGATTCATCCCCTGTTCTAGATAGCACCAGAAGGGGGGAGAGGCCTTGGCTAGAGAATAGTGAATCGCCTCGACCTCTGGTAAAACCACCTGATTAATGCAAAAGGCCGTCATATTGATCAGCCATTCTTGCAGGCTAAAGGGGCGATGGTTAGGGTCATCTGGCTGAAAACTATCGACGCCGCCCAGCTCATGGAGAATATGCTGCCAGGTGAGGGCGAAGAGATAGTCAGCCTGGACGGGCGATCGGGCGGAGTGGCGGATTAGGCTGTACACCATGCCACTATAGCGACAGAAAATAGCGGTAAAGTAGCGACCTTGATCGGGATGACGTTTAAACAAGCTCACCAGTTCACCATCACTCAGGTGATGGAGTGACTGGACCAGGCTGTGGTTGCACTCAGGAAAGGCGGGAAGGTTCACGACACTAGCCATTGTAAGAGTATGGTTAAGAGGAATGGTCAGTGGAGCCAGGAACTTAGCCACCTAGTATAGCGAATACCCTGGCTTCAAGACCGATTCTTTTATAGCCGTAGCTGCGGGTAAGGGGGCGGAAAGGGTCTTTGCTATTCAACCTGAAGGCTTTTGCTCAGGCTTGCAAACATCCTTTATGGTTAGCGCTAAAGTTGGCTAGATTCTAGCCTATACTGACCGCCTTAGATCCCTTGCGTCTATCTTAGTTCCTGGTCTTGAGATAGTTTAGAACCCATTTTTCTGCTTCCAGCCAGACAAATACCAGGCTGCTAAAACCAAAACAAATTAATAATTCGGTTGCGGTCAGGGTCTGTAGACCAAAAAACTGCTGTAGCACGGGGACGTAGATTAACAGCAGCTGAAGCCCTGTGGTGAGTAAAACCGATCCCCACACGTAGGGATTGGTGAGAGGGTTGAGCTGAATGGTTAACTGGCTATCGGAGCGAACCGCCAGGGCATGACCCATTTGGGCGATGCAGAGGGTGGTAAATACCATGGTTTTCCAAGCGTCAGGGTTGCCAGTATAGCCAGCACTGTGGGTGTGATTATAGGCCCAACTCATCAGGGCGATGGTAAAAATGGCTAGTAAAATTCCTACCCGCACCATGTAACTGCCCAAGCCCCGGGCGAAGATGCTTTCCCGGGGATGGTACGGGGGCCGACGCATGACATCGGGCTCGGCGGGCTCCATAGCCAGGGCGAGGGCTGGTAAACCATCGGTGACCAAATTCATCCAGAGAATCTGTAAGGGCGATAGGGGCACTCCCCCTAGGCCCAATAGGGGAGCGGCGGCGATGGTAATCACTTCACCGATATTGCTTCCCAGGATGTACTTGATAAACCGCCGAATATTGTCGTAAACTACGCGCCCTTCTTCTGTCGCTGCCACAATCGTGGCAAAGTTATCATCCAGCAACACCATATCACTGGCTTCCTTACTGACATCGGTACCGGTAATCCCCATGGCGATGCCAATATCGGCCTGCTTCAGGGCAGGGGCGTCGTTTACCCCATCGCCGGTCATCGCTACGAACTCTCCCCGTTGTTGCAGGGCTTTGACAATGCGCAGTTTATGTTCGGGGGCGACCCGGGCATAGACGTTGACCTGGGGCACTTGCTCTTGCAGATCAGCCTGGCTCAGCCGTTCCAACTCCTGGCCACTGAGAATGGTGCCGCCGGGAGTGGTGATGCCCAGCTTTTCGGCGATCGCCCGGGCCGTAAGGGGATGGTCCCCCGTAATCATCACAGCCCGAATACCGGCCTCTTTACAGGCTGCCACAGCGGTAGCCACCTCGGGGCGAGGGGCATCCAGCATACTCACCAGTCCTAACCAGATCAGATCGGTTTCTGCCCCCTCCAGGTCTTCCTCGCTAGGACAATCGGTCAAAGGCTTGAGGGCAAAGCCCAAAACCCGTAGACCGCCCTGGGCCATCTGATTGTTGGTGGCGAGAATCTGATGCCGCTGCTCTGGAGTCAGGGGCTGGGTGCTATGGTCAAGCTGAATTTGACCACACTGATCTAGCACCAATTCTGGAGACCCTTTCGTCAACATTAGGTAGGGAGCTTTGATCAACGGTTGGTGAGCGTGGTCGGTAGAGCACACCACGCTCATGCGCTTACGCTCTGAGGAAAAGGGTACTTCTCCCACCCGACGGTAGGCATCCGTTAGGGCTTCTTTGTAGAGCCCACCCTTACCGGCTACCGCCAGCAAGGCCCCCTCTGTGGGATCGCCAAGCACGGTCCAGAGATGATCTTGTTGTTGCAGTGTGGCATCGTTACAGAGGACGCAGGCCAGCAACACATTGGCCAGTTCGGGATGATCCACAGGGCTGGTGAGGTGACCCTGGGTTTGAAACTTGCCCAAGGGACTGTAGCCTTCTCCAGTCACCTGGTAAAATTCGCTACCAGTGGCAATTTGCTGTACCACCATTTTATTTTGGGTCAGGGTGCCAGTTTTATCGGAGCAAATTGTGGTCACCGAACCCAGGGTTTCAACCGCAGGTAGTTTGCGAATCAGGGCATGGCGGCGCACCATCCGCTGGGTACCCAGGGCCAGGGTAACGGTAATCACCGCTGGTAGTCCCTCCGGCACCACCGCCACCGCCATACTCAGGGAGACCTCCAGTAGTTCAGTAAACATACTGAAATCTCCAGTCCGCAGAATGCCTCCCAGTACCACCACACCGACTAGAGCCATGGCTCCGGTCACCAGTACATTCCCCAATTGGGCC
Source organism: Leptolyngbya sp. (assembly GCA_040374765.1). Taxonomy (GTDB): domain Bacteria; phylum Cyanobacteriota; class Cyanobacteriia; order Phormidesmidales; family Phormidesmidaceae; genus Nodosilinea. The sequence continues at coordinate 5,394 of JBEITR010000068.1, forward strand.
ATGCGTTGCTGTAGGGGGGTAGGCTCACTCTCCACGCCCTGGAGCATGGTGGCGATTTTTCCCAATTCCGTAGCCATAGCGGTTTCGGTCACCAGCACCGTAGCCCGACCCTGGATCACTTCCGTACCCTGAAACACCAGGTTAAGGCGATCGCCTAGGGGGGCATCCAGGGGCAGGGTAATCTGGGGTCGCTTGGTCACCGCTTCCGCCTCCCCGGTCAGGGCCGATTCCCGAATTTGTAGGTTAGCGGCCTCCAGCAAGCGACCATCGGCGGCCACCTGGGAACCCGCCTCGATCAGCATCACATCCCCCGGCACCAGACTCCGGGCGTCCACTTCTCCCTCCTGGCCATCCCGAATCACCCGTACCCGGGGTGAGGACAGCCGCTTTAAGGCGGCGAGGGCTTTCTCTGCCCGGCTTTCCTGCAGGTAACCCAACAGTCCGTTGAGTAGGACAATGGCAAAAATAGCGATCGCATCTTTTGGAAAAGACTGGTTAATTAAATCCAGTGCTGCCGATACAATGGCCACCAGGATCAGCATAATCAACATGATGTTTTTAAACTGATCCAGAATAATTTCCCAGGTTTGGCGACCGGCGGTCTCCGCCAGTTCATTGGGGCCAAACTGGTTCTGTCGGGTTTGCACGGCGGCACTGGTGAGACCCTGGTCGATCGTGACATCCTGGAGGCCCAGGGCCTCAGTACTGGTCAGGGTATGCCAATCGGCGGTCGCCTGCAGAGCGAAGGGGGGCTGGGGCGAGATCGAACCGCCAAGATCGATGGGGGAAGTCATGGGCAATTAAGGTTGTGGGCCATATCAGTCTACTTAATGTCACATCATAGTTCAGATCCCTATCCAAATGACACTAAAAAATAGTGCTATTTCGGTGGCTCAGGCCTAAATCTTCTGGCCAAAACCATAGCCAAAGCTCTATATAACCTATCCGGACCTTGTCCTATGCCCCCCAACCCCTTTATGCCGAAAGCCCTGATCAGTCGTCATCGCGAACTGGCGGAAATTAGCCAGATTCTGGCGGCGGATGGAGACTTTTTGCTGGTGGGGGTACCAGGCATGGGACGACGGCTACTGCTGCAAGAGGCGGCCCACCAGGTTAATGCTCGTCTGTTAGCGATCGACTGCCTACGGACCACCAGCGCCGGGAGCTTTTTGACCTCCCTGGCCACCAGCTTGAGCCTCAGTTTTACCAGTCCAGAGGATCTGGCCCTGATCCGACGGTGGGCCCCTGGCCATCCCCTGGAGTTGGTAGAGGAAGCGGATCACACCTGGCACTTGAGGTGGACTCCCAGCAGCGGTAGGGAGTGGCCCCTGTTTGAAGCGCTGCTGGCTTTACCCCAATACCTGGCGGAAAAACTAGACTGCCGGGTAGTGCTGGTGTTTCAAAATTTTCCCCACATTCGCTCTTGGGATCGCCAGGGCAAGTGGGAAGCCTACCTGCGGCAGGAAATTCAGCGGCAAAGCCAGGTCAGCTATGCCCTGGTGGCCACCGTGGTAGAACCCTGGGTGATCGCCAGTGGTTTGCGGGTGGTACACCTGTTGCCCCTGGCGGATGGGGATATGGAGCCCTGGCTGACCGCCGCTATGGCAGCGGAGGGTCTCCACTTTGATCCCCAAGACCATGCCCTAGATCGGTTTCTGGGTTACGTACAGGGGCACCTGGGCGATGCTATTTCCCTGGCCCGGCGCATCTGGTTAGATCGCCAGTCCTCCGATCCACCCCCAACCCTGATCCCAGCCTGGCAGGTGGATAGTAGCCTGGCGGTGTTGATGGAGGACCTCACGGTTACCTTCGAGTCTTTGTTGTTGCTATTGCCCCCCAGCCAGGTCCGGGTACTGGAAAGTTTAGCCCTGGATCCCACCGACAGCCCCCAATCTCGCCAGTACATTAAAAAACACCAGCTGTCCCGGGGTGGGGGCTTACAAGGGGCCCTCAATAGCCTGGAACAAAAGGGATTAATCTATGGGCCTGAGTTTGGTTATCGCATTGCCCTACCCTTGTTGGGTCTGTGGTTAAGGAAACAGTTGACCTGAAACCAGGCTGGCATCCTAGGGCATTCTGCTATAGTCTCCAGACTGACCCCCCGCCTTGTGAACCAACCCTACGGCCTGAATCTCCATCGACTTTTCCAGGGCCTTGGCCATATCGTAGAGGGTGAGGGCGGCTACGGTGGCCGCCGTCAGGGCTTCCATCTCGACTCCAGTGGCGGCGTTGACCCGAACCGTAGCCTCAATCCTGTAGCCTGGCAGGCTGGGGTCGGCGGTAATGATCACCTCTACCTGACTCAGGGGCAAGGGATGGCAGAGGGGAATCAGATGGGCTGTCTGCTTGGCGGCCATAATGCCAGCGATGCGAGCTGTACCCAGTACATCCCCCTTAGGGGCGTTGCCCGCAGCGATGGTGGCCAGGGTGGAGGGCTGCATTTTCAGGCAAGCTTGGGCGATCGCCGTGCGCTGGGTCAGGGGTTTGGCGCTGACATCCACCATTTGGGCCTGGCCCTGGTGATCGAGGTGACTGAGGGGAGAAGACTGGCTCATGGTTGCAGCGGGGATTGCCCTGGGAGGTTGATAAACATTGGCCTAAGCCAGCACCCCATTGAGGAAAATATCGGTTAAACATTCCGCCAGTTCCTTCATGGATTGGGCCGAATTATCTCTATCGCCCAGGGTTTCCTGGCTAAAGCCAGCCACTGTAAACATACCTAGAAAAACACGAGCCACCATGCGGGGGTTCATAGGACGGTAGACACCGCGATCGATGGCGGTTTGAAAAAAGGCCTCAGCCACATCAATCATCTTGTCAATGACTTCGGTCTGAATTTGCTCCCGCAGTTCAGGATGAAATTGGGCTTCCATAAAACAGACCCGCATCAGGGCCGAATTACGCTGAAGATTGAGCATCCGGCGCTGCATCACCTGACCGATGGCTTTATAACTGGCCAATTCACTGAGTTCCGTTAACAGATCGGTCAAAATTTCTACCCAACCCTGGCTGGCCACCGCTACCAGAATCGCCTTTTTATTTTCAAAGTGACGAAATAATGTACCCTCCGCCACCCCCGCTGCTTGAGCTAACTCCCGCGTGGTGGTACCACTGTACCCTTGTCGAGCAAAGAGCCTGAGGGCAGCCTGAAGAATCTTAGTTTCGGTATCCGCTTCAGGAGCAACTTTAAAGAATGGCGCCATCGCAATTACCTATGTATGGAAGGGCTTTAAATGATACTTTAAGCCGATTTTCCCCATCCTATGGATACCCGGGTAAAAGCAGTTACATAACCTCACAAAGGCTCCATCAATTCCTTCGCTGGCTGGCTAATCAGGACCATTTCTGCAATAACTGTTTACGTCTAACCCATGGCTCCGGTTGGGTTAGGAGAGGGAGGAATGGGTAGGTAAGATTGAGGCTGAATTCGGTTATTTCCACTCCGATCGTGTCCATACCCGAATATTCTCTAGAGAAGTAAAACCTACTGTAGAAATAGGCAGCCCAGGGATTTCTACTATTGGCCATGGATGGGGTAGAGCTTAGGGATCTGGGCGAGGACCTGACTATTTCAGTGAGTTTCCCTACTCAAGGAGGATAGTATGTCGTTGATTAAATGGTCACCTTTTGGGGATATTGATACCTTGCAAAAGGAAATGAATCATCTATTTGAACAGATGATCCCAGGTCGTCGAGACCAGTTATTAGGGGTTACTTTTGTACCGGCTGCAGAGTTAACTGAAACCGATACAGCGGTAGATTTGAGGCTGGAAGTGCCTGGTCTGTTACCTGAAGACATTGATATTCAGGTGAGGACCGACAGTGTCGAGATTACCGGGGAACGTAAGTCCGAATCCACCAGCGAAGAAAACGGCGTCACCCGCAGTGAATTTCGTTATGGCCGGTTCCAAAGGCTGATTCCGTTGCCCACCAGGGTTCAGAATACAGCGGCTGAAGCCGAATACAAGGACGGGATCTTGAACCTGCACCTGCCTAAGGATGAGGAGGAACAGAAAAAGGTCGTTAAGGTTAAGGTGCCGGTTCATTAATGACTGGGTGCCGTTCCCCTGGGCTAAACGGCTCAATTAGAAGGCCCCCCGACCATAGTCGGGGGGCCTTTCTTCCAGGGAAGCCACTTTTAAGGAGAATGGTAGACCGGGCTGTAGTGGAAACGACTGGCCAGGTGCTTAAGCCTTCCGAGAGTAATACTCAACCACCAGCAACTCGTTAATGTTGAGGGCTACCCACTCCCGCTCAATCACACTATTAACCTTAGCTGTGAGTTTAGCCTTATCCAGCTCTAGGTGGCTGGGAATGTTGGCCAGACCAGGAAACTGTAGATTTGCTTCTACTAGCTTTTTAGAAGCGTCGCGATCGCGCACCGTAATGACATCTCCAGGCCGACACTGGTAGCTGGGGATGGAGACCACTCGCCCATTCACACAAATGTGACCATGGTTAACCACCTGGCGAGCCGAAGGGATGGTTGGACCAAAACCTAAGCGGAAAACCGTATTATCCAGGCGCATCTCCAACAGTTGAAGAATCACCAGTCCGGTTGAGCCCCCAGCTCGGCGGGCCTTCTTCACGTAGCGCAATAGCTGTTTCTCGGTTAAACCGTAGTTAAACCGCAGCTTTTGCTTTTCTTCTAACCGAACACCGTATTCGGATTTTTTCTTCCGCTCCTGCCCGTGCTGCCCGGGGGGGTTAGACTTGCGAGGAGATTTGCGCGATAGCCCGGGCAACTCTCCTAAACGACGAACCACCCGCAGACGGGCACCTCGATATCGCGCCATTAACGTTTACTCTCCCAAAAATTAGAGCTTCAGGAAATAATCCCAAAGTTGCCATTATATCTGGTTAGGGGACAGTCCCGCAAGGGGCCGGAGATGGACAATCCCAAACCTTTCCTAGCCAGGTCAGGCTTGACTAGATGCAAAGGATGGGCCTAAAGGCTAACTTCACTGAGCTCACGGCACATATAGTCAAAGGGCTCATCCACTACGGAGGTGCTTGTTATTCCCGCCGCTTCCACCTTAGCCTTAACTATCTCCTTCATAATTTGAATGCCCACCACCGTAGGGCCAATCGGTACGCTCAGGGAGTTGTAGGTTTCCCGCAAGCCAGTCAGCACCCGCTCATCTAGTACATTGCCATTGCCAGCCACTAAGGCGTAGCTACCGTAGCGCAGGTAGTAGTCCATGTCGCGGAGACAAGCCGCATAGCGACGGGTAGTGTAGGCATTACCACCGGGGCGAATCAGCTCAGGCACCTGCTCAAACAGTTTGAGTCCAGCCTCTTGAACAATTTCCGAGGCGTTGGCGCTAATCACCGCGGCCGCCTTAATCCGATCAAGACCACTATTAAAGTACGACTTAATCGAGTTAAGGGCATTTTGATCAAGGTATCGCCCTGTATCGTCATAGGTCTTGATCAGGGTTGTGACGGCATCCCGCATGGATAATATCTCCCAACTCTCACTTAATAAACAGCGATAATTAAATTCACCTTCTTCCCAACCGTTCTGGGGCTACCAGGAGTCGGTTTTCCCCGCTATCCTGAAGCTGTTCTGCCTGGCTGGGATGGCTCTGCACCGATGCCAAAGCCCTGGTGCAACTCCCAAAAAGTTTACCATGGTCCCCTATCTCCTTGAGATGGGATGGCCTGGAAGCCTGGGCAGGGGGAATAAATTGTTACAAAAGCACATATTGATTCCCTGGCTTGGCTATCTTCAATGATCCAAATGTCGGCATTTCCTGACAAAAAGTAATAACTGATACAAAAACCCGGGTCGCCTATTTTTAGGATGGGTGAGTTGACTTGGTGCCTATTGAATCAAGTGGTTCTTAGACGTTAAGGAGTATTAATAATTCATGGCAACTCCGGCAGACATCCTGAAAAAAATTGAGGATGAAGGAATTGAATTAATTGACCTGAAGTTTATTGATATGCCGGGCATCTGGCAACACCTGACCCTGCACAAGAGTCAGATCGACGCCAGCAGCTTCACCGATGGGGTCGCCTTTGATGGTTCTAGTATTCGGGGTTGGAAGGCAATTAACGAATCCGATATGACCATGGTGCCCGATCCAGACACCGCCTGGATCGACCCCTTCATGGCCGAGCCCACCTTGAGTATGATCTGCACCATCAAGGAGCCCCGCACCGGTGAGCTTTACTCCCGCTGCCCCCGGGCGATCGCCACTAAGGCGGTTGCATACCTGCGTTCCACCGGTATTGGTGATACGGCTTTCTTTGGTCCCGAGGCGGAATTCTTTATCTTTGACGATGTCCGCTTTGACCAAAACGAACATTCTGCCTATTACTACGTAGATAGTATCGAAGGCCGCTGGAACAGTGGCCGGATAGAGGAGGGCGGCAACCTGGCCTATAAGCCCCGCTACAAGGAGGGCTACTTCCCCGTGGCCCCCACCGACACCTCCCAGGATATGCGCAGCGAAATGCTACTAACCATGGCTAAGCTGGGGGTTCCCATCGAGAAGCACCACCACGAGGTGGCCACCGGCGGACAGTGTGAACTGGGGATTCGGTTCGGTCGCCTGATCGAAGCGGCGGACTGGTTGATGATCTACAAGTACTGCATCAAGAACGTCGCCAGAAAGTACGGCAAGACCGTTACCTTTATGCCTAAGCCGCTGTTTAACGACAATGGCTCGGGCATGCACACCCACCAGTCGATCTGGAACGGTGGTCAACCTCTGTTTGCGGGCGATCGCTATGCTGGCTTGAGTCAGATGGCCCTCTGGTACATTGGCGGTATTCTCAAGCATGCCCCTGCCCTGCTGGCTCTGACCAACCCCACCACCAACTCCTATAAGCGACTGGTGCCGGGCTTTGAAGCACCGGTAAACCTGGCCTACTCCCAGGGGAACCGCTCCGCCTCCGTCCGCATTCCCCTGTCTGGGGATAACCCCAAGGCTAAGCGGCTGGAGTTTCGTTGCCCCGATGCCACCTCTAACCCCTACCTGGCCTTTGCAGCCATGCTCTGCGCCGGTCTAGACGGTATCAAAAACCAGATTGATCCAGGCGATCCTCTGGATGTGGATATCTACGACCTCAGCCCCGAGGAACTGGCCAAGATTCCCTCTACCCCAGGCTCTCTGCTGGATGCCCTGAAGTGTCTGGAGGCAGACCACAGCTTCTTGACCAGCACCGGGGTGTTTACCGAGGACTTCATCAACAACTGGATCGAGTACAAGCTGGATAACGAGGTCAACCCCATGCGGCTGCGACCCCATCCCTACGAACTGGCCCTTTACTACGACTGCTAGGCAACGCTGACGGTCAGGGTGGCTGCGCCGGGCACCCCTGGAGATCGCGGCCTTGACAGGGGCTAAACACCGAAACCAGGCACAGGTAAGGTCCTGTGCCTCGTTTTTTGATGGCTTCAAGCGATCTGAGACTGATTGCCCGGCTGCTGCCTTAGGGCTAGCTAACGGCTGCGCCGCTACGGCTATAGGTGGCCCAAAAACTAGGATGAACCTTACCCTGGATGTGATTCCAGTAACTAGTCCTATCCCCAGATAACCCAGCTTCCGTTGCTAGACGGGTCAGCATCGACTGTTGACGTTGTTTTACATGATGGTGACGATTCATCATCATCATGCGGGCTTTGTTCTCCGCACCCAGGGCAGGATCAATCTGCAGGGCGGGGACGGGGATTGGCTGTGAGACAGATGTAGCTTCTGTTTCCCCAGTTCGGTAGGCCACACCTCGATAAACTAAATCGAGGGTAGGCTGCTGTACTGGGGTTTTTTGCATGGTCCGAAAGCGAATATCCAATCCGCGAAAGTTGCCCCGTACCTCAGTGGTCGCCATGTCCACGGTAGCAGGGGTATAGTCGTAACTAATGCCACGATAGGTGAGTTTCATAAGGTCGCCTCCAAAAAGATCAAGAAAGGTTGATCCAACTATTTGGGGCGCGTTCCTTCGGGGGGATCAGCCCCTACTTCCGTCTCTCAATCTGGGTGAACATACCCAGGAGAGATGAACGAATCAGGTTTACTTCTGTATTCTAGGCTACCGTTTCCTAGAAAGTCAAGGAACTTAGATCCCTAGGAGATAATTTCCATGGTGGTGAAAGGTTATGGGTTCTCTGTCTTGCAAGGGGGCTGGGGCTAATTTGCCAGGCTGAGGTAGATGGCCAGCGATCGCCCTTGGTTTTGCTCTCAGCCTGTAGACCTGGGCGGGGTGGGGAGACATGTCCTATGGGTGAGGGAGTGGGTAGAAAGGACTCCTGATCGCTGAGTACTGACTTCTTAGTCTGTAGTCTTTTTTGGGGTGAATTGGCTCAAAAACCCAAAGGTTTTATCTATGCACATGTCGATCACCATTAAGCGCATTCTAAACACACGCGTGCAACTATTGTTGTAGTCTATGTGCA
>JBEITR010000078.1:0-10069 GCA_040374765.1 Leptolyngbya sp.
AAGTCAGTTGGGGCACGGACGTATCAAGCAGTGAAGGAAGCTCTTGAATCCGCTTATGCTCAAGTTACCTTGAAGGATATTCGCGGTTGGTTCACAAAAGACTGCTACTGTACTTCATCCGAGTAAGAACCGCTATAGCCGTCCTTTCTAACTAACTTATGCTCAAATTTAAGACCCTACGTCATGTCCATCGGTTTCTCGCCCCGGTTATGCTGTTGCCCATCATCCTGACGGTATTAACGGGCTCCATCTATCAACTGGCGGATATGACTGGCCATGGAGACTCCTTTGACTGGATCCTGGACGCCCACAAGGGACACTTCGGTAGTCTTAACTTAGAAAGCATCTATCCCTTTTTAAACTCCCTAGGGCTGTTGGTGCTGCTGGCAACCGGAATGATGATGTGGTTTCAGGTTAAGCATCGTTCCCCCAAACATTTGAACCTTTGATCTGGCCCCTGCAGGGTCCCAACCCTTCGTCCCAACTGTCCCCTGGTTGAATAAACAACGCACCATCAATAATACTTAAAAAGAAATGGGTCCAGGTAGGTAGTTGTGGTCACCGGTGCGCCCTTAAGGTCAGACGCGAGAATGATTTCCCTGGGCCTGGGCCTGGCTGTGGTGCTGACAGCGATGGTGGCCCTGGTCAATCTTTGGTCAGCCATTACCCCCAGTCCTCCAGCCGCCGAGTCCTGGTTTCTGTCCCTCTGGCCCATTCAGGTCAGGGTAGGGGCCCACTTATTTTCAGCCCTGAGTGGCTTTTTTCTGCTCACCCTGGCAACTAACCTGGGGCGGCGCAAGCGCATTGCCTGGTGGCTGACCATTGGCCTGCTGAGTTTGTCTGCCATCGGTCATCTGATTCGGGGGCTGCACTACCAACAAAGTTTACTCTCCCTGGTCTTGCTGGCCTTGTTGTTGTGGCTGCGGCCCGCCTTTGTGGCCCGGTCCGATCGCCCGTCGATCATTCAGGGAGTGCGGGTCTTGCTGGGGGCCCTGCTGTTTACCCTGGCCTACGGCACCCTGGGACTCTGGTGGCTAGATCACCATTACTCCACTCCCTTTAGTTTGGCTGGGGCCCTGACCCAGACCCTGGCCATGTTTTTCACTGCTGACAACGGTGGGTTGCGGCCCACTACCGCCTTTGGGGGATATTTTGCCCGGTCTATCTATGGGGTAGGGGCGGTAACCCTGATGTATGCAGTCTGGATGTTATTTCGACCGGTGATTTTACGGGAAACCGCTAGCCCGGCTGAACACCAGAGAGCCCGAGCCATCGTCGAGCAGTATGGGCACTCTTCCCTGGCCCGCATCACCTTGCTGGAGGATAAGTCCTACTATTTCAGTCCTTCAGGCCAAACGGTGATTGCTTACCTATCGAGGGGACGGGGGGCGATCGCCCTGGGTGACCCCATTGGTCCAGAGGCTGACCTGAAGGAGGCCATCCTGGGGTTCAGGGATTTCTGCCAAACCAATGATTGGCACCCCGCCTTTTATCAAACCCTGGCAGACCATGTAGACCTTTATCAAACTCTGGGCTTTCGTATCCTCAAAATCGGTGAGGAAGCCGTTATTGATCTGCATCAGTTTACCCTTAAGGGTAAGGCGGGTCGTAGTTTGCGTCCGGCAGTGAATAAATGCTTGCGCCAGGGTTATCGGGTAGTTTTTTACCAGCCTCCCCTTAGCGATCGCCTGCTGCTGGAGTTGAAGGCCATTAGCGATGACTGGCTTCGTTATCGGCAGGGAGCAGAGAAAAAGTTTTCCCTGGGTTGGTTTGACCCCGACTACCTGGAAACCTGTGTAATTGCTGCGGTAGAAGACAGCCAGGGCAAAACCCTGGCCTTTGCCAACCTGATTCCTGAATACCAGCTTAACGAGGCCACCATAGACCTGATGCGTTACCACCATGAGGCCCTGCCCGGGACCATGGATTACCTGCTGGTATCCCTCATCCAGTACTGTCAGAAACAGGGCTATGACCAGTTTAACCTGGGCCTAGCGGCCTTTGCCGATCAGGTACAAACCCCCCATCTCTCCAGGTTAAACAGGGGCATTCGCTACCTCTATAACCACCTGAACCAGCTCTATAATTTCCATGGCCTGCGGGCCTACAAGGAAAAATTCCATCCCCGCTGGCAGCCCCGTTACCTGGTCTACTCCCACCGGGTAAGTTTGCCAGAAATCATCGTGGCCCTGGTGCGGGTTGACTCGGGCGATCGCCTGCAGGACTACCTGGGGGTGCAATTTTTTAGCAATGCCCTATCCCAATGGCTTAAGGGGTTTTCCCGGCTGCTGCCAGCCCTCCTCAGCCTGGGTCTGTTTAGCCTCTGCATCTGGGCCATTATCCATGAACTGCAGAAATATCAGCCCCAGGTGATTCTCAACGACATCAGGGCCATTCCCTACCCCACCCTGATTTTGGCCCTGGGTCTAACGGCCCTTAACTATGGCTTTTTAACCGGCTACGATGTCCTGGCCCGGTTCTTTGTTAACCATCGTCTGTCCTATCGCAAGACCGCCCTGGTGGCCACCATTAGCTACGCCATCAGCAATAGTGTGGGGTTTGCCCTGCTCAGTGGTAGCGCCATTCGCTATCGCTTCTATGCGGCCTGGGGCCTCACCCCTGGACAGATTGCCCAAATTATTGCCTTTTGTAATCTGAGCTTTTGGATTGGTCTGCTGGCGGTTGGGGGCTTGGTATTTGCGGTAGAGCCCCTGACTATACCCAGTATGCTCCACCTTCCCTTTGATACGGTGCACCCCCTGGGTATTCTTTTCCTGATAGTGATTAGCACCTATTTGGGCCTGAGCAGCTGGAGTCGCCGCCCCCTCAAAATTGGAGACTGGATTATTCCTCGCCTGCCCCTCAGGCTTTCCCTGGCTCAAATTGCAGTAACTTCCTGTGACTGGGCCTTAGCCGCCTCAGTCCTCTATGTGTTACTGCCAGCCGATACGAGTTTGCCCTATCTGGTTTTCTTTAGTAGCTATCTCCTGGCTGAGATTGCGGGAGTGATGAGTAACGTGCCAGGGGGGTTGGGGGTGTTTGAGACTGTCCTGATTCTCTTACTTTCCCCTCCCCTGGGGTCCGATGCCCTGCTGGGATCCCTACTGATGTATCGGGTCATCTATTATCTGACTCCCCTGCTATTAGGCATGGTGTTACTGGCCAGCTACGAACTCTACCGCCATCCCTACCGCCGCCGCCTCTTCCCTGCATCGGTGCGGCCAGCTAAACAGCGCCAGCCATAGGAATTGGCAGGGGTTAGTCACCATCTTGACACCGTTCTCCCGCATCATGGCTTCATCTACCTTTCATGGGTGCTTATGGTGGCTATTTTATAGCCGTAGCCCCGGGTAGGGGGACTACGGCCAGCCATAACAGCCCCAGACCTTAGCGAACCGCCTCTAGCAAGCGCGAGAAATAGAACCGGGTTTTGGTCATAGACCGCCGTTCTATACGCCAGCCCGCTCCTTCTAACATAGCTACAATGGCGGCTTCCGGGTGGAGATAGGCCCGGGTGGTTTTACTGGGTCCTGGGAAAAATTCTCCAACTTTCTTGAGCACAGTGTAGTAGGCAGTCTTGGGAGCAAAGCTGAGTAGCAGGCGCGACTGGGCCAGGTCACTGAGGTGATTAATCATGCCATTCACCTGTTCATCGGGATAGTGAATTAGCACGTCAAGGCAGATCACCGTGTGGTAGCGGCCACCGATGGTTTCCAGGTCCTTAACCTCAAAGGTAGGCAGATTTTCTTCCGGCAGCGTGGCGGTAGCCCGGCGTTGGGCCTCTTCTACCATTTTGGCCGAAATATCGCTGGCATAGACCTGCGCCCCTGCGGTCGCCAGGGGAATGGCCAGACTGCCTACACCACAGCCTGCATCGCAACAACTGAGGCCCGACAGATTGCCATCGGCCTCTAGCCAGGTCATTACCGTATCAACGGTCTGTTGATGGCCCTGACGAATATCTAGTTGTACCTTATTCACCTCACCATCGCCGTAGATGCGTTGCCACCGGTCAAAGCCAGTGGCGTTAAAGTAGTCCCGCACAATGGTTTTATCATCCGGGCGATCGTTAGTCAGGGTCATAGTCAAATCCAGTGGGAGTAGATAGTTTTTTTGATTCTAGGATGTTTCTCCTTGCCTATTCTGTCTCCATAGGTAGTTTCACCCCGGAAGCAAAATTCAACAGCAACAATTTAGTAGATATCCCCTGATGATCACAACCCCTTGTCTACTACAAACAACAGCAACGGTGATTAGATTAACAGACCCATAGAAAAACTCCTAGCTAAATTAAATTAGCTTAAGAGGTTTTCTATGGATAGGTTCATATCAGGGCCTCTGGCTTTGGCCTTAATCACCGAGGGGTTTATCCCTATGGGTTACCTGCACCCTTTTGGGACCATGGGGAACGGTCACCGAAGGCAGGAGTACGGGCCTGGTTCGGCCTGAGGGATGGCAAAGAAAACCATGGACCTGATCGGCTCAGGGTAGATCGGCTGGAACAGTTACCTAAAAGAAGGCCGCCTGATGGCGAATCAAGCTGAGGAATTCTTCACGGGTTTTCTGATCCTCCTGAAAGACCCCCAGCATGGCGCTGGTCACGGTCCAGGAACCGGGTTTCTGGACGCCACGCATAACCATGCACATGTGGCTAGCTTCCACCACCACCGCTACCCCGCGAGGTTCGAGAATTTCCTGAATGGCCTCAGCAATCTGGCGATTCAACCGTTCCTGAACCTGCAACCGGCGGGAATACATCTCCACAATGCGGGCCAGTTTGCTCAGCCCCACCACCCGTTGATTGGGAATGTAGGCAACATGGGCCCGGCCCATAAAGGGCAGCATGTGGTGTTCGCAGAGACTAAACAGGTTGATATCTCGCACCAGCACCATTTCGTTGTGGCCCTCATCAAAGATGGCCCCATTCACCAGGTCCTCTAAAGACTGCTGGTAACCGCTGGTTAAAAACCGCATGGCCTCTGCTACCCGCTTGGGTGTTTTCAGCAAACCTTCCCGCTCTGGATCTTCTCCAACGGAAAGTAGCATGGTACGTACTGCCGCTGTCATATCCTCCTGACTGGTGGGGGGAATGGGATACTGATCGGCTTCAGTCCCCGTATTATGGCTGAGGGTGCGGCTGGGTAGTACGGTGGGATGCACGAGGGGTTTGGTCACCAGACCATTGATGGCAGCAGGGGAATTTTTGTCGCTAGAAGGAGCAATAGTCATAGGGATTTTAGAGAACTCCAGATAGTCAAGAAAAAGACGGCTAATCTAAGGATTAGCTGGATCGATCAGTCACAGTGAAAAGCTAAAGCTTGCTGTAGAGATTGAACACGCTGAGTATTTCTATTTTAAGCATACTGGTGGGCACAACTGGCTAGCCGTCTACCCATAGAAATCAATGGATCAGGCTGCCTCTTCAGCAAATACCCCAATTTGCCGATATTTCTGGTATCGGAGTTGCTGTAAGGCCGGAGCAGAGAGGGCAGATAGATCCTTCAGGTGGTCTACCAGGGCTTGTTTCAAGATTTCTGCAGCCTTGAGGGGGTCGGCATGGGCACCTCCCAAGGGCTCAGGCAAAAGTTGATCAAGAATGCCCAGTTGCTTCAGATCCCAGGAGGTGATCTTCAAGGCCTCTGCCGCTTCTGCGGCCCGGCCAGCATCCTTCCAGAGAATAGCTGCACAGGCTTCGGGGCTGGCTACGGTATAGACGGAATGCTCGAACATCAGCAGCCGATCGCTGACCCCAATACCCAGGGCTCCCCCCGATCCCCCTTCCCCAATGATGGTAGACAAAATCGGCACCTGTAGTCCAAACATCTCACGCAAGTTATAGGCGATCGCCTCACCCTGACCCATTTCTTCAGCCTCGTAGCCAGGGTAAGCCCCGGGAGTATCAATAAAGGTGATGATGGGCATAGAAAACTGGGCGGCATGGCGCATTAACCGCATGGCTTTTCGGTATCCGCCTGGGGAAGCCATGCCAAAGTTACGGGCCACATTGTCCTTAGTATCCCGCCCCTTCTGGTGCCCCAAAATAACCACTGGGCGACCCTCCAGACGGGCCACCCCACCTACCAGGGCCGGGTCGTCTTTGCCAGAACCGCGATCGCCGTGGAGTTCTAACCATTCATCGGTAATCGCCTGGATATAGTCCAGGGTGCTAGGGCGGCGGGGATGGCGGGCCACCTGTAAACGCTGGGCAGGGGTAAGACTGGAGAAAATCTCCTGGCGTAGGTTAGCGGCCCGCTCCTCTAACTGGGCTATCTGGTCAGAAACATCCACATTGTTCTGTTCCGCCAGTTCCCGAATCTGTACTATGCGCCCCTCCAGTTCTGCTAAGGGTTTTTCAAAGGGGAGTAGCACCGACTTGCGTTCAGTTTGGGCCATAGCCAGGATTCGATTCAATAAAGGAAAAAGCGTGAAAACATATCACAGAAAAACCAGCCAGATTGGCTATGGAGTCGCGATGGCGATGAACACCGGGGGACTTGCTAGCAAATCCTAGGTTAGTAAGCCGACCGCATATCACCCCGCTCAGTGCGAGCCCGCTCCTTAGCCTTGGCTGCACTTTTTTTGAGGGCGTCAAGACGCTTGATGTAGCGATCTCGCTGGCGCTTTTTGGGGGTCTGCTCAATCAGGGTCTTCAGGGCGCTGCCCAGGCTTTTATAGGCGTTGGGTAGGGTGTAGCCAAAACGGGTGGCAATGGCGATCGCCCGCTCATCGGCGTCAATACTTTCCTGGAGAGTTTTTTGATTGTTATTGCGCTTGTACAACCGCCAACCAGAGAAGCCGCACAGCCCCAGGGCCAGAACCAGCAGCAAGCCATCCTGTACCCAAAGCTCGCCCACCGCGCCCCCCAGACCAATGGCCAGGGCGGCCATTTCCCAGCCATCCCGGGGAATGGCATCGTTTTGAATCCGACCCACTTCGTGCCAGAACAGGAGATTACGCTGATCTAAGGCCAGTTGCTCCCACTTAATTAAATCAATTTGGATCTCTACCTGGTCTTTGCCTAGTTCCTCACAGGTAATCAGGGGCGGGCTGACATCGATCGCCGATTCCACGGTGACCCAGCTCTGTAATTCAGGGGGAAGTAAGCCTCTGAGGCGGCGCAGTTCACCCATATCAGCCCGGGCAGTAGAGGTGGCGTAGGACGTCATGAAACTTATGATGGATATAAAAGGAAGAAAGGATGGGTTAAGTTTTGCCGGAAAGCAGAACTTACTGCTTACTATACTAATACCCAGTCTACCTATCTGTCCGCAGATTTTCTTCTCTTTCCCCTAGGGAATTCCCAAGGACAATGCCACCATGGTTAACTATCAACCGGTCAAAACGGCCTTTGCCCTTGATCGCGACTGCAAAACCCTGACCCGCCATGTGCTGGAACAGCTCCATAGCTTTAGCCCCGAGGCCCAGGATCTAAGTACCCTAATGAACCGCCTGGCCCTGGCTGGCAAACTCATTGCTCGCCACCTGAGTCGGGCCGGGCTAATGGAATCGGCCCTGGGCTTTACCGGCGAGACCAATGTCCAGGGCGAAGCCGTCAAGAAAATGGATATCTACGCCAACGATGTGTTCATCTCTGTCTTTGAGCAGAGTGGACTGGTCTGTCGCCTGGCCTCAGAGGAAATGGAGAAGCCCTACTACATCCCCGAGAATTGTCCGATTGGGCGCTATACCCTGCTCTACGACCCCATTGACGGGTCCTCGAATGTGGATATCAACCTCAATATTGGCTCAATTTTTTCCATTCGACGTCAGCAGGGCAACGATCTGGACCAGTCCGGGGCAGACCTACTGCAGGATGGCCACCAGCAACTGGCGGCCGGATATATTCTCTATGGTGCCAGTACGGTGTTGGTGTATTCCATCGGGCGGGGGGTACATGCCTTCACCCTCGATCCCAGCCTGGGGGAATTCATTCTAGCGACAGAAAATATTCAGGTACCTCGCCATGGTCCCACCTACAGCGTCAACGAAGGTAACTTCTGGCAGTGGGATGACTCGATCCGCGACTTTACCCGTTATGTCCACCGCCACGATGGCTACTCGGCCCGCTACACGGGCGCCCTGGTAGCAGATTTCCATCGCATCCTGATCCAGGGGGGGGTGTTTCTCTATCCAGGCACCCAAAAACAGCCCGAGGGTAAACTCAGACTCCTGTACGAAACTGCCCCCCTAGCTTTTTTAATTGAGCAGGCGGGGGGCAGGGCCAGTACCGGCAGCATGGACATTATGGCGGTTGTCCCGCAGCACCTGCACCAGCGCACACCTTTTATTGTTGGCAGTACCGATAATGTCAATCTGGTGGAATCCTTTATTCAGGACCGCAGCTATCGGTCTCCAGAGCCCCAGACTCTGGGGTTGGAGGAGGTGGATTAAGAACCCAGAGCTTCTCCGCAGACCGCCCTAGGCGGCGTAGACAAATTGGCTGGCATCACTCAGGTTCAGCGCATAGGGGGGGGTATTTTGGACCACGCCGATCAGCTCTCCGCCTCCGCAGCAACAGCCATTGCCGGCCCCCTGCAGGTAAATAGCGGTGCCATAGCTATAGCCACAGCCGAAGCCGTAGGGAGCAAGGGTATAGTCCGACGCTGTACCGGCCAACTGGATTTTGTCCTGCCCCACCTGAAAATCGGTTATCAGGGCATAGTCGCACCATCCATTAGCGGTGTAGTAGGCGGCGATGGCATCCCCTAGGACAAACCTATCCGCGTCTCGACCACCGGTCAGAATATCCTGTTCACCGGCTCCAGGGTTGCTAGCCAGAGGATCGACGCCAATTAGTATATCCTGCCCCTTGCCACCGTATAGCTGGTCAGAGCCCGTTCCCCCGGTCAGGATATCATCCCCACCCCGGCCAAATATGATGTCATCCCCACCTTGTGCACTTAAGGTGCCATCACCTAAGTTTGTTCCAATGAATAGATCATCTCCCTGGAACAGGTATGCAAAATACGGGGCTACAGGGTCTTCTGGAGCACCAGTCGCGAGGGGAAAGAGCTCCGCTGCCTCAATGCCTGTCAAGTCACTAGCCTGGAAGCCTATCTGATCACCGACTTGGATGGTAAAGGTGGTCACCTCACCGTTCACGACTTGACCGTTCTCCACCTGGAATCCCGTGCCTTCCCAGATAAACACAATACCAGGGGTAACAGTGGTAAACACTAACTTTTCTGGTGTTGCTGAGACAGGATTTTTAGGAGCAGGGGAGAAGCCACCAAATATTAATTCCCCTGCGTCATTGGTGGGCACGGTAACTGGGAGACTACTTGCATCAAAACCCGTAACAAATGCCATGGTTAGGACCTCCAAGCAAAGTTTCTAAATTCTCTTGTTGCTCATCTGAGCCATAGGTTCTGATTTTGGCGAGAACACCGACCTGGGGTTTGTCGGACCGACCATAGTCAGGGTATTCTAACTGGCCTCTACCCTATTACAGGTGATCTCAGACCATTAAAGAACCTATGCTTCCTAACTTAAGGGTAGATGCCTAAGAAACCTATGCTATTTGCGAACTTCTATCGAGGAGAAAATTCGTTTTCGGCACAGTTTAGAAAAATTCATATCCAGATAAAAAACCAGGGAAATGATCAAGCAATAGATGGCCTAAAAAGATGTCCTAAAGGAGTATATAGAGCAATAAAAGTTACCTGTACGGAGAATCTCAAGCCCTATTGTTATGATTTTAACTGGCTATTTTCCTGACTTAAAGGTAGCTAAAGCTACCCCGTATAGCTTTTCTAGTGTTCTCTAGCAGAGGCCAATCACTGCATCTTTCTACAGCTTGATTGGTCTGCCAAATAACCACTTCTATCCAGACGAAGGTAGGAGATTATTAGGACTGACTGTGGTGACGCTTTAGGGTCTGGGAGGGTAACTCACCAAACATTTTTTTATAGGCACTGGCAAACTTACCCCCCTGGTTGACTGACAAAACTTAGTCAGAGGCATACTGGTACGTGTGTATTTTGAACTCAATTCGGTAGGTGCGTTCATCATGTTGCTTTCGAGATGCCATGGCCGGTTGAGTGTCCTTAGCATGGGTAAAACGAACTGA
>JBEITR010000105.1:0-4528 GCA_040374765.1 Leptolyngbya sp.
AACCTTCTTTGATGACCTGCGGGCTTTAACTCGGTACCTGTATTTCGACAGTTGGGATCATCTCCTTACCTTCATGCTCGAGGGGCTAGAACTGGAAATCCCTCCCAATAGCAGCTGATTCTTTAAAATGAGAATTGCTGCAATTGTTTCAGCCATCCTTAGGAAAATGGAGTGCAGATGTCTCTTTAAAGCAACCAGGAATCATTTTCCGCAAAGGACTAAAAACATCCCCATCTTATCTAGAGCTATCATAGTCACCCCTAAATCTCCTAGACTCGATGTCTAGACCTATCACCTGGTTCTAGCACTCTGGCCGGAGTGAATTGAGGATGTTCAGGTTTTGTAGATGATCAGTCGCTCCACAAAACAGGGTGGGAGGGTCTCCAGGTTATTCCCATTTAGGTAAGGGAGATACCATCGAAAGTTACCGGATCTTTCGGGCCTTTACCAACCAAACACCTCGGTTGGACTGGTCTCCCCCTACCTCGGCGATGATGGGGAGGGTCTGCTCGATCGCTCGCTTGGCAGCTACGATCTGGGCGGTGTAGGCGATGTGCCAGTTGGCATCGGGCCTTCCAGGCACTGCAGTTCCAGGTTTGTGGTACCGAGCCCATAGCTGCTCTCTAGAGCCATGATTTGGTTTTTCTCATCGCTTTTTTCGATCATTGGGGCAGCAGCTCGCCGCTGAATATCAGCGGGAACGGATTACCTTGCTGCAGGCCAACGCCAGCTCTGGCCAGCAGCTCAAAGCGCTGCTGCACCTGTTGTTGTTCCTCGCTGGAGGTGGCCTGCCACTGCTGACGGCTGGCCCAATAAATCAGCAAAGTGCCCTCCTGCCGCTGGGGATCCCAAAACAGCTCGCGCCTCATAAATCCTGGCTGCTGGGCCAACCAGGGCTCCCAGCTACCGCGTTCGGCCTCTAGCCAAGCCTGCAGCGCATCGCTGGGCACCCTTAAGCGCAACTGTTCCACCACCACCGGCGGGGGGGCCGCCTCAACCTGGCCAGGAAAAACTGAGATCATTAATAATGCGCCTAATAGTATCGAGAGCAAAGCGGACCCAAGCCAACGATACAACCAGGTGCTTTTTATAGAACTATTGGGGTTCATGAGAAGTTTCCATTCAATGGCTGAGTATTTGCGCTTAGTGAAAAACTGGGATGCTCCTTTTTTTATTTTGTACTTAATGAGTACATCCTCTGGCGTTCTGGCCATAAAATTGATACCCATTTAAGCCCTAAAAGCCCTATTTTTCCGTTAAATGCCGGGTTGACATGGCCAAAAATAAAGCCATTGCCCTATAGTAGCAATGGCTGAAAGCCTTACAATCCTTGAGTTTCAAGCGATGGACGTAACTGGACTCGAACCAGTGACCCCCACGATGTCAAAGTAGAACTGTACTACTCTTAAAGTATTGCTGGTTAATGACTCTGGCTTTTTTGTACTAATAATTGATACCCATTTGATACCCAAAGGCTTTTTGATCGTGGGAGTCAGGGGATTAATAGCAGAAAAAATATCAAATTTGCTCAACATGCTCAACAAATACATACCCATGGGGATATAACCCTTTATTTTCAATGCTTTAACCCTGTTGAGCACTGCTCAACATGCTCAACATCCTTACAGGGCAAGGGTTTTGGGCTGTGGCTCTTGGTGCTGAGCCTGGTTCCCGGCATTGTGATCGGGGTGAGCCTGATAGAAATTTTTCTCTCTTTTGCCCTTAGAGGTTGTGACGGTGGGGACAAAACTCTAAAGTCATTGCCCTGTAACGGTTCTGGTTGTCACAACCTTGTCACAGACTCAAAACAGGGATAAATATCTTAGGCGCTGTAACCTTTGCTGTGTGGCTGTTCTGGCTGTCACAACCTCTGTCCCCACCTCGGGGGATAGGTTGTGACAAGACTGGTGGAGATCGCGTTGATAGGATGGGCTATCCTTCACTGTCGGGGCGATGGGTAAGCTATTAACGGTCTTACTAGTTCTTATGGTGAGACGGAGGAACGGTGGATTGGAAGTTTCAGGGTTGTCTCAGGTTGTCTCACTGGTAGGAGTGGGGGGCTAGGGCTGTTTGTTTGGGCGAAATGATGATTTATCGTTCTTGTTTTGTATAAAATAGGAACAGTTGGGTGGGGCTAGGTGATGGCGAAAAGTAATCGGTCGGGTCAGGCGGCTGTTTTTTCTCCGGGTGAGTTAATTGAGCTTTGGTCGGAGCTGGAGCAGCCTTATCGGGTGATTAGTCAGGTTTGTTACTACACGGCGGCTCGGTGTGGTGAGGTGGTGAGTCTGGAGAGATCAGACCTCCATGGAGATCGCATTGTTTACCGGGCGGTGAAGACTAAGACGAGGACTACCCGTGAGGCGATGGTGACTCAGCAGCTACGGGAGGCGATCGCTGCGGCAGGGTTACCTGGAAGTGGGTATCTGTTCCCTGGTGGGGGTGAGTCGGGTCATATTACGGTTAGGGCGGTTGATAAGCATGTTCGGCGGGCGGCGGGGTTGATTGGGGTGGAGGGGGCGAGTACCCATAGTTTTCGGCGGTCTATGGCTACCCATCTGCATTTGAATGGGGTTTCCTTGAGGGCTATCCAGCGGGTAACAGGTCATGCGACTCTGGCGGCTCTGGAGCGATATTTAGACGTATCCGGTCTGGAAGCTGCGGGTGCTCAGCAGGCGGTGTTGGATCGGTTGTTTGCTTGAGGTGTTTCTCGGGTGGAGAGGGAAAGAGTGGTGAGTTGAGGCGGGGATAGTTATTCTCAGGCATGAGGGTTGCTTAATAGCCTCAGAGTCTTTATCTGGCAGGGGTTTAGTAAGCATCGTGGGCTTGCTTCAGTGGTCCCACTTGAACTTCACTGTCTCTATGGGTTTTAATAAGGATAGTCTTCTTGCTGGGTCGGGAGACAATTTAGTTAGAAATATTAGTTGCATCTACTTAAACTTCATTATTCAGTATGGCTCTCAGTCAGGGAGAGCTGAAGCTGCATTGAAACTTTTATAGTTTGCAATGTCATCTAGTCATAGTGGAACGGCTCTAACTTGCTGAAGGGCTTATCCTCTGGCGATGGTACTCGACTGGTGGTGAATAGGCTTCAGAAAGGGCTGGACTAGAAATCCTTATATTCCTACTTTTGTCATGAATAAAATTAATCAAGCTAAGCATCCAGTTCTTAAATTCAATCGCAATGACTACTATCCCTACGTTCAACTACCAAGGGCTATTGAGTTACATTTATCAGGACCAGTACTTCCTCCAAAACCAGAAAATATTATCGCTCCAACTCTTCCTCAAAAGCCTGAGGAGCCTTCGCTACCTAAAGCCCCTCCAGTACTAATGCAAAAACTAGAGGCTGAACTAGCAATTGGTGCAGGAGTCGCCATACTTGTTGGTGTTATCATAGCTGGTGCCCCAGGATTTGTAATAGCCCGAGGGATGATTACAGTAGTAAGATTGGCAAAGAATGCCTACGACTCATATAATTACAAAAATATTAAGCTGCCTAAATATGAGAAAGAATTAGATAAGTATTTAGCCAAGCTTAGAAATTGGGAGGAGCACTGTCGTAGTCTTGAGATTGAACATCAACAAAGAAAACAAGAAGCCGAGTTAAAGTACAGAAGACAAATAGAAATTAGTACCAAGGCTTGGAAAGAAGGACAAACTAGTTTTCCTAAAAAATTAGACTGCCATCCCTTAAATGAGTATAATGACTCAAAGCAAGGTAGAAATGATGACCTATTAAGGTCAAGATTAGAAAATGGAATATCACTAGTGCAAAGTCTTGAGATCGAATTACTTCCTATAAACAAAGGTTTAAGTATTCCTGATTTTGACTTTCCTTACACTCCAGATATTGGTATGCAAGTCAAAAATAAGGATAAAACTTTATTTTTAGATATTGAAAATGATGAGCCATGGTATACAAAAGATGGTGAAAGGTGTGTCATACATGAAGTCGAAAATAGAAATCACGAAAAACGAGATATATTCTTTGTTAAGAAAGATTGGATTGTTATTCGTTTTTCTGAGAAGCAAATAATAGAAGAGACTGATAAATGTGTAGAATTTATTTTAGATATAGTACAAAATATCTTCCAGCCAGGTTATTCAAATATTAGATCACCAAAGGAACACAAACGCTGGACTCTAAGTAATGCCCTTAGCATTGAAAGATCTGATGCATCAGTAGACAATGAAATAGAAAAAATTTTTATTGATAAACAATCTAATTCAGGTGAAGAAGAAGGTTCTTTTATAGAAAGTGGACCTGAAGTAATATAGCGGTTCTTGGGCTAACGAGGTACGATCGAAGTAGATGAGACGCAAAGGATCCTAAACTACCGCGTCTTCCTCAGGAGGGCCTGATGAAAGCCTACTCACTTGATTTCCGGGAAAAGATTATCCATATTTACTTCACCGAGAGAATGTCAGTTCGCAAGGTGGCAAAGCGATTTGGCGTGGCAACCAGCTTTGTCGAAAAGCTGCTGAAGCAACTGAGAGAAACCGGTGACATCCTGCCTAAGCCCCATGC
>JBEITR010000042.1:0-26392 GCA_040374765.1 Leptolyngbya sp.
AACCTTCTTTGATGACCTGCGGGCTTTAACTCGGTACCTGTATTTCGACAGTTGGGATCATCTCCTTACCTTCATGCTCGAGGGGCTAGAACTGGAAAGCCCTCCCAATAGCAGCTGATTCTTTAAAATGAGAATTGCTGTATATATCTTAGAACCCTTTACAAAATGGCCGTCCTTACTCAGCATAGAAAAGGTTGGTATTTAGGTTAGGAGTTGGTAACTTGGAACGCACTTTTTTAATGATCAAGCCCGATGGGGTTCAGCGGGGATTGGTGAGTGAAATCATCGGTCGCTTTGAAACCAAGGGTTTTACCCTGGTAGGACTGAAGCTGATGGCGGTGTCCCGAGCCCTGGCGGAAGAACACTACGCAGTCCACCGGGAGCGGCCCTTCTTTGCTGGCCTGGTAGACTTCATTACCTCTGGTCCAGTGGTGGCCATGGTCTGGGAAGGAGAAGGGGTGATTGCCTCGGCCCGTAAGATGATTGGCGCCACCAAACCCCTGGAGGCAGAACCGGGTACCATCCGGGGAGACCTGGGGGTGACCGTAGGCCGCAATATTATCCACGGGTCTGATGCTCCAGAAACAGCCCAAACGGAAATTGCCCTATGGTTCTCAGAAACCGAACTGGTGGCCTGGAAACCCAGTACTCAGGGCTGGATTTACGAATAGCGAACTCGGCCCGTTAGCCTGACTAGACCCATAGTATGGCCCTAGCCATGGGTAACGGGCGGAAAAGGGGATTCAATCATTACCGCAGGTAAACGACTGTTACGCCCGTTCCGCCATCGCTTTGATCGGCGGCTTCAAAGCGTTGTACCTGGGGATGGTGTTGCAGGTAGGCTTGTACCCCCTGGCGCAGTTTTCCCGTACCATGGCCGTGGATCACCCAAAGCGCACCACTGCTAGCCTGGGCGATCGCCTGTTCCAGGACAGGCTCTGCTTCTACCACCCGCATACCCCGCAGATCAACTGTATTGCGGGAGGTACGCAGGATGGGGGGGGGAGCCGTGGCAGGGGCTGGCTGGCTAGCTGGCTGGGGTTTAGATTTTGGCGCTACTACCACCTTCTCTCCCTGCAAAGATTCAATATCACTCAGGTTAACGGTGGTCTTTAGCAGACCAAAGCGCACCGTTAGTCTATGGTCTTGATCGGGAGCCGTCAGGACTTCAGCGGTTTGTCCCAGACTGACTAGACGTACCCGATCGCCCACCCGGGGCATAAATCCAGCTGTGACGGCGGGGCGGCTAGCCTGGCGATCGGGGAGATAGGTGTGGGTAATTCCATCGATCGCAGCGGTGGCTTGTTGGGCCGCCTGAGCCGTCGGCTCCCCCTGCTGTAACTGGCGAATGACCCGGGCAATGTCGGCCTTGGCCTCGGCGATCGCCTGCTGAATAGCCGTCTGCTGCTGCCCCTTCAAGTCCTCCTCCCGCTGTCGTAGCCACTCCGCCCGTTGATAAATCTCCCGGTGCAGGTTCTCCGTTTCCGTCAGCAGGGCGGCCGCCGCCTGGGAACGGGCCTCCTGCTGACGACGCTGGGCTTCCAAAGCGGCAATCACCTGGTTAACATCTTCCTGTCCCGCCCCCACCATGGCAGCGGCAGCCCCATCCACCACCGCCGCCTTCAGTCCCAGCCGACGGGCGATGGAAAGGGCGTTAGATCGCCCTGGAATACCCCACAGGAGACGATAGGTGGGAGAAAGGCTGGCTTCATCAAACTCGACGGCGGCATTTTCAAAGCGGCAGTCTTCGTACTTGAGGGCCTTGAGTTCACCGTAATGGGTGGTGGCCACCGTCAAGCGAGCCTGGTTTGCCAGATAGCGCAGCAAGGCCAGGGCCAGGGCGGTTCCTTCGGTCGGATCGGTGCCTGCTCCCACCTCATCCAGCAGAACCAGAGCATTGGCCAGACCGGCGGTGGCGGGAAGTTCCTCCAGGGCCGTTAAGATCCGGCTAATTCGGCGAATATGCCCTGAAAATGTGGATAAGTTCTGCTCAATCGATTGCTCATCCCCAATATCCGCCAGTACCTGATCAAACCAGGGGAGTTCCACCGGTTCACGGGCTGGTACAAATAACCCCACCTTAGCCATTAAGGCGGCCAGACCCAGGGTTTTGAGGGTAACGGTTTTACCGCCGGTATTGGGACCTGTAATGGCCACTACCCGCAGTTGATCGGCCATCACCAGATCGATGGGCACCACCGGGTTAGCTCCTTCGTGGCGCTGTTGCCAGACCAGTAGGGGATGGCGCAATTGTCGCAGGGTGGTGGTGCCGTTGCTAATAAATCGGGGGGGATTAGCCTCTAACCAAAGGGAATAGCGAGACCGGGCACAGGCTAGATCAAGCCGGGTTAGGGTGGCCAACAGGTTTTCCAGGTCTGGCCAAACTGCCCCCACCTGTTGGCTTACGGCCGCCAGCACCGCCTCGATTTCTGTCTGTTCCTGCCGCATTAACTGGCGCAGTTGGTTACCCGTCTCCACAATGGCATGGGGTTCGATGTAGAGGGTAGCGCCACTGGCGGAGACATCGTGCACCAGGCCAGGGATAGCATCCTTTTGAGGGGCTTTGACGGGCAGCACGAAGCGATCGCCCCGTTGGGTAATCAGGGTTTCCTGGAGTGCTCCTCCCTGGCGTTGAATAATGCGCTGCAGCCGTTGCTGAATCTGCTGGCGGGTGCCGTCGAGCCGTTCTCGAATAGCGGCTAACTTAGGGCTGGCCCGGTCCGTCACCTCTCCCCGGTCGTCAATGCAGTGGTAAATGTGTTGCTCTAATTCGGGGTGGGTACGCCAATCCGCCACCAATCCCTGAAACACGGGCAGGTCTACCTCGGCTTCAGCCTCAATGACCCGACGTATCTGCCGTGCCCCCTTCAGGGTACTGGCAATATCCAGTAATTCCTGGCCCGTCAGGTTACCCTGGCGTTGCACCCGTTCTAGGCTAGCGCTGAGGTCACGAATACCCGCAAAATTCAAACTGCGGTGGTGCTGATCCAGCCAGTAGGCTTCCCGGGTTTGGGCTTGGAGAGCCTCACTTTCGGCCTGATGGGTGGGAATGGCTAGATGCTGGGCGGCGATCGCACCCAGGTTGGTAGCGGCGAAGGTGGCCAGGTGCTGCCCCAAGCGAGACCACTCCAACAGGCTCAGGGTTTCCTCCTGAATCATAGGCAAGCCCAAACCCGAAGGCTTACCATGATCACTACCCCTAGTCCTGCTGACTCCATTGTTTACCTTTTTGATTTTTCTTAACCATAGCAATGGGCCGGGCCGGGCGACCAGCCCTTTTAGGATTTTGCTCCATTTCCATGGCTGTCTATGCACCTGCTCTACACCCTGACCAGCTATCCTCCTGCCGTTGGCGGGGCTCAGACCTATGGCCACCAATTGGCTCAAGCCCTGGCCCCTGACCATAGCGTGGCTGTAGCCAGCCACTGGCGCACTAACCGTACCGACTGGCTGCTGGGGACAACCCTCAACCATCCTCCTGCCAGTTTCTACCAAATCGATGGTATTCCAGTACACCAATTGGGGCTGAGCCCCTGGCGGAAACTTACCCTGGTGCCAGCGGTGCTGGGCTACTATGGTCTGATGGGGTGGGCCTTACCCCTTATTGCTGACGCGATCGCCCAATCCTTAGGGCCTCTGGCTACGACCGCCGATCTAATCCATAATGTTCGCATTGGTCGAGAAGGCCTGACCGCCGCCTCTCTACAGGTAGCCCGGCAGCGGGATATTCCCTTTTTATTGACCCCCGTACACCATCCGCGCTGGGTGGGCTGGCCTTACCAGGAGTATGGTCGGCTGTATCGTCAGGCCGATGCCCTGATTGCCCTAACCGAGGCTGAAAAGGCAATTCTGGTGCAAATCGGGGTTGCCGCAGAGAAGGTCCATGTCACCGGTATGGGGCCGGTTCTGGCCCCCCAAGCCTATCCGGATGGGTTTCGCCAGCGCCACGGCATTCAGGGACCCATGGTGCTATTTCTAGGTCAGCACTACGGCTACAAGGGCTATCGTCAACTCCTGCAGGCGACCCCAGCGGTTTGGCGTCAACACCCCGATACCCACTTTGTCTTTATGGGCCCTGCGGTGAGTAGGTCGGAGGCTGTCTTTGCCACCCATCTTGATCGGCGCATCCATCGGCTGGGAGTCGCTTCTCTTCAGGAGAAAACCGATGCCCTGGCCGCCTGTAGTCTGCTGTGCGTGCCCTCCCTACAGGAGAGTTTCGGGGGAGTCTACGTCGAGGCCTGGAGTTTTGGTAAGCCTGTAATTGGTGGATCGATCCCGGCCCTGCAGGAGGTGATCAGGGAGGGAGTAGATGGGTACCTGGTAGCTCAGGAGGCTGATCCCATTGGCGATCGCATTTGTTATTTGCTTAACCATCCGGCTGCGGCCCAAGGCCTGGGTAAGGCGGGCTATGCTAAGGTGCAGCAGCGCTACCAATGGCCCCAGTTGGCCCGCCAGACCCTAGCGATTTACCAAACCCTGGTGAGCTAAGGGCCAACAGGCTCGGGGGCCACCTCCAGCAGCCATTGCCGCAGGAACTGGTTGACCTGGTCGGGCACCTCGTCGTGGGGGCAGTGACCGGCCTGCAGGTAATGTTCCCGTAAGTTGGGGTAGTACTGGCGGAACCTGGCCCCCTTTTCTCGACAGTTCATCCAGGGGTCAGCCTCACCCCAGAGCATGAGTAGGGGACAGGATAGTTTTTCTAGCAGCTCGTCGATCGCTTCTCCCTGGGGTGACTTAAAGACCGACGCAAACACCGTAGCGGCCCCGGGATCATCAGCAGGACGACGAATATCGGCCACCAACTGATCGGTAATGGCGGATTTATCCAGATAGACCTGTTCCAGGGTGCGGCGAATTACCCCCGGTTGGCGAACGTATTGAAATATGAGCCAGCTGGGCAGGGGTTGGAGCAGAATAGATTGCACCAGCTTGCCCAGGGGGTTGGGCCGGGTGCGGGTGGTTTGATCGGAAAAGGGGCCGGCGCTGTTGAGTAGGACTAAACCGGCAACGGCCTCAGGGTGGTTAGCAGCGGTGCAGAGGGCGCTATAGCCCCCCAGGGAATTACCCGCCAGCACCGTAGGACGGCCAATCTTTTCGGTAATAAATTCCTGCAACTGGGCTTGCCAAAGACCACCACTGTACTCCCAGTCGGGCTTAGCCGATCGCCCAAAACCCACCAGGTCAATGGCCCACACCTGAAAGTCCTGGGCTAGATCGGCAATATTCTTGCGCCAGTGATCGGTAGAGGCGCCAAAACCATGGATCAGTAGTAGGGGCGGGCGATCGCCCCGGGGCTCTCCCGCCTGGACGTAGTGAATCTCCTGGTCACGCCAGGGCCAGTAGGTATTCTGGGATTTGGGTAAATTGGGAGAACGGGAGGCAGTCATGGGCAAACCTAAGGGGAAATCCAGGAGCGATCGCAGTGGGCCTCTTTATTCTATCGCCGTAGCCAGGTTTGACGGGGCAGAAAGGGGGGTGGCAAAGACGATTCAATGGCGGTGACTAGACCTTCGGTAGGGTAACCCGCTCCTCCTGGTCCTGGTATTTACCCCGGCGGGTCTCGTAACTGACCTGGCAGGGATCACCTTCAAAGAAAATCAGTTGTACGACCCCTTCGTTGGCGTAAATACGGCAGTCAGCGCTAGAGGAATTAGAAAACTCTAGGGTCAGATGGCCGCGCCAGCCCGCTTCAGCGGGGGTGAGGTTGGCAATAATACCGCAACGCGCATAGGTGGATTTACCAATACAAATAACGCTGATATTGTCTGGAACGGTAATTTTCTCCAGAGCAACCCCCAAGCCATAGGAGTGGGCAGGCAAGATAAAGTAGCCCCCGCTATCGTCGGTCTTTAGGTGGGTAGGTTCCAAATTTTCTGAGCTGAAGTTCTTAGGATCAACCACGGTGCCTGGAATATGGCGAAATATTCGAAATTCTGCTGGAGACAGGCGGATATCATAGCCGTAGGAGGATAAGCCATAGCTGATCACCGGACGATCTACCCCGTCTCCCCGCAGATCTACCCGCCTTACCAAAGTCGGCTGAAAGGGTTGAATCATCCCCTGGGCGGCCATGGCGTTGATCCAGGCGTCGTTTTTAATCATGGCAAAGTGCTAAGAATAAAGAAAATGGTAGACCTATATATTTGACCATTTGTAGGCATGGGTTCCCACAAAATATGTCATATGTCCAGTCCTGGATTTCTCCCTCACAAGCCTGGGTACAGCTTTTGTCCGTATTCGTGTAACTCTGCTGACTCCAGGGATGGGCTGGCTTTGACACCGATAGGCTACCCCAGGTTGTCAGAATCTTAATCACTGCACCATCGGATAATCCGCGGCCCAGATCGGCTGGTAGGACTGGATTGCCCGCAGGTACTGGACCCGCTCAAAGTCACTGGGGTTGGGGCATTTCAGTTGACTCATACTGCCCCGCAGCTGAGCCAGGGACTCGTACTCGTGCTCCTCTAACCACCGTTGCAGGCCCTGTTCCAGGGTCTGCAGGTGACCGATGCCGTGGCGCAGCAGGGTGGCCACCAGCAGGGTGACATCGGCCCCCGCCATCAGTAGCTTAACCACGTCCTCGGCCCGGTTGATGCCGCTACTGGCGGCCAGGCTGAGGGGCAGTTTGCCGTAGAGCAGGGCCATCCAGGTGAGGGGTAGGCGCTGGTCCTGGGGGGCGCTGAGGATCAAGTTGGGTTGCACCTCCAGGTTCTCGATGTCGATGTCGGGTTGGTAAAAACGGTTGAACAGCACCAGTCCATCGGCGCCGGCCTCGCTGAGGCGCTTGGCCAGGTTGGCCAGGTTGCTAAAGAAGGGGCTGAGTTTCACCGCCACCGGAATCGACACCGTCTGTTTCACCGCTTTAACGATATCCAGGTAATCCTGCTCCACATCGGCACCGCTCAGGTCTAGATCGGTGGGAATCCAATAGATATTCAGCTCGATCCCATCCGCCCCCGCCCCCTCTAGCTGCCGGGCATAATCCACCCACCCCCCCAGGGTGGAGCCATTCAGGCTGGCAATAATGGGAATATCCACCATGGCCTTAGCCTGGCGGATGTGGTCCAGGTAGGTTTCCGTGCCCAGGTGGAAGATCTCCGGCTCGGGGAAGTAGGTCAGGGCCTCGGCAAAGCTGTCGGTGCCAAATTCACTGTGGTGGTGGAGTTCTAGCCGTTCCCGGCGAATTTGCTCCTCAAATAGGGAGTGGAGGACGATCGCCGCTCCCCCCACATCCTCAATCCAGCGCAGGTTGGCTAGATCTTCGGTGAGGGGGGCGGCGGCCCCCACCACCAGGGGAGATTTCAGGGTGAGGCCGAGGTAGGTGGTGGTGAGATCCATAGGTATAAAGGGGCAGTAAGGGGGTTAGGGCTGAAGCGGGGAAGGCGTCTGGGGTAGGTCCCGGGCGGCCAGGTATTCGTACAAATGGTAGCGGCTGGCCACGTTGATCTGGGCCTCCTGCAGCAGTTGTTTAGCCGCCGCCGGTTTGCTGCGCAGCAGCATCTTAAAGCGGTTTTCGCTATACATGGCCTCTTCTAAAGACCGCTTGGGGGCCCGGCTATCTAAAATCAGGGGATTTTCTCCCTGATCGAGACGGCGGGGGTCGTAACGGTAAAGTAGCCAGCGGCCTGAATCCACCGCCAGGGCCTGCTGGTCCATACCTCTGGCCATGTCAATGCCGTGGGCGATGCAGTGGGAGTAGGCGATGATCAGGGAGGGACCCTCGTAGGACTCCGCTTCTAGAAAGGCCCGCAGGGTGTGCTCAGGGCGGGACCCCATGGCCACGCTAGCCACGTAGATGGTGCCGTAGGTCATGGCCATCAATCCCAGGTCCTTTTTGGGGGCGGCTTTACCGCCGGCGGCAAACTTGGCCACCGCCCCCAGGGGAGTAGCCTTGGACATTTGCCCACCAGTATTGGAGTAGACCTCCGTATCCATCACCAGCACGTTGACGTTACGGCCACTGGCCAGTACATGGTCGAGGCCACCATAGCCAATGTCGTAGGCCCAACCGTCGCCCCCCACGATCCAGACACTCTTTTTCACCAGGTAGTCCGCCAGGGAGTAGAGGTTTTGCAGTCGGGTTTTGAGTCCGGCATCGTTCTCCCCCTCCAGCCAGTGCTCCAGAGCTGGTTTCAACTGCTCCACCCGCTGCCGCTGCTCAAAAATTCCCGCCTCATCGCTCTGGTCGGCGTCGAGAATGGCGGTCACCAGGTCCCCCGCCAGGGGGGCACCCGCTTGGGCCAGGCTTTGCAGCAGGTGGTGAGCCTGTTCTGCCTGTTTATCGATGGAGATGCGAAAGCCTAGGCCAAACTCGGCGTTGTCTTCAAACAGGGAGTTGGACCAGGCCGGCCCCCGCCCCTCGCTGTTGGTGGTATAGGGGGTGGTGGGCAGATTGCCGCCATAGATAGAGGAGCAGCCGGTGGCGTTGGCGATCACCATGCGATCGCCAAACAACTGGGTGGCCAGCTTGATGTAGGGAGTCTCGCCGCAGCCGGCACAGGCCCCAGAGAACTCAAACAGGGGTTGCTGCATCTGCTGGTGGGCAATTTTCCGCAGGTCGAGATCCGATCGTGAGGGGTTGGGCAGCCCCAGGAAGAAATCCCAGTTTTGCCGCTCCCGATCGCGGATGGGCACCTGGTCCACCATGTTGATGGCTTTCTGGCTGGGCTCCGCCTTGTTTTTGGCCGGGCACACCGCTACGCAGAGGGCGCAGCCGGTGCAGTCCTCCGCCGCCACCTGGATGGTAAACTTCAGCCCCGACCAGGCCTGATCGCGGGCGGCGGTACTCTGAAAGCCGGCGGGCGCCGTGGCCAGGGCAGACTCTTCGTAAACCTTGGAACGGATCACGGCGTGGGGGCACACCATCACACACTTACCACACTGCACACAGACGTCAGGGTCCCAGAGGGGCACCTCCTGGGCCACGTTGCGTTTCTCGTACTGGCTGGTGCCACTGGGATAGGTGCCATCGGCGGGGAGGGCACTGACCGGTAGGCTATCACCATCGCGGGCCATCATTTTGCCCAGCACCTGCTGCACAAAGGCGGGGGCGGTGTCGGGCACCCAGCGGTGGGGCTGGTCATCGCCGCTGGGCCTACCCACCGGCACCGGGTAAAGGTGGTCGAGGCTGCTATCCACCGCCTGGATATTCATGGCCACCACCTCTTCCCCCTTTTTGCCGTAGGTCTTGCGGATGGCCTGCTTAATGGCGGCGATCGCCGCCCCTCGGGGCAGCACCCCCGCCAGGGCAAAGAAACACACCTGCATCACCGTATTGATGCGGCCCGCCATGCCCGCCTGGCGGGCCACCGGGTAGGCATTGATGGCGTAGACCTGGATATTTTTGTCGATAATTTGTTGCTGGATGGACTGGGGCAGGCGTTGCCAGGTTTCTGCCGGGTCGTCGTAGGGGCTGTTGAGCAACAGGGTGGCGCCGGGCTGGGCCTCCTTCAGCAGGTCAAACTTTTGCACAAACTCCCACTGGTGACAGGCGATGAAGTTGGCCCGGCTAATCAGGTAGGTGGATCGAATCGGCTGGGGGCCAAAGCGCAGGTGGGAGACGGTAACCGACCCGGATTTTTTGGAGTCGTAGACAAAGTAACCCTGGGCGTAGTTGGGGGTGTCTTCGCCGATGATTTTAATGGAGTTTTTGTTGGCCCCCACGGTACCGTCGGACCCCAGGCCGTAGAACACGCTGCGCACCACGCTATCGGGCTCAATGGAAAACTCGGGGTCGTAGGCCAGGGAGGTGTGGCTGACATCATCCACAATGCCCACGGTGAAGTGATTTTTGGGGGTCTCCAGGGCCAGGTTAGCAAACACCCCCTGCACCATGGCGGGGGTAAACTCCTTGGAGGAGAGGCCGTAACGCCCCCCCACCACCCGGGGTGACTGGGGCAGGGGAAACTCGTAGAGGGCTTGCACCACATCCAGGTAGAGGGGTTCCCCGGCGCTGCCGGGTTCCTTGGTCCGGTCCAGCACGGCGATCGCCCGCATCGTAGGGGGCAGGGCCGCCACCAGGGCCTGGCTATCCAGGGGGCGGTAGAGCCGCACCTTCAGCACCCCCAGCCGGGCCCCCTGACCATTGAGAAAATCAACGGTTTCGTGGACGGTTTCGGCCCCGGACCCCATCAGCACAATTACCCGGTCGGCATCGGCGGCGCCGTGGTACTCGTAGATCTGGTACTGGCGCCCGGTGAGGCGGGCAAAGTCATCCATGGCTGCCTGCACCAGCCCTGGGGTGGCGTCGTAGTAGGGGTTGACGGTTTCCCGGGCCTGGAAGTAGACATCGGGGTTTTGGGCGGTGCCCCGAATCACCGGGCGATCGGGGGTGAGGGCTCGCTGGCGGTGTTGCAACACCAGGTCGAAGGGCACCAACTCCGTCAATACCTGATCGGGGATCAGCTCAATTTTTTGCACCTCGTGGGAGGTGCGGAAGCCATCAAAAAAGTGGAGAAAGGGCAGGCGGGCGGCGAGGCTGGCGCGGATGGCGATCGCCGCCATATCCTGGGCCTCCTGCACCGAGTTGGAACAGAGCAGGGCGCAGCCCGTGGCCCGGGTAGCCATCACATCGCTGTGGTCACCGAAGATAGACAGCCCCTGGGCCGCCAGCGATCGGGCCGCCACCTGGATCACCGCCGCCGTTAGTTCCCCGGCAATCTTATAGAGGTTGGGGATCATCAGCAATAACCCCTGGGAGGCGGTGAAGGTGGTGGTCAAGGACCCCGCCTGCAAAGCCCCATGCACCGCTCCGGCGGCCCCCCCTTCACTTTCCATTTCCACCACCGAGGGTACCGTCCCCCAAATATTGGCCTGGCCCAGGGCGGCCCAGCTATCGGCCCATTCCCCCATGGGGGAGGAGGGGGTGATCGGGTAAATGGCACAGACCTCACTCAGGCGGTAGGCCACCCGGGCCACCGCCTCGTTACCGTCCAGGGTGGCAAAGCTTGTATTGTCCATGGTGATCCCCTTCCTTGGGGTAGATCGGTAGAGCCAGACGGGGGCGATCGGGTCAGGGAACTGTTAATGATGGGTTAAGGACTACCGTTCCCGACCTAACCTCGCCGCAACCCCATGGTGGCACTATTTTTTGCCATCAGGGAGAGTTGTTAGGTAAACTTTACCAACCCTGAAACCAAGAAGGATTGCTACTTGCCAGTAGCAATCCCTGGTTGCCCTATTTAAGTAACTTATTTAATAATCTCTACCTGGGCAGTTAGGATCCGCAGTAGGCTTCCACACAACGCACAAACATTTCTACCCCTAACACCAGAGCGGTTTCATCAAAATCAAATCGGGGATGGTGATGGGGATAGGCTAAAGCCTTCTCAGGGTTGGCCGCCCCCAAAAAGAAATAGCATCCCGGTACTTCCTGCAGGAAAAAGGCCATGTCCTCACCCCCCATGGTGTGGCACTCGGGTACAATCCCTGCGGGAGTTTCCACCACCGCTAGAGCTACCGATCGCACCAGATCGGCCATGGCCCCATCGTTGATTACCGGCGGATAGAGGGGGGTGTAATCGAGACGATAGTCAGCCCCGTAGGATTGGCAAACCCCCGCCACGATTTGATCGATGCGCCGGGCAAAGAATTCCCGATAGTCGGGGTCAAAGTACCGTACCGTACCGCTGATCTGGGCGACATCGGCCACCACGTTGCGGGCCGTACCCCCATGGAACTCCCCTACCGTTACCACGGCCGATTTAATCGGATCGACATTGCGGGCAACAATCGATTGCAGGGTATTAACAATCTGAGCGCCCACCACAATGGCATCTACGGTTTGGTGCGGTAGGGCACCATGGCCCCCCTTACCCTGGATAGTCAGATTAAAATTTTCCGTTGCGGCCATTAGTGCCCCTGTCCGCACCCCGACCGTACCCAGGGGAAGATTATTCCAGAGGTGTAGGCCCACCATAGCCTGGACATCAGGGTTGGTCAGCACTCCCGCCTCAATCATGGGTTTAGCGCCACCGGGCCCCTCTTCAGCAGGCTGGAAGATGATTTTTACCACCCCCTTAAAGCTCTGGCGATGCTGGGATAGGTAGTGGGCCGTAGCTAGGGCAATGGCCACATGGCCATCGTGACCACAGGCATGCATGACCCCATCGTGTTGAGACCGATAGGATACCTGGTTTTCTTCTTGAATGGGTAGGGCATCCATATCAGCCCGGATGCCCAACACCGGACCGGGTTGTTGACCTGGGATAATGGCGACCAGGCCAGTACCCGCAATGCCGCACTGGTGATCAATGCCCCAGCTGGTTAGGCGATCGCTAATAAAATCTGCCGTTAACCACTCCTTGAAACCCAGTTCGGGGCGTTGGTGCAGGTATCGCCGCCACTCTACAATTTCGGGTTGAAGTGCTTGAATCGCCGGTCTTAAACGGGTACGGTCGATCCCCAGAGGAGCAGCGGTGGTGGCAAACATCGGTAGGGTTTAGCGGATAATGACAAAGTTGCCTCCAGCATAAACCAGAACTCCTGCTTGGGTCTGCGATCCTATGGTTAGTTTTTCCCCCACCAGATTTTTTTTACTTTTACTGGCCGCTAGCCTGAATAATTGTGGTTCTGGTTCCATCTCCAACCATCCCACCGCCAAGGCCGACTCCCCAGCTCCACCACCCCTGTACGAAACCCTTTCCCTGCCAGGGGCGACGGTGCACCTAGTAACCATTCCAGACCCGGTGGCCTACCCGCTACGAGTCGGGGTGGCGGATACCCTGGCAACGGTAGACCAAACCCTGAATCACCTTTGCGGGGCTAAATTCTGCGCGATCGCGGCGATCAACGCCGGTTTCTTCGATCCCCACAACGGCCTAACCACTTCTACCGTAGTTATCCATGGTGAGCTGGTGGCCGACCCACGGCACAACGATCGGCTAATGGGTAATCCGGATCTGGCCGCCTCTTTAGACAAAATTTTGAATCGATCAGAGTTTCGCCGTTACAACTGCCATGGTGCGCCCGCCTACGCCATTACCCTTCACCGCCAGCCCGTCCCCCCAGGGTGTAGCTTGGTGGATGCAGTTGGGGCCGGTCCTCAACTCCTACCCCAAAATACAGGGCAGGAAGAGGGCTTTGTCGATACTCACCTGACTCCCCCCCGCGACGCTCTAGGTAGTCGCCTTCCCAATGCCCGATCAGCGGTTGGCATCAGGGCTGATGGTGGCATCCTGCTGGTGATGGTGGCCCAGGTACCCGGTTCAGGGAGCAGTGGCATGACCTTGCCAGACCTAGCCGACTTGATGACTCAGCGGGGAGCCGTTCAGGCTTTGAACCTGGATGGCGGCAGCTCCTCCACCCTAGTTTATGGCCGTACATCCCACTATGGCCGCCTCGACAAAACGGGGAAACCCCTGCAACGGCCCGTTAAGTCAATTTTATGGGTGGCAAATCCCCAGGTTATTCTTCCTTCAACATCAAAAAATGAAGACCCCTAGGATGGGGGCCTTCATTTTTTAGCCAGCATGGTATTAAGTAAATCACCGTCTCGTGTTAATCGGGGGCAAGAACTAAAGCCACAGGTATGGCTACAGGTACCTTAGTTAAGGGTCGGATCGGGAATTAGAACCCAATGGGTTCCCCCTCCCTGGCGCCGACTGGGAAATTTGTCCCGGCTACTGGCACTGGCCATAGAGTGACTACCAAAGGCTTGAAATAGCAGCATGGCAGCAAAGGATAAACTACCAACTGCCATCAGAAAACGAGACGAAGACAATAGACTTTCTAGCGATACTTTCATAGTTTTCATCGTGATCCCCCAGACTGCTTTATGAAGCTATGCCTGGAAGTAGACGCTCCCTAAACAACAAACAAGACCAGAACTTCACGAAACTATTCAGAAACCCTGTTCTATTAATGCCAAGAGAAAGGCAAATCATCGACAGAGAACACACGGAATTTCTAATTCAGTAAATTCACTGAATAATGGATAGTTTCGGTGCCAATTCTGTTAAATTTCCGTAAATTTTCCCGATCTAGTAGGATGCGGTTCAATTTGAATATAAATTTTCAGACTTTAAAGGGGTGTGGGGCAACCGCTGGAAAGAAAATCATCCGTAATTGTGCGTATTGGTGGGCAGGGAGTCTGGAAAAGTGGGCTAACCGTTTTGATCGCTATAACCCTAGTTCTGGACAAGCAGTCAGAGGCAAGTCAGAACATCTGGTGAACCGGGCCTTTAGACTAGCCTGTAGCCCAGAACCAGAGCCAATACCGCTCCCACGGTGGTATTGATAACGTTGACTAACTCGTTAGTGAGCCAGGGAAACTGGTTTTGTAGAGTTGCACCAATCCAGCTTTCTACCGTAGTCGCCGCCAGGGCAGCGACTATACAAACGGCCACCCCCCAGGGAGCAATTAAGCCAATCCCCCAAGCCAGCGTGGCGATTAGGGCTGATCCACCGATGCCAGCCAGGGTACCTTCCAGACTAACGGCTCCTTCGGTGCCAGGTGGCACTGGTTTTAGGGTGGTAATCAAGAAGGTGCGCTGGCCATAGGCTTTACCAATTTCGCTGGCGGTGGTGTCTGACAGTTTTGTACTGAAACTACTAACGTAGGCCAGGGTCAGTAGGGGTATCCACCGGGTTATGAGGGAGACTCCCCAACTGTTTAGGCTGGCTATGGCCAGGGCACAAATTAAGGCGGTCAGGGCTGAACCCCAGACGTTTTCAGGTCCGCGCTGGCCTGACCGTGCTTCTGCTATACCCGCAGCTTGTTTGCGGGCCATACCTAACCGGGTAACGGCGGAGCCCAGTAAGAAATAGACCATGACTACGGCATAACCGCGCCATCCCATAGCACCCCAAATGACTACGCCCAAAAACCAGGCGTGCCGGTAGCCCGCCGCTGTCAGTAGTTTCTTGGGCAGCATCCAGGCCAGAATTAGTAGCAGAGTATTGATAGCGATCGCGATGAACCAGCTATGCCATGGGGTAGGAAATGGGAACATGGACTTCAGGCACTCCTTGGGCTTAAAAGTTTAGAATTAGAGCCTCGGCTAAAACACTGAGGACACCGTGGATCGGCAAAAGCGAAACCAGGGGCGGGCATGCTGGCTCCCCTCTGCCCGGTTGAACATACCTACGGCTATGGCGTTCTGACTGGAGACTTGCTCCCGGGGTATTCTGCTTAGTTTAGGGGTGACCGTAGGCTTTATGCAGGTGGAGACAGTTACCCTTAGCTGGATATCTTTGGTAGGTGAGCTGATCGGCTACTCGACTCATAATTCTTAGTCCCCGTCCCCGTTCTGCATCGCGATCGCACTGATCCATCTGGTGAGCTAACACCGCATTCAAATCGAAGCCAGGTCCCTGGTCCCAGATCCGAATATCAATCGTATGATCGGACACTACCATTTCAATTTCTACCAGGGTCGTCGCTGGCAGGTGGGCATGGCCATGGCGTAAAGCATTGGTGAACCCCTCTGCCAGGACGATCTGGCATTGCAGCCAGAGTTGACGGGGCATGGGTGAAGTCTGAAACTGATTAAACCAGGTCAATAGGGATCCTAAGGCAGTAGGATCGGTAGGGACATGAATACGACTGGTTTTTAGATAGGTCAAGGAGATTTCTAAGGCAGCCCTTACTGATTGAATGATATATAACTTTGGCCAGAACGCTGAAGATAGAATAAATCGGTCCTCAGGGTTCTGGCCGAAGTTATAACCTAGAAGTCCTATCGGAATGATCGCCGTGAAACCCTACCAGGCTATTGCTATTCATGACTGTGGTGAGCCCTTGGTGGCCATTCCCTTAATTAACCCACCAGACCCTTGCGGTCTCAGATTGGAATCTGAAAAGGTCTTAACATCACCGGCTCAAAATCCGATCGATCTTTCTCTGGTGCAGACGGACCGGTTGATGGCAGTCCTTCCCCATCCTTACCAGGTGTTGGGAGCCCCCTATGGGGATCAGTCCCCCTTTTCCTTAAGATCGGGGGTACTGGCGGCTCTGATGAGGGCTCAAGCTTTTCTACAGCAACAGCAGCCCCACTGGTGTCTACAAGTTTTTGATGCCTATCGACCCCTGGCGGTCCAGCGGTTTATGGTGGAATATACATTTCAGCAACTATTACGAGATCGCCAGTTACACCCTGAAACCCTCTCTACTGGTCAAGAAAGGGAGATTATGGCGGAGGTGGAACAATTTTGGGCAACGCCCAGCGATCGCCCCGAAACTCCCCCACCCCATAGCACCGGTGCTGCCATTGACCTTACCCTGTTGGATAGCGGGGGGGGGGCTGTAGCGATGGGGTCCCCCATTGATGAGATCTCTCCCCGTTCGTTTCCCGATTACTTTAGCCAAAATCCCCATCCCCAGGCTGAGGTTTTTAACTATCATCGCCAGTTACTTAATCGGGTCATGGTTGCCGCTGGATTCCGTCGCCATCCCCAAGAGTGGTGGCATTTCTCCCTGGGCGATCAAATGTGGACCTGGCTAATCAGTCTGGAAACCCAAGACCCGGCTGGAGTGGCCAGATACGGAAGGGTAGGGGGCTAGGGGCCTATCTTCCAGTCATCTGGGGTAGTTGATGACCAGGGGGCAAACCAGGGTAATAGGGCCAGACCCGGTAGGGCAGCTAACAGGGTAAGGGCAAAAAATAGGGGCCAGCCCTGGTGACTACTACCCGCCAGATAGGGTAAGTTCTGGAGTTGGGGGTTGGTTTGAACTATCTCTTTGATCCACTGGGCCAATTCCCCACTCATGGGCCCAGCTACCAGATCACGCCCCACCGCCATCAAACTTGACAAGAGGGCGAATTGGGTGGCCGAAAAGGTGGGATTACACAGGCTCATTAAAAAACCGACAAATCCTGCTGTCCCCAGACCAGCACAGAAGTTTTCGATGTTGATTGCCAACAGCAGGGTTAGGTAGTTTTTACCGATAATTGCCAGGATTAGGTAACCCAGATTGCTGAGGGCTTGCAACCCGCCAAATATCCACAGCGATCGATGGATACCCAATTGACTGACCGCCGAGCCTCCCACCAGAGTCCCAACGATGGTGGCTACCAAGCCTAATCCCTGGCGAATTGTACCGATGTCAGTATCACTAAACCCCAGACCCTGGTCCCCTAAAAAGGGGATGGCCATCTTGGCGGTAAGGTTATCTCCTAACTTATAGAGCAGAATAAACATCAATACTGACAGGGTTCGCCACCCCCCCAGACGATTGAAAAACTCCACAAACGGTAGGATTACGGCCTGGCGTAATGACTCGGGTGGCACCACTGCCTGGGTCGGCTCTGGAGCCCAGATAGAAACCAGTAAACCTGCAACTATCAAGCCAGCCATCAGGGTATAAACCCCGGGCCAACTGATCTGATCTGCGAGAATGAAGGTAACGGCTCCGGTGACCAGGATGGCAATGCGATAACCAAGCACATAAATGGCGGCTCCGGCCCCAACTTCTCGGCTTTCTAAGATATCGGTACGGTAGGCATCGATG
The DNA here is from genome assembly GCA_040374765.1 of Leptolyngbya sp. GTDB lineage: Bacteria > Cyanobacteriota > Cyanobacteriia > Phormidesmidales > Phormidesmidaceae > Nodosilinea. The sequence continues at coordinate 17,450 of JBEITR010000042.1, forward strand.
GCAATATCTTGGGTGGCACTTAGAAAAGTAATCACCAGAGCGGTGGCGGCAAGTATTTGGAATATCGGATTATTACTAGCAGTTTCCCCGGGTACAAAATGGCCCATCTGCAGAGCCAGCAGCATAATCCCAAGGATTAAACCCAACTGGGCCAGGACTATCCAACCCCGTCGTCGCCCTAAACCAGGCGGCACAAACCGATCTAAGAGGGGTGACCAGAGAAATTTAATTGAGTAGGGTAGCGAAATTAGACTGAACCAGCCAATGGTTTTTAGATCGATTTGGGCCTTAGTCATCCACCCCCGAAAGGCGTCGTCCATCAAAGCGTAGGGTAGGCCCGAAGTAAATCCCAACACCAGAATGGCAGCCATTTTTCGACTCTGGAAAACTCTGATGAGGAGCTGAAGTTGCTTCACAATATTGTTTAGATTAATTCAAGTTATTTGGGATCGGCTTAAATGGCCAGGCAGAAAGCCCAGAGATCGCCGGAATTACTAGAGCCTAGGGCTTGGCCGAATTAGTCCAAACAACAGGCCGCTGGTTAGTATACTTATAGCCACTTTGCTCCTCAATTAAGTCTCCTGTCTGGGCCGGATCAAAGTAACGACCAAAGTCTGATTTAAGTTTGAGGTTTGAGACTTGAGCCGTGTTAACGGCGACTCTAACATCGGTTAGGTGGTGTGCCTGGCTGTAAATATAGGGGATGAGTTGCCCTAAACTGCTAAGGCTAACCAGGGCCAAGAGACCATTAACCCCTAGGCGAGCCCCCACCTCCAAGAGGGGAGTGACCCTGGCCAGATGGAGACTGGCCCTGGCCCGATCGGAATGGCGCGATCGGGGCTGAGAATAGGCCTCAGGCTTTAAGGCTCGCCGAGGGAGGGAAGTCATGATACAGATCTCCGGTCAGTAAGGGTGGGAACAGATAGCCACAGACCCCAGGGTTGCAGGGGCCGAGTTGGGGCTAATTATGACTGAAAATAGCCAGATTGTTACAGGTATTTATAGAATTAGCCTTGGTCAAAAGGTCGAGGGCGGAGTCGAAGGGATAAGGCAGAGTCTGGGTAGGGGTTCTGACTGGTTTCCACCCCGTTATAAGGGTCTGCTGTAGGTGGCTGCAGCTATACTTAGGAGTTTTCACGGTTAACTCTGATTACTTTTAGTCAGGTGAGGTCAGTATTTTCTAAGATATTCTGAGCTTAATTCAGGGCATAATAAGTTCACATTCCTTGTATTGCCTGCCTAAATGCCTACTATTGGCTACTTTTCCCATGGTTCGACGTTTCTTTATTGGTGATATTCACGGTCATTATGATGGACTTCGAAGGCTTTGGGATATAATGGATCCAGGCTCAGATGATCGGGTTTATGCCGTGGGCGACCTGATTGATCGGGGTCCCCAGAGTTCCCATGTGGTCGATTTCGTCAGGCGCCATGCCCATGGCTGCGTACGAGGCAATCACGAACAATTAATTTTAGATGCTTTTTCTGGTGGCCAAATTAACCTGCCTAGTCTGCAGGGTTGGATATATAGTGGTGGTCAGGCCACTTTAACCAGCTATATTAATTGCCCCGATGTTTTAGAAGATCACCTGGTCTGGTTAAGTCAGCTACCCCTCTACATTGATTTAGGCGACCTCTGGCTGGTTCACGCGGGAGTTAATCCGGCTTTACCCTTGGCAGTGCAAAGTAGTTATGAGCTGTGCTGGATTCGAGATACCTTCCACAGTAGTTCGACGCCTTTTTTCTCGGATAAGTTGATTATTACGGGCCACACTATTACCTTTACCTTTCCCACCGTAACCCCTGGTCAGGTTGTGGCTGGTTGTGGCTGGTTAGATATTGACACCGGGGTTTATCATCCTCGTAGTGGTTGGTTGACCGCCCTGGATTGGGATAACCAGATGATTTATCAGGTGAATGTTTTCGAACCCTTAGAGAGAACCCTTCCCCTAGCAGAGGCCATTATTAAGCTTGATCCAGTTTTACTGAAGCGCGGTCGCCGTGGTCTTTCTCATCGGTCTTGAAGACTGCTAGGGTGCAATTTCCGGATTGCCCATTGGCTTGCAAGGAATACTTTTACGATGAAAGTATTCCGCTGAGCAGGTGCTCTGACTTACTTCAAAGGGTCTTAAAGCCGTCGACCAAATCCCTTCCATGGAATTGCCGTTGTCAACCCTCTTTCTATCCAGCTGCCTATGGATAGAACTATAGATAGCGAAAGGTATCGCGGTATACAGCAGGATTGGTGATGCAGTTTTCCAGTACTTTTCGTCAGATTTGAGTATCTTTCAAAAATTTCTTACCCTAAGTACTCCAACAAAAGTTAACATAGGTATTAATAAAACTTAGCCATGCTTAGCCATGTTTTTCCTTAGGGAAAACAAAATTTTATGGCAGGCTGTCTGATAGTACTCCAAAAGATCTGCACGCTATTTATACCATGGTCGTTTAGTTGACCTGGAAACTCCTTTAGACCCTGTTAGATCCTGAGTTGTTAGCTTTTGCAGCTGATTTCTCCAGTAAATGGCGCTAGCTATTGGGCTGAGCTTGGCTAACCTAACCACTTTTCCTAGTTGACACAGGAGTTATCATGACTGGATTTATTCGCGGATTGTTAGGCGGTAAGGCTAAGAACCCGGGCGAGTCCGATCGCCCCGTTCAGATCGAGGCTCCTGCTATTGAGAGGGCCAAGGACGCCTTCTATCTCGATCCCGATGATGCTAAGACCTACGGTAACATTGACTATATGCGTTCCAGTAAAACGGTAAGGCGTACCTTTGCTAAGAAGCAGGGAGAAACTGAGGAAAAGGAAAGCATCAAAAAAATATCCGCTTTAGAGTCAGTAAAATTACGGGAAAATGAGGCCTTAGCATCTAAAAAGAGTCAGTCCATTAGCCAGCCTAGTTTTGAACCCACCGTCACTCCCAGCCTTGATCGACGTAAGGTTGATACCAACCTGGATATGTTTCGTAAGATGGCGAAGGATATCAAGAAATAGCCGGAGTACCTGGAAAATTAGTCGGGACGTGGCTTCAGCCCGTCCTTTTTTGTCTACTGCCATTTCATCCCTGGAGCTTCTTCATGCTGCGGTTAGAGCACATCAGTAAAATTTACCCCACCGGTGAGGTGCTTAAGGATGTTAACTGGGAGGTTAAACCTGGCGATCGCATTGGCTTGGTGGGGGTAAACGGGGCTGGAAAGTCTACCCAGTTGAAGATCATTGCGGGTCAGGTGGAGCCTACCAGTGGGATGGTGGTGCGATCTCCGAGTCTAAAGATTGCCTACCTATCTCAGGAGTTTGAAGTCAACCTGGAGCATCGGGTACGGGATGAGTTTTGGACTGTATTTGAGGAGGCCAATCAGGTACAGTCCAGGCTTCACCATATTCCGGCGCAGATGGAGCAAGCTGATACCGAGGAGTTAGACCGCCTGATTCACGAGTTGGATCGGCAGCAGCGTCGCTTTGAGGCCCTGGGAGGTTACGGACTAGAAGCCCGGATTGAAAAGATTTTACCTGAGCTAGGTTTTTCTAGCACCGATGGTGATCGCCGTGTGAGTGAGTTCAGTGGTGGATGGCAAATGCGCATGGGCCTGGGTAAAATTCTGTTGCAGGAACCCGATGTTCTCTTACTTGACGAGCCGACCAACCACTTAGATCTCGATACTATCGAATGGTTGGAGGACTACCTCAAAAGCCTCACCACCCCCATCGTCATTGTTTCCCATGATCGGGAATTTCTAGACCGCCTTTGTACTCAGGTTGTAGAAACCGAGCGGGGAGTTTCCACCACCTACCTGGGTAACTACAGCGCCTACCTACTGCAAAAGCAGGAAAACTTAGCGGCCCAACTTAGTACCTTTGAACGACAACAAAAGGAACTGGCTAAGCAACAGGCCTTTGTGGATCGCTTTCGGGCCAGCGCCACCCGTAGTACTCAAGCCAAAAGCCGGGAAAAACAACTGGATAAAATTGAACGGCTTGAGGCCCCTGAAGCTGGCGTCCGCACCCTGCATTTTCGGTTTCCCCCCGCTCCCCGCAGTGGTCGAGAAGTGGTCACCATTGCCGATCTGACCCATAGCTACGATGAAAAGATTTTGTTCCTGGGGGCTAATTTGCTGGTGGAACGGGGCGATCGCATCGCCTTTCTGGGACACAATGGAACGGGTAAGTCAACCCTTTTACGGTTGATTACGGGTTTAGAAGCCCCTAGCGATGGCCAGGTTACCCTGGGCCAACACAATGTTATTCCCAGTTACTTTGAACAGAACCAGGCGGAAGCTCTCGACCTGGATAAAATTGTGCTAGATACTATCCATGACGAAGTTCCCGACTGGACCAACGAAGAAGTTCGTACTCTGCTGGGCCGTTTTCTATTTACTGGAGACATGGTTTTTAAGGCAGTTAAGGCTCTCAGCGGGGGTGAAAAAGCCCGTCTCGCCCTGGCCAAAATGCTACTGCGCCCAGCTAATTTAATGATTTTAGATGAGCCCACCAACCATCTAGATATTCCTGCCAAGGAAATGCTAGAAGAGGCTCTCCAGAACTACGATGGCACGGTGCTATTGGTTTCCCACGACCGCTATTTTATTTCCCAGGTCGCCACTAAAATTGTGGAAATTCGGGATGGTGAACTACGTCTCTACCGGGGTGACTACCACTACTACCTGGATAAGGTAGCAGAAGAAAAGGCTACCCTGCACCAGCTCGCCCTCACTGCAGAACAACAGGCTAAGACCCAGGCCCGGCGACAAAAGCAAAAAGACAAGCAAAAGGCCAGGGCTGCCAAGGGGTAATCAGGATTGTAAATTTAGCTTTTACGACTAAACCGGGGCACTCTAGAGTAGAATCTACCTTATAAAATTTTTCTTAAAATATCCGATTCAGACTGGACCGCTTTACTTTTCAGCCATACCCTTGTATATCTGTAGGCCTAGGCAGCAGAGAGGTTGCTTGAGTTCCCATGGCAAATTTCTACTTCTACCCTAAGAAGGCGAACTGTAAATGTAGTCGTGTTGACCAATTGGATGTGTGTCCAGAACACCTACCCAGGCTATGTTTCCGCCGATCCACCCGATCCTCAGCGTTCTGACTTTAGCTATAAATAATTCACCTAATACATTGCAATTCCGTTTTGTTCCTTTGGTCTCTGGTTCTCGCCCCTTTCGGGGTACGAAAAAGTCAGATGCTATGATGGCTGACACGCTAGTCAAAATCCCAAGGATGATTAACCCATGAGTCAACTGCCTGTACCGCCCATGGTACTCGTTATCCTTGATGGTTGGGGATACCGGGATGCAACGGATGGTAATGCCGTAGCTGCAGCTAGAACCCCTGTGATGGATAGTCTGTGGGCGGTTTATCCCCGTACCTTGGTTCGCACCTCTGGTAAAGATGTGGGTCTTCCCGATGGCCAGATGGGAAATTCGGAGGTAGGCCACCTCAATATTGGCGCGGGTCGCATCGTTCCCCAAGAGTTGGTCAGAATCACTGATGCGGTAGAAGATGGAACCCTGCAGGAGAATGAAGCCCTTTTGGAAATCTGCCAGGCTGTGCGCTATCGCCGCAGTAAACTCCATCTCCTGGGGCTCTGTTCTGAGGGGGGTGTCCATTCCCATCTCAGCCATCTGTTTGGCCTGTTAGAAATGGCTAAGGCCCAGGATATTGAGGATGTTTGCCTGCATGTTATTACCGACGGGCGCGACACTAAACCTACCGAGGGTAGGATGGCGGTGCAGAAGATTCAAGACTATGTAGACGGCCTCGGTTTAGGGCGGTTGGTAACCCTTAGTGGTCGCTACTATGCGATGGATCGGGATAACCGTTGGGACCGGGTAGAAAAGGCCTATCACGTCATGGTAGACGGGGGAGAGGGTACGGGCCAATCGGCCGATGCTGTTCTGGAGGCCTCCTATGCCAGTGATATTAACGATGAGTTTATTGAACCGGTGCGGTTGGCTCCAGGGGCGATCGCCCCTGGAGATGGGGTAATTTTCTTTAACTTTCGCCCTGATCGAGCCCGACAACTTACCCAGGCGCTGGTAGATCCTAACTTTAAGGGCTTTGACCGGCCGCTGATTACACCCCTTTCCCTGGTCACCATGACCCAGTACGATCCCGATCTGCCTGTCAAGGTCGCCTTTCAGCCCCAGAACCTCACCAATATTCTCGGTCAGGTATTGGCTAGTCGTGGCCTGAAGCAATTTCGTACCGCCGAAACCGAAAAGTACGCCCATGTTACTTACTTCTTCAATGGTGGTTTAGAAGAAGCCCTGGAGGGAGAAGATCGAGAACTGGTACCCAGTCCTATGGTGTCTACCTACGATAAGGCTCCGGCCATGTCTGCTGAAGCCGTCACCAACACTGCTGTGCGGGCCATTGCCCAGGGAATTTATTCCCTGGTGGTCATTAACTATGCCAATCCCGATATGGTGGGGCATACCGGTAAGATGGAGCCTGCGGTAGCTGCTATTGAAGCGGTTGATGCTAATTTAGGACGACTACTGGATGCCATTGGTAAGGCTGGTGGTACCGCCATTATTATTGCCGACCACGGTAATGCTGAACTGATGTGGGACGATCATGGTAAACCCTGGACGGCTCACACCACTAACCCGGTTCCCTTTATTTTGGTAGAGGGGGAGCGCCTAAAGGTGCCCGGTTACGGAGGTGAAGTAAAGTTACGGGAGGATGGTCGGCTTGCCGATGTAGCTCCGACGATTTTGCAAATCCTCAATTTGCCCCAACCATCGGAAATGACCGGGCGATCGATGTTTTTACCCGCCGACATTGATATTCGCAGCAACCGTACTCCAGTTCGCCTGTCTCTTTAGCATCAGATTAGACGCCATAACAGAACGACTTCAGGTTAGGCGTACTCAGGATGATGCGAATCAGGTCACTCTGGTGGGATGGTTCCAGGGTAATATTTTAGCTGTACCTCAGTTTTGATGCCATGACTGTCAAACTTATCGTTGAAGCGCTTTGGTTAGTTTCTGCCCTCGGGTTGACAGCCCTGGTTCTTTTACACAGCCCCAAAGGTGACGGTTTGGGCGGGCTGGGCGGGCAGGCACAGTTGTTTACCAGCACCAAGAGTGCAGAAACTACCCTTAACCGGGTTACTTGGGTATTAACGGTGTTGTTTATGGGCCTGACTGTAATTTTAAGCGCTGGTTGGCTAGAACCAGGGGTTTGAGTCCCACCCCTGGCTTACTCCTATTCAGGTGGACTACTTTCTCCATCCAGGAGGCTGGCTTTAGATTGTTTGAGCTCTTTCCATAATTGCTTAATTTGCTCGTAGGCCTCAGCTGGAGAAATTTTTCCGCCGGTTTCCAGGTTACACACAAAGGAAATGCGCTGGGCGAACTCCTGTAGGTTGGCATTGAAGGCCAGGCGCTGGGGACTAAACTCTCCCCAGTACTTACTGCGGGGAAACAGAAAGTCGTCTTTATGGGGCGGTGGACTATCGGGCATTAGCTGTAATGTCAAAGGCTATGGTGGCAGTCACTCACAGCATAAACTATAGCCTTAGCTAGGTTCAACGGGGCAGAGGTGAGCCGGAATGCCCTCCAGTTTTTGTTTTGATCCTTCAACCCTGTCCTCAGCGCTCTGGCAAAAGTTATAGGTATTCCAGTGCAGTAAACTGTGGCTTGAATCTAAGCAGAGGTTTTAATCCTGGTTGCAAATCTTCATCTCCTCTCTACAGGTGATTCTATTGCCCCTCTGTTGGTCTCTCTAGGGTAAAGCCATCGGGTAATACCGTACCCCGAATTTCTGTATGGCTGAGGTTCGTATAGTTTAAGCGGGCATTCAGCATGACTGCATTGGTCAGATTAGCCCCACTCAGGTTAGACCAGCTTAATTTGGTGCGGTATAAAATGGCGTTTTGGAGATTAGCCCCTCGCAGAGAACTCCAACTTAGGTTGGTGCTGCGTAGGTTGGCCCTGGTCAGGTTCACATTAACTAGGTTAGTTGCCATCATCTGGGCCCGACTCAGGTTACTGTCTTGTAGGTTGGCTCCCTCCAGGCTAGCCCCACTCAACCAGGCTCCCACTAAACTGGTTCCGGTCATTTCTGCGCCATTCATCAGAGCGCTGGTTAAATTGGCTCGATCCAAATTCGCCCCAGGCATGGCCACTGCCAGCATTTTAGCCCGGCTCAGGCTAGCGTCAGTGAGCTGGGCCTGGTGTAGTAGGGCGCGATCGAGGGTGGCTTCATTCAAGTTAGCCTCTCGCAAAATCGCCTGGTTTAAATTGGTACGCACCAGATTAACCGCCCGCATACCTGCTTCAGTAAGATTGGCTTGACTTAAGTCAGCGTCAGTTAAGTCAGCCCCAATCAAGTTCACTAATTCCAGGTTAGCCCCATGGAAATTAACTCCGTTTAGGTTGGCTTCGCGAAAATTCGCTCCCACCAGAACGGCTCCAGAAAAATTACTGTTTTGTAGACTGGCATGGCGAAAGTTAATGCCCGTCAGGTCCTGCCCCGCCAGGTTGGCCCCGATCAGGTGTAGGTTGCGAAAGTCCCGTTCTCCCCTGGCGTAGCGTTCTATTAATAGGGCTGCGTCTAGGTGGGAGATTGCGTCGGAGGGCTGAAAGGCAGGGGAAGAAGAACTCAAGGCGGACTCTCAACGGGATGGATAGTGGTTGCTAGTTTGCTCAGAATAGGGCAAAACTTCACGGACGATCGCCATAGTTCCAGGTGGGAACGTCCTAACTCTTCTGACGATAACTATATCTATCTATAGCTGACAGGGAATGGTTCCCAAGTAATGCTAAGATTCCCCTAATTTTCCTAGAAAAACTGATTTCGTACTGGCAAAATCTAGTTTTGTGTTGCAAAAAATCATAACGAATTGCCCCTAGAGGTTAACTATGCCCGACAACCTTAAAAGCCAGGTGATCACCCAAGGGGTGCAGCGTACCCCTAACCGTGCCATGTTACGA
>JBEITR010000080.1:0-8875 GCA_040374765.1 Leptolyngbya sp.
GGCGACATCAGGATGGCGCTCCCCCAATAGCTTCCGCTTCAGCTCTAGGACCTGGCGGTACAGCGGTTCCGCCTCGTCGTAGCGCCCCTGAGCATAGTAGAGTCCGGCCAGATTGTTGAGGCTTAAGGCGACATCGGGATGGCGCTCCCCCAATAGCTTCCGCTTCAGCTCTAGGACCTGTTGGTACAGCGGTTCCGCTTCTTCATAGCGGCCTTGAGCGTAGTAAAGCCCAGCCAGGTTGTTAATAGTGCTTACACTATCCAAGCGTCGTTCTATGGGGTGCTCGGGTGACATTAAGGATCGTCCAAAGTTATGTTGTTTACGTGTTCGCGAATAAAATCTCCCATAAGACCATTGATTATAATGTCTAGAGGTTCTTCAAGGTATGGATTATAAACCTTTTTAAGTGTTTCCAGTTCCTGAAGTTTTCTAATCAACAATAAATAGTCCTTACTTTCAGGAAAAACTTGATCGCCCCCAAAGCCAGGCCCAGGGCCATAAATGTTAATGGTATTGCCCGTCATCGGCCCAGTAAAGCTGGGACCGATGGGCTGATTAACCTGGGTTGCCTGGCCCCTCATCTGGGCAGGCAGCGTCTCGGACTGGGGAGGAAGCTGCCCTAACAGCTCCTGCACCTTCCTTAACCCTGGCCCGCTCTGGTCTGCCCATTGCAGTAGGCTGCCCACCCGATCTCCCAGGGCCGACTGGTCAGAAGGCAGAATTCCTGCCGGTAGGGCTAGGGCCACCACCAGTTGCTTAAACTGCCCCTCCGGCAGCTTCACCAGGGCCTCACTCAAGGCTAGGCGATCTGAATGGGATAGGGATTCTGGGTCAGCCATCCGCTATCATTCAATTGATATTTCGACTTACACAGAAACGGCTCTAACTTAGCGGTTAGGAGCGGTTTTCTGTAGCTATCTCCATTAAACCCCAGGTTTTCCGTGAGTGGGGTAAAGGATTGTTGGAGGAGTAGCGATCGCCCTGGTGACCGGCAACGCCATGATCAACTCAGAGATATAAAACCGTTCGTAAACCCGCATCTACCTCCTCCTGCAAGGAGTCTGGTATTGAACCAATCCGCTCCACCAAAAAGGTCTTATCGACCGTCAGGATCTGAGAGACATTGATCACAGAGTCCTTCGGTAAACCGGATACCCCGCGAGGCAAGCGCACATTACCCGGCGCCTCTGCTAGCTGAATATTTGAAGAAATAATCACGACAATCACCGTGCTAATCCGACTCTGGGTAAAGGCATCATCCTGAACCACCAAGACAGGACGGCGATAGCCAGGTTCTGAATCGATTGGGTCGGGTAGGTTCGCCCACCAAAGTTCGCCTCGATACATTACCAATCCTCGCGGGGCAAAGACATAAACTGCATCCTTGCCATCACTGGATCAAGTTCAGAGGACTCGTTACCGTAAACCTGGTTCAATTTGAGCAGGATTTGCTCACGACTGTGCCTTTTCAGATAGGCCTGTAACGCTCTTGTGTAAAGCTCACTGCGCGATAACCCCAACTGCTGAGCCAGTGCTTCCGCCTGATTAAAAACTGGGTCTGGAAGGGAAATTGCCGTTTTCATGATGATTTTAGCCTGAAGCCCTACCTTTTTGTTATACCTCAGTTATACCAGGGCAACCAGGGCTAGCCTCGCCGATAACGGCTCAGGGCAGACCACTTTTCTGTAGGTCCCGAATTGGGCCCACACCCCCATAATCACGCTCTCTGCTGGAGGTAGGCAACTACCGCTGGCCAATCGGGAAAGGGCGGCTGACCAAAATGGATATGCTCCCCCCGAAAGCGATCGGCCCCGTTTAGGGTTCTATCGTCTATCAGGTAATCACCCTCATTAAGGTTTTTGTGGTGAGACAGAATCAGCCGCTTATGGGCCGCTGGGCCCAGGTGACGCTTAACCCACAACAGCTTATCTGACCAGGCACTGGGGTTCTCCCAGGGGGCGGTGGACAAAATGTAGGTGTCATAGAGACCCGCCAGCAGCTCAAAGGACTCAACCGCCCCCGGCAACGGGTCCATCAGGGAATAGATACCGGGAACGTTATGGCACCTGTCGTCATACTCATCCACCACCTCTGGGGGGATACGGGCAATACCAGAGGGAAAATCAACCAGAACATTGTCCATGTCGATGTAGAGAATCTTTAGGCCCATGCTGCTTGCCTCTGAGTAAAACCACCGAATCGCAAACCCTGAGGTAGATGCCATTGACACCGATAGGCGGTAAGCCTGCCCCCTGCAGGCACTGAACCCATTATCGCCCCTTAAGGCTGAGGGGGGAGGGCAACCCGCGATCGCCGCAAAAGCTTTACCAGGTTGAGCGGCAGGAGACCTGGCTCTAGGCCTGCTCAGCCTGTCACCAAACCTGCACAGGGAACCTGTCCACTACCAGAGAAGATAAGCCTAGGAACAGATCCGAACTGACTCAGGATGCCAGACCCGATCTAAAGCAGTGGTTAATGGGTTTAGCATTCCCGCCCCAGGGAAGACTGTTTACAGACTCGCACCCGCACAACTGTTGGAGATCGGGCCTGGCTAGACTACAAACCCGACGGCACCCCTACAGCAACCAGCAGGTCATTAACTGGCGCTACCGCTGCGTCAATGGCCGTAACATCCTGGCCATGGCCATCATCCGCTATAGCCAAACCCTACCCGATAGCCCCTACGGCGAAACCTTCGAGGATTACAACACCCCCAAGGCCACCCCCGACCACTCCACCTATAGCCATGTGGTCCTAGTCAAACACAAGGGCATCGTGCGTATGGTCCGCTTTGGCTAGCAGGGGGTGAAGGGATCTCCCAAGCAAGCCGGTGAATCGGAGGCCGAGAAAGCCAGACGGGAAGGCTGGTATGCCCGCCACCGCAAAAACATTGCTAGGGGCCCCCTCCACCTCACTTGGTGGGCCGCCAAGGTGAAATGGTGAGTCCATTCCTCCCACCGCCTATCCCACCTCCATCGACTCCGGGGTAGCCCCCCCAACCCTCCCCGTGCTTTTTTCATCAAGCCTGGCAAAAATTTTTTCCTTTTTAGCTGCCTCAGACCAGGCCTATCACCATGCACCAAATTCTCTAGAACTGATAAGCTTACCGGTGCCCCGGAACAACCAGCGGATTACAGGAGCTAGGATGACGGAACCATCGATGCCATTGCAGGTAGGCTACAAAACCGCCTACCGGAAGGAGATGAGCTGGGTGGTGGGCACCATCGTAGCCATAGAGGGGGATCTGGCCCTGCTGGACCTGGAACCCACCCCCAGCTTGCCGGTGGAGCCTGACAGCAGGATTAGAATAGCCCTCACCAATCTGTTCCCGCCCTTTTAGGGATTCAATAGATGGGTAGCGATAGTCAACCCCTGAGAGAGTTGGAGCGCAATTATCGGCGCGTCCGATAATTGCGCAATAAGATCTGAGGCATGAGGGCCTTTTTCATGTTCTTACGGCGTTTAGTAATCAGCTCGAGACCCCGCCCAAAGAGCGATTCAAAGAGTGTCTGCGAAATGTACCCCCGATCACCAGCCAGATTTCCAACCAGGTTTTTGGTCAGGTCGGCAACCAGCTGGCGATCGTCGGTCAGCGCTCTTAATCCTTTGCCTCAGGCGTTAAAAGTTCAAGGCTGACAAACTCGGCTCCCTAGGGATTAGCTCAGCTATGACTTTTACTCCGTTAAACCTGGCTAAGGCTATTAACAGCGGTAGATAGATCTAGTTTTGAGTTACCGTAAGAGCTGGGTTCTCGCAGAAATTAATTCCTTCGTCAAGCTGAGCACCAGTATTGCCATCATCAAGCACAACAAGTACATGGTAATCGCAGGGATCGCCATCTTGAACGTCTTCGTCAGCCCATTCAAAGGGAGCAGTTTCACCGGGAGAGATTACCTCTCCTTCTAATAAATTTTCACCCCACTCCTCTTCGTTAACGTCATCCACATAAAGTTCTAGAATATCGTGCTCAGTTTCGTTAGTAACTGTAAAGTTATAGGTTTGGGCAAAAGCATCTAGAGGAATTAAAGCAATGGAACTAATAATGCTGAACAAAGCAAAAATACTCTTTTTCATGAGGTAAATTATTTTTCTAATCTAAAAACTATAAATTCATCATAGCTGTAAAGTACTGGGTAAGTCGCCTTTACTATTTAAAGTTTTGAGCCCGAAAACCGTCACAATAAAAAGTTTTTCCTTTTTCTTACTTATCAAGACACCACCGGTGAAATCCGGAACTTTTCTATCCGCTATGCCAAAATCGTTACCTTTGAAGAACGGGAGTACCTGACCTGCTGGTGTGACCAAACCACCGCCAACCAGGACCTACCGGAACTCGCCCATAACTGGGTTTTGCGCCTCGATCTCATCCCCGAGGAACCCGTCATTAGCCCCCTGGCTGGCCCCTGGCAGCCCGAACTGGCCTTCATCGACGTGGAAATTCACCTGTTGGGGCGACTAGCCCTGGCCTACCGTTCAAAAACAGGGCGCGACCTGGTCAACGAATGGGACCCAGACCGCCAGATTCGCCGGGTGGTGCGCCGCATCAACCACAGCCTTTGGTTACTGCGCGAGGTGCGCTGCTACGGCTCCGACTGCTTGATCCATAGCCTAGCGGCACTGCAGAACCTGATGATGATGGACCTGAAACATACGCTGCAGACCTACAAAAAGGCTCAACCCGGTTGATCTCCCCATCTCATCCCTCCCCCAGCAACGCCGCCGCCAAACCCCTGGTCGCCATGCAGGCCCCCCTGCCTAGCCTTCTGCCCCTGATTCGCCAGGGCAAAATCCATGCCTTCTCCGCCAACCCCGTGCTCTACAAAGACCTGTCTCTCCGGGTGATCCAAACCCTGCAGCAGTTTAGCGCCGGGGTCGAGCAATACTCCATCGACGAAGCCTTCCTCAACCTGAAGGGCTTTAACCCCACCACCCTGGCGGATCCCGTCCGACCAATTGGTGGGGTTCAACAGCCATGGCTAGAACCAGGGGAGGTGCTCAAACTCAGTAAAGTCCCTTTCCAACCGCCACTGGACCCTGGCCCGATCACTCTGGGCCAGGAAGCTGGCACAGCCAGGGGATAGGGCCTGATTACCGGGCTTATCCTTGGCACAGGCCGCTGTCACGGCGGCGAACTGGGGCGATTGCCACAGACTATCCCCCTCTAGGAAGCTATACTCCAAGCTGTTACGGGCCAGCTTTTTTAGGTCTGGGTAGCTCAGGTCGTAGCGCAGGGCCGCAAGCAAATACTCATTACTCAAGTCAACCCGGGATATGCCCTCATCATCGGAGGCCAGGGTCAGGGGTACACCAGCGGCTTTGTACTCCAAAAAGGGGTGTTCCTCTCCCTCAACATTGAGGATCACCTCATTACTGGTCAAGCAAATTTCCACCAGCACCCCCCGTTTAGCCATTTCCGTCATCAGTTCAAAGGGGTTTTGTTCGTGGAGGATGGCGACTCCATGGCCAATGCGGCTGGCCTGAGCTAGCTCTACGGCCTGACGAATATGAAAGGTCATTTGCTCCGGTGGCACCAGACCCAGCACCAGCTCACCGGCATGGAGGGAAACCTTCACCTCAGGGGACTGCTTCTTCAGAAACTCCAACATTTCCATCTGCAGCGTGTAATCCCGCAGGGCAACCGGATGATCCTCCGGAGCTACCAGATTAATACCCACCACCTGGGCACTAGCCTTGGCTAATTCAAAGCCATAGACAAACTGGGCGAACACTTCCTCCGGAGCCTTGGTACGGGTAGTTTGCTGCAAATACCGCACCGTCACCCCACAGCCTGGCTGAGCCGCCGCCGTACCACAACCCAGGTTCTGAGCCACCTGTCCTTCCAGGTCCGCCATCTCCTGAGCGCCTACAGTCACTAAATCCATCAGGCCACGATCCATCAACTGGCGCTGCATCTGGGCAAAGTTACCCCGCCAGCCTACGCTCCGGCCCAGCTGACGCACCTCACTCCCCTTGTTTGTCATCATCAGTTCCAGGTAGGCAATGTGTTGGTTGGCAGCTCGATTAGCCACGGAAGCCACCATATCGTCCTGACGAGCCAACTCTGAGGAAATGCCAGAGAAACCAGCGAAGGCCTCGAAAAATTGATCATGGCCTGACTGCCCGGCAAAGGGTAGGTTGCGGGTAGACCATAGGTTAATCAGAGCATCGTAGGTAGCGGTGCGATTAAAGAGTTCAGAGGCCGGAAAGTAATGACTGTCCTGCCCGCAGGCGCTGGGTTCCACCAAAGCAGGCCCCTGGGGGTTGACACAATAGCCATCTGCCGCCGCCCACTGCAGGTAATCTTCGGCATAGACTGCTCCGCTTAGATGGCTGTGGATATCCCCTCCCTTCGGCATACGTTGAACAAAGGCCCGCAGTAAGGTAGGGCGCTGGCGATGGGCTTCAAACCACTGGGCAACCTTCGCTTCGCTACTCGGAGCAGAGAGGCGAAGGGCCTGCCTCGGTAAGGGTGCCGGTGACACCATCGGACTCATCCGGGACTGTAGCGCTGGGCTGGCTTCTTTGTCTAGTACAGTCACCTCTGCCCTTAAGCTTGGGGCCCCCAGGGATGCACTCCATAGAATTCCTGACAGGGATAAGACTGCTAAACCGCTGAAGGAAGGGCGTTTGAACATGTTCTGGAAAAGCGCTAGACACTGGTAGGTACTCTATCTGGAAAACCAATGGATTTAGCCGCGCAGTTAAAAAACTTGACCAGGACTGCTGCACTGGCCTGGATGTAATTGCTTCCAGGCCAAGGTAATTGCCACCCACCTCAGCCCCGATGACCCGGTGCAAGGATCCCTCCTGGCCCCGGTGGTGGATAGGGCCAAACGCGATCGCCTGATGGCCACCCTTGACCACCTCAACCGTAACCTCCGCCCCGATGCGGTGAAATTTGCTGCCCTGGGCCTCAACCCCACCTGGACCCCCCGGGCGGAGTACTTCTCCCAGCGTTACACCACCCACTGGCAAGAGTTACCCACGGTGACGCCCTGGGGGCCACCGGCATTGAGCTGACTACCCCACCTATTCTTTTAAGCGATCGCCTGGTTGGTTGAAACCCAGGGAGCTAGCACACCCCTAACGGCGATGTCTGGCCATGGTCTCCCTTCGGCTTTTTTCGATGTGGGCTGGGTGACACAGCACCTGAAGGTTATCGAGCTTGGTGAGCCCACCTTCGGCCATGGGGATAATGTGGTCGATCTGGAAATCTCGCCGCATGTGGCTTTTGCGGCCAGTAGCGGCACAGGTTATAAAACCGGCTGCATCTGTATGTTTTTCGAAGACAGCGTCCTTAAGGTTTCGATACACAGCCGGGTCGCGATCGCGAATTTGAAATAGCGACAGTTTTTCAAGGGGCACTTCGTCAATAATAACTACCGGTGGATCAGGTATTGTCAAACCAGGGTATATGTCATTTAATTTATTAATCTCAATGTCAACATTTTGCTTAAAGTATAAATACTCATAGTCAAATAGAACCTTCCAGAACGTTTTGTCGTCATTCCATGCTGATTCTAGATATTTTCGCTGCTCCTTAATGGTTAGATCATTGTCATTTATATGCCTGGCCAGGATTGAAATATCACACTTTCTACGTTCACTAAAGGGAATGAAGTCGGGCTCAGCTTCCTTTTGAGCATAGAAGCGCAGAATATTTTTGATATCCTCATCCCGATAACCCAGCAGCGTAGAATGGTTTAGGAAGTAGAGTTCTTTAGTGAATTCTAGTAGTTTCTCCAGTTCCTCGTCGGTTAAGATTTCTCGGTCTTGAATATCAATGCCCTTAAAAATAGCCCCTAGATCATTGACAAAGTTATCGTAGGATTCCTCGATATCACTATAGATAAGAACATCGTAGTTTCTGGATCTGGGCTCACCTGATTCAGAGGGTTCAAGGATTGAGAATCTATAAATTCCAATCGGAATCCGTTTGAGGAAGTCTATTTTTTCTGTTTCAGTTGTATCAATGGAGTTATCCATTATCCTGGTGAACTCTTCAATCAGATCAATGGAAATCACTCGAATAATATTGCGAGTGGTATCGACACCCTTCTCAATGGGATCAATCCCCTCCATTTCAATCAACTTCTCAGGATTGACCCAATTAATCTTGTTTTCCCAATTATCAATAAAGCTGACCACATAGGCCTGCTCCGTTCCTCCCGCCGCCTTACCCCGCAGGGCTCTACCGATCATTTGGGTCATTAAGATGATCGAAATCGTTGGCCGCGTCAAAAATACCGTCTGAACGGTGGGTAAGTCCGTCCCCTCGGTCAACATTTCTACATTAATCAGAACCTCTAACTCCCCGGCCCTAAAACGTCGGATAATTTCCACATTGTCTCGAGGCCCCATGGATTTTGATTCTCCATCCACCATGCTAGAGACAATGAAGTCGGAGTTAACGCCTCGATCTTGAAATAACTTGTTAAGGGCGATCGCATGGTTCACATCAATCGCAAAAATCAGAAGGGGCTTGTACTTCTGTCGATTTTCGATATAGTGATCCACGATCAACTTATTACGCAGCTTTGACGAGGCAATCTTCTCCGCGATCTTCTTAGGCAACTTGTCAAAGTCTTCAATCGTCTTAATGTCTTTCTGGGTAAGTTCTTCATAGAGCCGTTGCTGAGTATCGAGGCTAATAAAGATGGGTTCAGAAAGAATACCCTTGGTAATGAGCTTTCTCAGGTGTTCTGAGAAAATAATGTCATCGGGAAACACCTTCTTCAGCAGATTTTTTTCATCATCCCGGGTACGAAAGGGGGTTGCCGTCAGACCCAGCATTCTAAAACCCGTTACCTGTTTACGATCTTCAAAGTTCTGTTTGATCGCCGTAATCAGCTTACGGTAGGTCTTCGCTGTGGCA
>JBEITR010000028.1:0-40438 GCA_040374765.1 Leptolyngbya sp.
CCAGAAGTATGCCCGGCTGAGGGCCCACCTCCCCACTCGAAAAACCTTCTTTGATGACCTGCGGGCTTTAACTCGGTACCTGTATTTCGACAGTTGGGATCATCTCCTTACCTTCATGCTCGAGGGGCTAGAACTGGAAAGCCCTCCCAATAGCAGCTGATTCTTTAAAATGAGAATTGCTGAATAAGGATAAATGCTCAGAAAGTTTTTGATTTCAAATGCTAGGATTTGCTTGGTGAAAATGCTGAGAGGACTTGCTGTGATCCGTTCTGCTACCTTGCCGCTTCTGACCCCCCTATTACCTTCCTTGAGTGACAACAACCGCTTAAAACTATTTTCTGGTTCTGCGAATGTGGAACTCTCTAAAGAAGTGGCCCGTTACCTTGGGATCGATCTTGGTCCCATGGTGCGGAAACGATTTGCTGATGGGGAAATTTATATACAAATTCAGGAATCGATTCGGGGCTGTGATGTCTACTTAATTCAGCCTACCTGCTATCCAGTGAATGATAACCTGGTAGAGCTGCTAATTATGATCGACGCTTGCCGTCGGGCTTCGGCTCGCCAGATTACGGCAGTGGTGCCCTACTATGGCTATGCCCGTGCCGATCGCAAAACCGCCGGTCGGGAGTCCATTACAGCTAAGCTGGTGGCTAACCAGATCACCACGGCGGGTGCTAGTCGGGTGTTGGCTATCGATCTACACTCGGCGCAAATTCAGGGCTACTTTGATATTCCCTGTGACCATGTTTACGGTAGTTCTGTATTAACTGACTATATCGCCAGTAAAAACCTCTCGGACCTGGTGGTGGTTTCCCCCGATGTGGGAGGGGTAGCCCGGGCCCGGGCCTTTGCCAAAAAACTCAACGACGCCCCCCTGGCCATCATTGATAAACGTCGCCAGGCTCACAACGTCGCTGAAGTGATGAATGTGGTGGGGGATGTGCGGGGTAAAACGGCAGTCTTGGTGGATGATTTGATTGATACCGCGGGGACTATCTGTGAAGGAGCCCGCTTACTCAAACAGCAGGGAGCCCGTCAGGTTTATGCCTGCGCTACTCATCCGGTATTTTCAGGCCCAGCGATCGAACGGTTATCCGGAGGGCTATTTGAGGAGGTGATTGTTACCAACACCATTCCCATGACCCCCAGTCGTCAGTTTAAACAATTGACGGTTTTGTCGATGGCTAACCTGCTGGGTGAAACAATCTGGCGTATTCACGAAGAAAGTTCGGTCAGCAGCATGTTTCGCTAGTGTCTAGGGACTAGCCATGGGAATAGGTCATTGGCCACAGCGTTAGGGTGGCCTCCTGATTGGGCCGCTAAGCTACCATGTCAAAGAGCAGTAACTCTGATACGGGGGCGATTCCGGCCAGGCTGAGGTGGTTAAGGTCAGAGATGGCGGCCCCGTCACCGGCTGTGAGATGGTGGCCGTTTAGGTCAATGCTTCCCTGGGCTACCTGGATCCAGGCGACATGGCCCGTTTCCAGGGTATGGTTGATCCGATCCCCTGCCTTTAAGACACTGGCGTAGAGGTCCACATTCTGATGAATGGTGACCGATCCTTGCCGACCATCTCGAGAAGCCACCAGTCGTAATTGGCCCTGTTTTTGCTCCGGGGCCACATAAATCTGCTCGTAACCTGGTTGCAGTCCTTGACTGGCGGGTAACAGCCAGATTTGCAGCAGGTGAACGGGCTCGCTGTTGGAGGCGTTAAACTCGCTGTGGAAAATTCCCGTACCGGCGGACATGCGTTGAATATCGCCGGGCTGGATGACCGATCCATTCCCCAGGCTATCCCTATGCTCCAGGGCGCCCTGCAGCACGTAGGTGACAATTTCCATATCCTGGTGGCCGTGGGTAGGGAAGCCTCCACTCGGGCTGATTCTATCCTCATTGATCACCCGTAGGGATGCAAAGCCCATGTGATCAGGATCGTAGTAGTTGCTGAAGGAGAAACTGTGGCGGGTATCTAACCAGCCGAGATTGGCGCTGCCCCGTTCCCCGCTTGGCCGTAGGGTAATCATCCGGTAACCTCCTGGGCTAAATTTCTAAATTTATAGTCTTGGCCAGAACCCTTAGGACCGATGGAATCGGTTCAAGCCCAGTCCGGGTGGTGTTCTGGCTTGCTCTCAAGGGTGCTTGAAACCTTCGACAGTTGAGATTGAGTCGCCTTTTCAACCACCCTGGCCGCATCGTTCACCTGGCTATGGCTATATTTCTAGGGTTCTACTTCTAGGATAACTCCCAGGGCCGGTCTACGGCATGGCCACCCTAGGGCCTGCCTCAGGAGACCGGCGGGGGCCCCTCAGTCAGCCCTCGCTAACCTTAGTCCATGGGCGGGAGACCAGGCTTTTGGGAGAACGGTCTCAACCAGGGCTGAATTGCGTGTTTAATAGTAGTCAGTTCGCCGTTGCCCTGCCACGATTAGCCATGAAATTTGGTGTTATTGTTTTTCCTGGTGCTAACTGCGATCGCGATGTGGCCTACCTTACTCGCGATCTGCTGCACCAACCTACCCGTATGGTCTGGCACGAGGATGGAGACCTCAGCGACCTGGATGTGGTGGTAGTGCCAGGGGGATTTAGTTACGGTGATTACCTGCGCTGTGGGGCGATCGCCCGCTTTTCTCCAGCCCTGCAAGCCACCATTCGCCATGCCCAGCAGGGCAAACTGGTGATTGGTATTTGTAATGGCTTTCAAATTCTAACCGAAGCGGGCTTGCTGCCAGGGGCACTGGTGCGTAACCAGGGCATGCGGTTTATCTGCGATCGGGTCAGGCTACGGATAGAACGTACCGACCTGGCTTGGACTCAGGCCTACAGTCCCAATCAGATTATTACCTTACCCGTTGCCCACGGCGAGGGTTGCTACTATGCCGACCCCTCCACCCTGGCAGAACTGGAAGCCCATCGCCAGGTTGTATTGCGCTATTGTAGTGCTACCGGTAAGCCAGACCCAGCCTCTAATCCTAACGGATCCTTGAACAATATCGCTGGTATTTGTAACCGTCAGGGCAATGTGCTGGGTCTCATGCCTCACCCAGAGAGAGCCGCTGAAGCCCTGTTGGGCAGCCTGGATGGCTTGCCCATGATGGCTGGTTTACTCAACTCAGGAGATTGACTATGGCTACCCTACTCCGTCCTCTGAGCTACCGCTATCAGTGGCTGTACGATACCATTTCCCGCACCGCTGCCCTGACGGTTGGTGGTGAGGATCGGTTTCGTACCCTGGCCCTGCAGGGCTTAACCATCACCAGCACCACGGCGGTACTGGATCTCTGCTGTGGTAGCGGGCAAACCACTCGTTTCTTAACGCACTATAGCGACCATGTTACCGGTCTGGATGCCTCCCCCCGATCGCTGCAGCGGGCCAGACACAATGTGCCTGGGGCCACCTTTGTAGAAGGTTGGGCGGAGGCCATGCCCCTCCCGGACAGCTCTTTCGATATGGTGCACAGTAGCGCGGCTATCCATGAAATGGAAACCGACCAGCGGCAAAAGATCTTTGCGGAAGTCTGGCGAGTTCTCAAACCAGGGGGTGTTTTTACCCTGGTTGATTTTCACCGCCCCCATAATCCGCTCTTCTGGCCTGGGTTGGCGGTGTTTCTATGGCTTTTCGAAACCCATACCGCCTGGCAAATGCTGCAGGCCACTTTGGCCACAGAAGCGATAGACCTGGGCTTTCACCCGGTTCAGTCCTACTACTATGGTGGGGGTAGTTTACAGGTCATACAGGCTTATAAACCGATAGAAGCCTAACTGGTGGTAGAACTATCTGATTCAGGTTTAGAAGCATCTGTCTGGGATTTTATTTTTTCGATCGCATCTTCGACAGTAGCCTGGAGAGAAAGAAAATTCTCCAGACGCACCAACTTAACGGTTTGGGTAACCCGGTTGTTGGTAACTACCTGTACAGTTTTGCCATGATTAGTAGCTTTCTTTACCAGTTGTACCAGGGCTCCTAAGCCAGAGCTATCGACAAAATCAATAGAGGAAAGGTCAATAATAATATGGATAGGACCGCTTTCTACGTAACCGTCCATCATCTTAGTAAAGTTAGTTACTGAGAAAGCATCCAGCAACCCATTGAGGCGAAATAATTGATAGTTGCCCTCAACATGCCGTGTGCCTCGTAAACTTACGGTGAGGGATAAATTTTCAGCGATAGCAAACCTCCCAAGTGCTCCAGTTCGAGTGTTAAATATAGGTCACGATAGATATCTCTGCAAGGGGTAAATCTACCCTATCTTTTTAGGCGGTAGCCTGCCGAAGACGATAATCTTGCATAGTTTCGACAAATTTGAGAAATAAATAATCGGCATCATGGGGACCGGGGCTGGCCTCTGGATGATATTGGACGGAAAAAATGGGCAGGGTTTTGTGGGCCAGGCCAGCAATGGTTTGATCATTTAGATTGAGATGGGTGATCGCTACCCGATCTCCAGGAATGGAATCAACATCTAGGGCAAAACCGTGGTTCTGGCTGGTAATTTCTACTTGCTGCTGCAGACCGCAGGGCTGATTAAGGCCGCGGTGACCAAATTTGAGCTTAAAGGTAGAGGCCCCCAGGGATAACCCGAGAATTTGGTGTCCCATGCAAATACCGAAGGTGGGCAGTTCATAGTTGAGTAAAGCCTTGACCAGGGTGGGAGCATAGGTAACGGCAGCTGGATCCCCTGGCCCATTCGATAGAAAAATACCATCGGGGTTATAGCCCATGATTAACTCAGCGGAACTATGGGCGGGAACTACGATAATACGGCAACCGTAGCTGGCCAGCCGCCGCAGAATATTGCGCTTAACCCCAAAGTCAACTGCCACCACCGTTAGGGGCTTGTCGGTTGCTATGGCTGGGCTGCTGCTGTACTCCCAGGCCGGAGAGGTGGTTTCGGTCCATTCGTAAACCTCAGGGGTGGTGACCTGGTCGACTAAGTTAAGGCCAGTCATTGGTGGGGTGTCCTGTAACTGGCGGAGTAGTTCGCTCGGATCTAATACCTCCGTAGACAGCGCACCATTCATAGCTCCTGCGGTGCGTATGCGGCGGGTTAGGGCGCGGGTGTCGATACCAAAAATGCCAGGGATTTTATGGGTCTTGAGGTAATTAGGCAGGGACTGGGTGGAACGCCAATTACTGGGGATTGAGCAAATGTTACGGGCGATCGCCGCCTTAATGTGGGGACGGTTAGACTCCTCATCTTCAGGGTTGACTCCCGTGTTACCCAGCTCAGGATAGGTAAAGGTGACCAGTTGACCAGAGTAGCTGGGATCGGTCATGACTTCTTGATAACCGGTCATGCCTGTGTTGAAGACCACCTCCCCCATGACCGTACCGGGAGCTCCAAAGGACCAACCATGGAAAACTGAGCCATCGGCTAACACCAGCAGGGCGGGAGGGGCGTCGGGAAAAACCATAACCGTTGAGGCTTGATTATGAAAGGACAGGGGGCGATCGCAACTATCCTAGATCCGAAGACTAAATTTAGGATAGCCAGTCTTTTCAAAAGTTATAGCAGTAAAATTCTTGGGTTGACTATTTAACTCAGATTAAGACTATCTTTGAACTTTGCAAACAACATCCCAGGCTTTGACTTCGCCCTTCGCCTTTGACTGTCAGGCTCGCTGTCGCCATACCCAGGCGAGGGCTGGTATTTTTCATACTCCCCACGGACCAGTCCAGACTCCCCGATTTATGCCGGTCGGTACCCTGGCTAATGTCAAAACCGTGACCCCAGACCAATTGGCCACCACCGGCGCCCAAATGGTCTTGGCCAATACTTACCATTTGCACCTCCAACCGGGGGAAGAAATTGTGGCTGAAGCGGGGGGACTACACCGCTTTATGGGTTGGCATGGGCCCATGTTGACGGACTCGGGAGGATTTCAGGTGTTTAGCCTGAGTCAAATTCGCACCATTACCGAAGAGGGGGTGGTTTTTAAATCACCCCGGGATGGCCATTTAATTAGTTTGGGGCCAGAGACTTCCATCCATATTCAAAATGCCCTTGGGGCGGATGTGATCATGGCTTTTGACGAATGTCCTCCCTATCCCTCTAGTCAGGAGGCCATGCAGGCGTCCACCGATCGGACCTGGCGCTGGCTATTACGCTGCGTGGCAGCTCACCAACGTCAGGACCAGGCTCTGTTTGGTATTGTGCAGGGCGGTGTTTACCCCGAGATCCGTCGGCAAGCAGCCCTGCAACTGGCTCAACTCGATTTGCCCGGCTATGCCATTGGCGGAGTCAGTGTGGGAGAACCGCCGGAGTTGATCGAGGCGATTGTCAAAGCTACCACTCCCTACCTGCCCGAGCACAAACCCCGTTATTTGATGGGAGTCGGCACCTATCGGGAAATGGCCCAGGCGATCGCCGCTGGCATAGACCTGTTTGACTGCGTGATTCCCACGCGGTTGGCTCGCCATGGAGCGGCACTGGTAGGGGGGAGTCGTTGGAATCTGAAAAATCATCGTTTTCGTCGTGATCACAGTCCCCTGGATTCCACCTGCCCCTGCTATACCTGTCAGCACTTTACCCGAGCCTATCTCTGTCACCTCCTCCACAGCAAGGAAATGCTGGCTTTCACCTTGATTTCTATTCACAACATCACGGAGTTGGTGGGTTTTACCCAACGAATCCGTGAGGCGATTCTGGCCGATCGCTTTACGGAGGAGTTTGCTACCTGGCTAACTCCCCAGTCTCCCTAGGCGATGGTTACCCCCATGGAGGGGTTGGTTGAAGATCCTCAGAAATCCTGATCTTGAGCTGCAAACTTGCCAGGCTAAGAATTGCTGGAGAAACCTGACTAGCATCGAGCTGAGGTCGGGAACATGGTAGGATACAACATAAATTTATTGATGGGGTCAAGGAGCCAGAAAGCTTGTCATTCCAGGTTCCTTTGTACTTCTGACCGTTTTATCTGGCTGTGTAAAGAGAGGATTAATCGTAAATGAGTGCTGTAATGCTGCTGGCAAAGCTACCTGAAGCTTATTCCCTGTTTGATCCCCTGGTAGATGTGCTGCCGATTATCCCTGTGTTTTTCTTGCTTCTAGCCTTTGTTTGGCAAGCGGCCGTAGGGTTCAAATAGGTCTGATGCTCAGGTTGGGGTAACTAGCCCTCCTCGAAAAGCTGTTTCATCACCCCGATCACCGGTAACTGGGCAGAAGGGTATTTGAAAAGATGATGGGAGTTACGGCTATAGCCATTTAGCTTAATATTCCGAGTCAGCCTTCAGGTTTCAGGACGTAGCAAAGTGCCGTATGAGTCCTGTCCTAACTAGGCTGAGAGTTTTTATGGGAGACCTTTGAAAAGGTTTCTCCCATTCTTTGTAGGTATTTGAAGCCTGCTCCGGTTTTGCCGTAACCGATTGACGCAGTCCTCAGCGACCTGATCCGGGCTATACCCTGAAAAAAAAGGATTCTTCCGAGTTCATCAGGCTCGGGAGAATTTTTTACCTGGAAGCCAATCTTAAGGGCTATCGCCTTAGGGTTGGTATAACCCTGACTACGGTTAAGGAGGCGGAGGCGAGCCAGGCCGCCCCCTGGTATTAGCTTTTTTATTCTCGTACATGGGACAAGCCTGTTGGTTACGAGACATAAAAATCACCGATCAGCCGAGTCCTCAGCGCTCTGACGGAATCTATACTCTAGGGTCTGGAGACAGCACCGATGGGAATTCAGGACTAGGCACTTCGCCTAGCGCCCGATCGCCTTGACCATGACAATGCCGCCAAAATAGAGGAACAGCACAGCTCCAGCCAATAGGCTTTGGGTAACCGGGTCGGTGGAGGGGGTTAGAACAGCCCCTAGCACGGCGGCTCCCAGCAGCACGTAACGCCAGCCAGCCAGCATTTGTCGGGAGTTGACAAACCCCAGCAGCCCCAAGAGTAATTGTAGGATGGGAATTTGAAAGGCTAATCCGGTACTGAACAGAAGTAACAAAACAAACTCGAAATAGCGATCGATGGACCACAGTTGCTCAACCACATCGGCTCCGTAGCTGATGAAAAAGTTCAGAGCCGCAGGAATGAGGGCGAAATAGGCAAACAATATACCCGCGAAAAACAACAGACCCGAACCCAAGACAATCGGGCCCATCAGACGTCGTTCCCGTCGGGTTAACCCCGGTAGAACAAACATAACGATCTGGTAGAGAATGAAGGGACTGGCCACCAGCAGGCCACTATAACCGGCCACCTTGATGGATACGAAAAAGTATTCCCCCGGAGATAGTTGCAGGAACTTAGCCCCCTGGGCAGGCACCTCTAACCAGGCAACAATGCGATTTACTTGCCAGAAGCAAATCACAACTCCCCCAAAGACACCTATCAGTCCATAAAAAATTCGTACCCGTAGTTCTTCGAGATGATCAAACAGGGACATCTCAACGTCGTAGGGCACTTCGTCAGGATCGACCTCGGATGTCGCCGGGGCGCCGTTGAGGCTGGCCGTTTCAGAGGCAGCAGTGTCAAGCTCGGTGGGCGGCATAGATACAAATCCAGGAAACTAACGAGACCAGAGGGTTTTCTGTTTATTTCGTTCTATCTATTCTAGAGCATGGGCATAGATTGAAATATCGCACCCATTCGATGCAGCGTCAACGATGGCTTGGCAGCAAGGGGTGGGGAGGGGCTTGCCATCCTCCAGGGTATGGATGGTCAGAGAGAGGCAGGGTAGACAATCCAACTTTTGTTCTGGGTGGCTATGCCCCTATCCCAAGCAAACAGGATAAACTATTGCTTATTCAGGGGTTGTAGCTCAGCAGGATAGAGCGACCGCCTCCTAAGCGGTAGGTCGTGGGTTCGAATCCCGCCAACCCTGTATTTAAAACAGTTGTCCATCCTGCCTCTGGTTTCAACCCGGTGGTGGTAGGTTTTACGATGGTTTATGGTCCTTTTTACCTTTTTGTTGAATCTTTATGGCTGTCGATTCCCCTAAGGCCTGGCAAAGGCCAGTGGTGTGGCTGGTGCTGGCGACGTTGTTACTGCTTGGGCTGGGAACTACGCTGATATGGCGTCATCGAGTTGAGTCGCGGCGACAAGCCCAGGAACAGGCGGCCTTACCCCCACCCCAACAGGTTAAAGTGGCAGCTCTGGGACGGGTTGAACCTGCTAGTCGGGTAATTCGGGTGGGGGCCTCGGATACAGGGCGCATTGACCGCTTGCTGGTTAAAAAGGGCGATCGCGTCCAGGCTGGTCAGATTCTTGCCTATCTAGATCGCTACGGAGTGCGTAAGGCGGAGCGCGACTATGCCGCTAGCCAACTGGCGGAGGCTAAGGCCCAACTGGCGGCAGACAACGCCCTGGGAAAGGCCCAGGTGATGGAGGCAGAGAGCCGCGTTACCCAGGTTGATGGTCCTCAGAAGGCGGCGATCGTGGCTCAAAATGCCGCCATGGAAAGTTTACAGGCCCAACTCCAGGTGGCTGAAGTCGATCTAGCCCGCTTTCAGTCCCTCTATCAGGCCGGGGCCTTAGCCAGTCAGGAACTAGACCGGCAGCAGGCCACGGTGAATCGTCTCCGGGCCGACCTGGCTAATGCCACCGCTACCCGTCAGCGTCTGGAGGCAACCCGCACCACCGACTTAAAGCAGGCCCAGGCCCAACAATCGGTGGTACAGGCCAATGCCCGTCGCAATCAGATTACCAGTCGGGTTGATTCGGCCGCCAAAAGCTTAGCCCTAGCCGCAGCCCAACTGGAGCTCACGGTGATTCGAGCTCCCCAGGCGGGTCAGGTCCTGGAGATCTATACTCGCCCCGGGGAGGCGGTGTCTCCCTCCAATGATCAGGTCATTGCCCTGGGTAATACCGATCAGATGTACGTGGTGGCGGAAGTCTATGAAAGTGATATTGGCCGGGTTAGGTTGGGCCAGCCCGCCACCATTAGCAGTCGCAATGGAGCCTTCAGCGAAAAGTTAAGCGGTACCGTTGCCGAAATTGGTCTACAAATTGCCAAGAATAATATTCTGGATGACGATCCGGCGGCTAACGCCGATGCCCGGGTGGTGGAGGTGCGCATTAAGGTAGACCAGAGTCCGGTGCTGGTGGGGTTGACCAACCTGCAGGTGGATGTGGCCATTGATATCATTGCTGGAGGTTAGACATGGGTCGGATTCCCCTAGCCTGGTATAACTTGCGTTATCAGCGATCGCGGCTACTGGTGGCGGTGGCGGGAGTGAGCTTTGCGGTGCTGTTGATTTTTATGAACCTGGGATTTCTCGGTGCCCTGGTGAATACCACCACTAATTTTTATTCCCAATTTAATGGGGATATTTTTTTGATATCTCCGCAATCCTTGGAAATTAGCACCACCAAAGCCTTTGCCCGAGAGCGCCTGTACCAGGTGGCAGGGATTGAGGGTGTCGATCGGGCGATGCCCCTCTATGCGGACTATGCCCTATGGAAAAATCCTCAGACCAAAAGGAGCCGGGCAATGTTTGCCTACGGGTTTAGTCTGGCTGATCCGGTCTTCTTGATGCCCGAACTGAATACTCCCGGTGCGATCGCCGCCCTTCAACAACCCTACACGACCTTTATCGATCGCCGTTCCCGCCCTGAATTCGGTCCCCAAACTGTGGGCTTAACAACTGAGGCCGAACGCCGCCGGATTACCATTGTTGGTCAGTATGACCTGGGGGGAGGCTTTGCCGCTGACGGCACCCTGATCATGAGTGATCAAAATTTTCGCCGTTATTTTGCTCCCCGCAGCCTGGCTCAGGTCAACCTGGGGTTGGTCCTACTCAAGCCAGGGGCAGATCTAGGGCGGGTTAGGGCAGCGATCCGCGATCGCCTACCCGCAGATGTTGACGTTTATAGTAAAACCGAAATTATTCTCAAAGAAAGCCAGTACTGGATTCAAACCACCTCCATTGGCTTTATCTTTGGCCTGGGCGTGGTGGTGTCTCTGGTGGTGGGGACGGTGATTGTCTATCAGGTGCTCTATACGGATATTCGTGACCATCTGCGGGAGTACGCTACCCTCAAGGCGATCGGCTACACCGGTGGTTACCTGTTTAAGACGGTGATTCAAGAAGCGCTGATTTTAGCGGTGATGGGCTATATTCCCGGATTTATCTTGGCGATCGGCCTCTACCGGTTCACCGATCAGGCCACTGCCGGAGCCTTGCCCATGCAGATGGGGCCGGGACGGACGGTGTTTGTGTTGGGCTTGACGATCTTGATGTGTAGCCTGTCGGGCCTCATTTCCGTGCGTAAGGCGGTAACCGCCGACCCCGCTGATGTCTTTGCGTAGGTAATTGCTTACCCCATGCGTACTCCCCTGGCTCTGTTAAACCTGATCCACGATCGCCGGAAGTTCCTTACCTCCGTTGCCGGAGTAACCTTTGCCGTACTGTTGATGCTGTTGTTTAACGGCTTCAAAAATGCCCTATACGATAGCCAAACCCACTTCCTAGAGCAACTCAATGGCGATATCGTAATTATCAATCGGTTGAAGGAAAATATGTTCGTACCCCGTGCCTTCGCCCGTCGTCGCCTTTACCAGGCCCAGGCGGTGGATGGGGTCGCCGCCACCTACCCGATCTACACCAGCGACGCCCGCTGGAAAAATCCGGAAACCAGGAAAACTCGCCCCGTGCGGGTGATTGCCTACAACCCGGCCGATCCAGTTCTGCTTCTACCGGAAGTTCTTGCCCACCGGGAGGATCTGCGTTTGCCCTATACGGCTTTGATCGATAGTCGGGCGCGGGCCGAATTAGGACCCAGGCAAAAGGGGGTTATCACCGAACTAGCCGATCGCCAGATTCACATTGTGGGCACCTTTAGCCTGGGTACGGATTTCGCCGCCGGTAACGGCAATTTAATTATGAGTGACCAGAACTTTCTCCGTTACTTCGCTAACCGCGGTCCGCAGGAAGACCAACGCAGCTTTGCCACCGCTGACATTGGTTTGGTGCAACTTCAGCCTGGTGTTGCGGTAGAGGGGGTGGTGCGGGCTTTGCGTCAGCGCCTCCCTGAGGATGTACTGGTGCTGCCCAAATACGGCCCTGAAGGCTTTATTCGGCGAGAACGGCAGTACTGGGAAAAGAATACCAATATTGGTTTTGTCTTCTCCCTGTTGACTACGATGGGCTTTATGGTGGGCATTATTCTGGTGTACCAGATTCTCTATACCGATATTGCTGACCATTGGTCCGAGTACGCCACCCTCAAGGCCATGGGCTATACCAACCGTTTTCTTCTGGGGGTGGTCATTCAGGAGGCTGTGATTTTATCGGTGCTAGGCTTTATTCCGGCATTACTGGCCAGCCTGGTACTCTATCACCTGGGAGAAAATATCACCGGACTGCGCTTTACCTTGACCCAGGAACGGATTAGGGGCTTCTATATGCTTACTTTTCTAATGTGCCTGGTGGCGGGGGCGATCGCGGTAAACAAGGTACAACGTACTGATCCAGCCGAGGTGTTTGGTCTTTAGGGGTTCTGGCTTAAGGCTTGGCAGCGGGAAACTGGCCCGTACGCACCTGCTCACAGAACTGTTGGGCAGCGGCGATCGCCGTCTCTCGAAGCTGGGCATAAACCTGGGCGAAGGGGGGTTGCCAGGCAGATAGCCCCAGCACATCGGCCGTTACCAGCACCTGACCATCACAGCCCTGTCCCGCCCCAATGCCAATGGTGGGAATGGCGAGGGCGGTGCTAATGGTCTGGGCCAGACTGGCGGGAATATGTTCTAACACCACGGCAAAGGCTCCCGCCTCCTGCAGGGCCAGGGCCTCCGCTAGGATGCGATCGGCCTCCGCCGGTGACTTACCCTGTTGCCGAAATCCCCCCAGTTGATTAACCGACTGGGGGGTGAGGCCCACATGGCCCATGACCGGCATATCCCACTGGCGCAGTCGGTGAATAATCTCGATGACTCCCGGGTGGCCCCCCTCCAGTTTTACTCCCTGGGCACCGGTTTCCTTGAGGATGCGACCGGCGGTACGCACCGCCTCCTCTGGACTGATCTGGTAGGTCAGAAAGGGCAGATCTACCACCATCAGGGCATTTTTTACCCCCCGTCGGACTGCCCGGGCACAGCTGAGCATTTCTTCCAGGGTGAGGGGAAGGGTGGTTTCATAGCCCAGGGCTACCATGGCCAGGGAATCTCCTACCAACACAATATCAGCGCCGGCCTGATCGACGATTTGGGCGGAAATCGTGTCCCAGGCGGTCAGCACGGCGATCGCTGGGGCGGGCTGGCCCGTTTGCTTCCACTGAAAAACTTGCTGTACACTGACTGCCATAGATCGTGCCTGGATCGGGTTTCTGAAGGCAAACCCCTGAAATATAACTGTAGCTACGGTAACGGGGCGGAGGCGAGCCAGAACGCCTACCCAAGCTTAGCTTTGGTGGATTAACTTTGGCCTCAGCGTTCTGGCCAAAGCTGTATATCATGGGTTTCAGCCAATTCAATGATATCGTTTAAGGCGCCCCTTAGGCTTGGCCTCTGACTGGGTAATGCCCTGGGTTTATGTTGGCAACTAGCTACAGTTAACGGGGCGCAGGCGAGCCAGAACGCCTACTCAGTCTTGGCTTTCACCGTTTCAATCGGTCCTCAGCGTTCTGGCTAAAGCTATAGATCTTTGTTTAACCAGCCTGCCATGGCCGTTAGTCCTTCTAATTCCGATCCCCTGCCACCTCCTGGCGATCCCTCCTCGCCGATCACCGTTCCCCCCGAATCACCTTCGGAGTTACCACTGCAGGGGGAGCCGCCTACCTCCACTCAATCCGGGGCAATTACCCTGGTGGCCTTGGGGGTGATCGGAATGGGACTATGGCTCAATAGTGTCTGGCTTCTCCTGGCCGGGTCCCTGGTGACTACGGTGCTTTCCCTGCGGGTGCTATGGCCTTTTTTAAAAGAGCTCTTGGGGGAGCTTTCTCCTCCCCAGCAGAGCCTGGCCATCGCCCTGCCCGGTTTACTCATAGGGATACTGGGGTTGATGCAGGTGAGCGGACTGAGTCGCCGTCTGGTCACCTGGGGGCTTACCCTGCCCTGGGATATTTTGGGCGCCCTGGGGGATTTTTTGGGGGCGATCGGGCAAATCTTCATTGCCTTCCTAGCCCTATTTGTGGCCTGGCGCCAGTACACTATTTCCCGAGATCTGACCCTGCAACAAAACCTGATTACCCAGCAACAAACCATTGACGCTTACTTCCAGGGTATTTCAGAACTGGTGCTGGACGAAAATGGCCTGCTGGAGGACTGGCCCCAGGAGCGCATGATTGCCGAAGCCCGTACGGCAGCCATTCTCAGCAGTGTGGATGCAGTTGGTAAGGCCAAGGTGATCGGCTTTCTGTCCCGGTCTAAATTACTCACTCCCCTACGGCGCGATAGTCGTCTAGGTCGGGCCATTCTCGATGGTCAGGGGGGCTACGAAGAAGATCGATCCGAGGGGGTACGGGTGATTGATCTGGGGGCTATGCTGGCGGTGGCCAATTTGGCCGGTAGTGATCTGCGCTGGGCTGATTTAAGTGAGGCTAACCTGATTCAGGCTGATTTACAGAAGGCCGATCTGGTTAAAACCAACTTCTCTCGCACGATTCTCTACCAGGCTAATCTGACCGGTGCAGACCTGATGGGAGCTCGTTTTTTCTATGGCGATCGCACCCAGGCTTCTCCCCGTAGTCGTACCGATACGCCTGATTACGGGACTGGTGCCCACACTGGCGCCGTGGTAGAAGGAATTAACCTGACCGGGGTAGAGCGCCTGTCTGAGGATCAACGCTGGTATTGCTGTGCCTGGGGTGGCTCGGTCACCCGAGCTACCGTCCCCGGAGGCTGCGGCGATATTCCCAACCATTTGGGGCGTTAACCCTGCCATCCTGATGGTTCGGCGGGCTCCTCGGCTAGGAGCATTAGCCGGGCTTCTTCCAAGTCCCTGAGGTGGCTGTCCTGGAGGATCGGATAGGCCAGATTGAGGGACTTGAGGCGGTGGTAGATAAAGCTAGATACCGCTAACCGCGTAAACCACTTATGGTCTGCTGGAATAATATGCCAGGGGGCCGAGTCGGTGCTGGTGTGGGTAAACATTTCCTCGTAGGCGGCCATGTAATCATCCCAAAAGTGGCGCTCTTTGACATCGGCAAGGGAAAACTTCCAATTTTTTTCCTGAAGATCAATGCGCTCTAAGAAACGTTTGCGTTGCTCCTGTTTCGACACATGTAGGAAAAACTTCATCACCACAATGCCGTTATTCACCAGGTAACGCTCAAAGGAGTTGATTTCTTCAAACCGTTGTCGCCAGATCTGCTTGCCCTTAGTTTGGGATGGGAGTTGCTGTTGGTCCAGGACCTCCGGATGAACCCGTACCACCAGCACTTCTTCATAGTAAGAGCGATTAAAAATACCGATTCGCCCCCGCTCTGGCAGAGCCTTGTAGGACCGCCACAGGTAGTCATGGTCTAGTTCTTCGGCGGATGGTTGCTTAAAGCTAAAGACCTGGCAGCCCTGGGGATTGACCCCCGACATCACATGTTTGATGGTGCTGTCTTTACCAGCTCCGTCCATGGCCTGAAAAATCAGCAACAGGGCGTAGGTATTTTGGGCATAGAGCACATCCTGGTAGCGAGCCAGTTGTTGGATGCCGGATTCCAGATGGACCCTAGCCTCTTCCTTCGTGAAGCCCCCCCTATAGGCGGGATCAAAGTCCTTAAGACTGATCCGTTTACCAGGCTGGGCTACCATGGCGTCAGGGTTGAGGGCTTGTAGAAAGGCGTTCTCATCCATAGCAAGGCCTTAGGTGGTGATCCGTTCCATAGCTTCTAGAACGTTTTGGCGGCTATTAAAGGCTGAGATCCGAAAGTAGCCTTCCCCTGCGGCACCAAAACCCGATCCGGGGGTGCCTACCACATGGCAGTTGTGCAGGAGCTTATCAAAGAAATCCCAACTGGACAGGCCGTCTGGGGTTTTTACCCAGACGTAGGGGGCATTGATGCCGCCGTAGACCTGCAAGCCAGCGGCGGTAAGTCGCTCGCGAATAATCCGGGCGTTTTCCATGTAGAAGCTAACCAGGGTCTGGATTTCCTTTTGGCCCGCTGCAGAGTAGACGGCTTCTGCTCCCCGCTGGACTATGTAGGAAACCCCATTAAACTTAGTCGATTGCCGCCGGTTCCAGAGGCTGTGGAGGGAGACATTGCTACCATCGGCGGCCTTGCCCTGTAGTGACTTGGGCACTACGGTAAAGGCACAGCGGGTGCCGGTAAATCCAGCATTTTTAGAAAAGGATCGGAACTCAATGGCGCAGTCCCGGGCCCCCTCGATTTCGTAGATGGAGTGGGGAAGGTTGGGGTCGGTAATAAAGGCTTCGTAGGCGGCGTCAAAGAAAATGATTGAGCCGTGGGCGCGGGCGTAGTTAACCCAAGCTTGTAGGTGGGCTTGGCTGGCTACCGCACCGGTGGGATTGTTGGGAAAGCACAGGTAAATTAGATCCACCGGTTGGTCAGGGATGCGGGCGGTAAAGTTATTCTCGGCGTTGATGGGTAGGTAAACCAGGTTACCGTACTCCCCCCGATCGTTGACTGGGCCGGTATGGCCCGCCATGACGTTGGTGTCAACGTAGACGGGATAGACGGGGTCGGTGACGGCAATGGAGTTGTTGTCCCCAAAGATATCCAGAATATTGCCGCAGTCGCATTTCGAACCATCGGAGATAAAGATCTCACTGGCGTCAACCGCACAGCCCCGGGCTTGAAAATCGTGCTCGGCAATTTTTTCCCGTAGCCACAGGTAGCCCTGCTCGGGACCGTAGCCCTTAAAGCGATCGCGATCGCCCATATCTTCCACAGCGGTCACCATGGCAGCCCGGCAGGCGGCGGGCAAGGGTTCAGTCACATCGCCAATACCTAATTTAATGATGGCAGCGTCGGGGTTGGCCTCGGCAAAGGCATTGACCCGCCGGGCAATTTCTGGAAATAGGTAGCCCGCCTTGAGTTTCAGGTAGTTGTCGTTGATGGTAGCCATGGAGCGTGTTTGGTCAGTTACATTGCTTAACCCAGCCTACCGCCCCTGGGGCCATCCTGGGGCATTCCTTAACTTAGCTAAACTGGCGGACCAAAATTAGGCCAACCCATAAACTGTCCTCCTGATCGCCGGAATCCAGGGTAGTAGTTGGTTATAAGTAAACGGTTCCCTACTCTACTGCTCCGCAGGAAGCCCTTCACTATGCTGCCCCGCCATAGCCTTCTATTTCGCTCCATTAGTGGTTTTATCAAGTACTTTTTTCTGGTCACCGTTGGCCTGATGGGTAGCGTTTTTCTCGCTAGCCTATTTGCCCATGAACTCCTGGCCCTAGCCTGGATCAATCTGCTGATGGACTGGTGGTGGCGATTAGCCCTGGGTAGTTTCTTTAGCCTGGGTTGCGCCGTAGTTTTTGAGTCCTTTCAGTAGGGTTTTATGATCGCATGGTGGTTTTAGATCGAGGGTGCTCCAGGTATAGCCCTGGCCATGCTTCAGGGTGCCTGTCTTCCTACCCATGGCTACTATGGCTATAATCAAATTGCATTGGTAATAAACAGAACCGAACCCCTAATGGCGGTAACCCTAATC
Source organism: Leptolyngbya sp. (assembly GCA_040374765.1). Taxonomy (GTDB): domain Bacteria; phylum Cyanobacteriota; class Cyanobacteriia; order Phormidesmidales; family Phormidesmidaceae; genus Nodosilinea. The sequence goes on from JBEITR010000028.1 coordinate 17,536, forward strand.
AGGAGACAGCTCTGGAGGGTTTTCCCTGATTTGTTGATATTCAGTCTTAGTTTTCCATAGCCTTTCTGGGTCCCATCAGATTTGATGTTTCAACGTTGAAGATCAAACTTTGAAAATCATCTGTTCTTCCTAAGCAGTTGCTTGAAAAGCCAGGTCCTGTATGCAAGAAGATGACTCTGTTCCGGCATCATTGCCGCCCAACTGTACCTTCACTCCATCGGATTGGCGATCGCTGGCTCCCTTCTGGTATCCCGTAGCCTTTGTCCACGCAGTTGGACACCAGCCCGTTGCCGCCCAACTGCTAGACCAACGACTGGTGCTTTACCGGCCGGTCACTGGAGGGGTGAGGGTGGCCCAGGATCTTTGCCCCCATCGCGGTGTACCCCTGAGCCGAGGCTTTATGGAGGGGGATCACCTGGTTTGTGCGTACCATGGTTTGCGCTACGACCCAGAGGGTCGCTGTGTTTGTATTCCATCCCATCCCGAGGCCACTATTTCCCCCAGGCTACACCTCCGCACCTATCCGGTGCAGGAGCGCTATGGGCTGATTTGGGTGCGCCTGGTAGATGACGGCCCCAGGCCCTTGCCGGAGTTTGCCGAGTGGGATGATCCCGATTATCTCCAGGTTCTCCCGGATAGCGTCGCCTTAAAGGCCTCTGCCGGGCGTCAGGTGGAGGGCTTTCTGGATGTCAGCCACTTTGCCTTTGTCCACCGCCAGAGCTTTGGTCAAGGGAGTAGTCCTGAGGTGCCTGATTATCCGGTGACGCCAACGGCAACGGGGTTTCGGGCCGACTATATCAGTAGGGTCAGTAACTACCCGATCGGCCTGAAACATCTGAATCCCCCCGGCTTCCAATGGCGGCGACTATTTGAGGTGTTTCTACCCTTTACCGCCCGGTTGACGGTGTTTTTTCCCGACGATGGCAGGCTACATATCTTGAATGCGGCCTGTCCTGTGTCAGCTCGCCAAACCCGGGTATTTGTGCCCATCTGTCGTAATTTTGATCGGGATGCACCCTTACAGGATACCCTCGACTTCAATCATCAGATTTTTGAAGAAGATCGGCAAATTGTGGAGCAGCAATACCCAGAGGAGTTACCCCTGAATTTGCAGCAGGAGGTGCATATCCGTGCCGATCGCAGTTCCATTATCTATCGTCAAAAACTGGCGGCCCTGGGCCTGGGCCGTAGTTTCACCGCCTGAGGCCTTTGGGCTTTAGCTTTTCTCCTATACTCATTCCAGAGAGGTTAGCCTGGACGGAGGAGGGGCCAATGGGGCAGCAAGGACTACACCTGCCCATCCGGCAGGATTCTGAATTTGCTCACCTACAGGGGCAACTGAGGGATCGCTGGCGATCTACCGATGAGTTTGATACCCAAGAGCGCCATATTTTGGTGGTGCCGTCCCTCAGTTTGGATCAGCAGGAACTGCAAAAGGTCGAGGGGGTGAATCACTACGAAGAGCGTCTGCTGTTTTCCCTGATTCGGTTGCGCAATCCCAACACCCGCCTGATTTATCTGACTTCCCAACCCCTCCACCCCAGTATTGTTGATTACTATCTGGAGCTATTGCCGGGAATTCCTAGCTCCCACGCCCGCGATCGCCTGATTTTGTTGGCGGCCTATGATAGCTCTCCCAAACCCTTGAGCCAGAAAGTCCTGGAACGCCCTCGTTTACTAGCGCGGATTCGCCGCCTGATCGATTCCCGACGGGGTTACATGACCTGTTATAACTCCACCCCGCTGGAAAGGGAACTGGCTGGGTGTCTAGACTTACCCCTGTTTGCCCTCGATCCTGAGCTGTTGTACTGGGGTACCAAAAGTGGTAGCCGGGAGATTTTTAAACGCTGTGGTATTCCCCATCCGATTGGGAGCGATTTAATCTTTTCCGAGACCGACCTGGCTCGGGCGGTAGCGGAGGTTTGGGAACAGCAGCCGGGTTTGGACCGTATGGTGATTAAACTCAATCAGGGTTTTTCGGGAGAAGGAAATGGGATTTTAGACCTGCGTCTCTGGCCAGACCTGGCTCCTGGGGTGGCCACCCACCGTCAGCGGGTGCAGGGTCTGGAGCCGCTCCTCAGCCATCTGCGCTTTCAGTGCCAGACGGAAACCTGGCCCAACTTTGTGGAGAAGATTCACAGCCTGGGGGCGATCGCCGAAGCTTTCATTGAGGGCCAGACTAAGGAATCCCCGAGTGTGCAGGGCCAGATTACCCCCCTGGGTCAGGTAGAAATCCTCTCTACCCATGACCAGGAATTGGGCGGACCCGATCACCAGATCTTTTTGGGTTGCTCCTTCCCTGCCCGGGCTGACTATCGCTTAGAGATTCAGGCCATGGGCCAGCGGGTAGGTGAAGCACTGATGCAACAAGGGGCGCTGGAACGCTACAGCGTTGACTTTATTGCCGTGGCTAGGGAAGCCCCTGACCAGCCCCCCTGGGACCTTTACGGCATTGAAATTAACCTCCGCAAAGGGGGCACAACCCATCCCCTGATGGCTATGAAAATGCTGACCGAGGGACGTTTTAACCAGGCCGATGGATTGTTTTACACCAAACAAGACCAGGTTCGCTATTATCGTGCCTCTGATAATTTGCAAAGACCCCATTATCGGGGTCTGCTCCCCAGTGATTTGATGGATATTATTGTCACTAAACAATTACACTTCAACTCTATCAGCGGTACTGGCGCCGCCTTTCACCTCATGGGGTGTCTGTCGGAATACGGTAAGTTGGGGCTTACCTGTATTGGTACCAGTCCCGATCATGCCAATCAAATCTATCAGGCGGTGGTGGACGCCCTGGACGAATCAACTCTGACCTGATGGCTGACCAGTCCTTAGCTTAGGATGCTAGTACCGCCTCCAGGTGGTGTTGGTCCCAAAGTTGCCGGTACAGTCCAGCGGTCGCTAAAAGCTCAGCGTGGGTGCCCATTTGCACAATTTGCCCCCGATCCATGACCAAGATGCGATCGGCGGTAGCAGCAGCTGACATCTGATGGGAAATAAACACCACGGTTTTCTGCCGGGTGCCGGTGGATAAGGCATCTAAGATGGCCGTAGCGGTGCGATTATCGACGCTGGAGAGGGCATCGTCGAGGACCAGAATGGGGGCATCTATGACTAGGGCCCGGGCCAGGGCCGCCCGCTGCCGTTGTCCTCCCGATAGGGTTATTCCCCGCTCACCCACCAGGGTCTCGTACCGCTGGGGGAAGTTTTCAATTTCGCCATCGATCTGGGCCTGTTTGGCGGCGTAGTGGACATCGGCAGTCTCTAGCTGGGGTAATCCATAGCGAATGTTGTTGTTAATGGTGGTGCTAAAGAGGAAGCTATCCTGGGGTACGTAGGCGATCGCTTGGCGTAGGTCGTGGAGCCGAATCTGGGTAACATCGATTCCATCTAGCCAGAGTTGACCCCTATCCACCTCCAGCAAGCGGGGTAGGGCATTGGCCAGGGTTGACTTACCCGAACCAATGGGCCCCACAATTGCCACCCGTTCCCCTGGATTAATGGTGAAGCTCACCCCATCAAGGGCTGGGACCGGGTTTCCAGGGTAGGTATAGGTGAGATGGCGGGCTTCGATTTTACCCCTGACCTGCCCTAGGGGGAGAGCTAGGGCCGTGAGATCGTCCTTAATTTTAGGGTCGGCTTCCAGAATGGTCTCCACCCGGTCAATGCTGACCTCTCCCCGCTGGTAGGCGGTAATGGTAAAGCCCAGTAGAGCGGTGGGAAACACCAGACGCTCCACGTAAATGAGTAGGGCTACGAAGTCTCCCACGGTTAGGTGGCCATCGGCGATCTCTCCAGCGCCAGTGGCTAAGACCACCAGCAGACTAATACTGGCCAGGCCCCCCAGTAGGGGAAACAGGGTACTACGGGTGCGAGCTAGGGCTAGATTCGCCTTGAGCAGGTCCTGGTTGAGATCCTCAAAGGCCCGAGCCTCGTTGGCTTCCTGTCCGTAGATTTTGATCAGGGCAATACCACTCATGTCTTCTTGAATTAGGTCCGAAAGGTTGGCTAGCCGTTCCTGAACCTTGAGCTGTTCTCGTCGCAGGCGATCGCTAAACATTTGCACTAGAACGAGCATCAGCGGATAGACCGCCAGAGCAATAAATGTCAACTGCAGGTTGATGCTAATCATCACCGGTACGGTGAGACTATAGGCAAACAGGGTATTGGCTAAGCTGAGGATGGCAAACCCCACCAAGCGGCGAATATTATCCACATCACTGGTGGCCCGGCTAATTAGTTCCCCAGGGGTGTTACGGCTAAAGTAAGCCGGTTCCATCTGCAACAAATGGTCAAAGATGCGTTGCTTCAGATCAAACTCCACCTGGCGGCCTACCCCAAACAGGCTAATTCTGGAAACCATGCGAATGACCCACATGATTGAAGCCAGCAACAGCACCAGAGCGGCGTAATAGATTACCCGGTGATAGCTAAAAGTGACCTGCAGTTCATCAATGCCATCCCGAATTAAGAGGGGGATGCCTACCCCCACCAGGTTAACCACCAGCAGAGATCCCACCCCTAGGGCCACCGTAGGCCAGTGGGGTCTGAGGTAGTTAGCCAGTTTTTGAAGCTGCGATCGCGCCATAGCCACTGCCCTGAATAAAAGAGTTGATCATCGGTTTCACCCCGTCTTCCACTGCGGCGGTAGGGTCCCTTAGCGCAGGGTTTCTACCACCTGGTCCCACTGCACACTAAAGGATGGTAGCCAACCCCGCAGATAGTAGTAGATCGAGGTGAGTAACTCGTCCCAATAGCGGGTCGTTAACCTGAGGGCGGCCACGTTGGGCACCAGATCCACCAGCCGGGCCAGCTTACTACCCCGGCTAAGGCCAGGCGTACTATACAGTTCGGTTGGCCAGGCAACCACCTGCAGTCCTTCGTTTTCGAAGGCCAGAGCAGCACGGCGCATGGTCATAGCCGGGGCTACCAAAACTACCCGATTGGCCTCTCGATTGTTGCGCTCCGTCTGGCGGCGGGGGTTACCCGTAGGCGGAGTAAATAGACCCTGATCCTTTAAGAAGGTTTTTTGATTTTGGACCACCTGCCGAATATCCATACCCGCATTGGTTACTTGAATGTTTTCCGCCGGAATCCCCGATCCAATCAGTCGCTGCCGAATCAGATCGTTAAATTGTTTGCCACTATCGCTATTGCTGTCCAGAGCTCCAGCAGTGACGGTCACCAGTGCTCGAACCGAACTGATCCGCCGGTAGACGTCAGCCGCACTGTTTAGACGGGAAACTAACATTGGATCCAGCTTAACCTCAGCGTCGATCTGACTGGGTAAGGAACTGGCTGCCCCCACGTCGGCATTATCGCCCAGGATGACCATGGATCTGGCCAGATTGAGGGGCACCTGATCGACACTGCAAATGTCGCTGCAGAGAGCTTTCTGGTTGTCATAGGCCCGTTGTATGGCGCTTTCCGACCGATCAACGAGAACCCGAGCCACCAAGGGAGTGCTACTCACCAGTAAAATTCCTAGGGCAATTAAGACCAGACGCCCCTCAGTTTTTTTAATGCCATTGGCCAGGGCTACGATTAGACAAGTAATGGATCCCCCGAGGGGTTTGAGGGGGAAGGAAGCCACCTGCCAGAAGGTGTTAACGGTTTTGTTGCCGGGAGCAATAAAGAAAGAAGCTACTAGGACCAGCACGATGGCTCCCCCCAGCCAGGTGAGGAAGACGGTGGGAATGAACTTTTTCAGCACCCACCAGATAAAGTAGCCAATCAGCAGCCACAACAAAAGGCGGGTGAGCAGGTTCAAGATATCCATGGCCAGGGCTCAAGGAGGGGATTGGGTGCGATCGCAGGTGCCCCCTTGATGATATAGAGGATCGGTAGTTTTGCCATCAGAAAAGCATCTTGAACCCTGCAATCACCCGCTTACAGCAGCTTTAATTCGGGATACTCGGCCACCATTTCATCTGCTGTCAGGGTTTCTCCTGGTTGTTGAGGTGTCCAGAGGACTTCAACCGCTAACAACCGATCTCGAGAAATTGCTCCAATTTGGTTGAGCACCTGGCGCAGATCGCCAGGGTCAGCAATATTGGGTAAATCGAGCTTACCCTGTAATGCCACCACCAGGGTCGCCATAATATATTCCCCTGGAGCCTGATGATCATCGGTTGGCGTGATTAAGCCGGCAGGTTCTACCTGCACAAGTTGATGATTGACGTTAGAGAGGGTCTCCTGGGTAAAGCGGCTACGGGTGGATAGGGTAAATCGGTTAAATTCCTGCTCGGCGCTCAATAGACGAGTTTGTCTATTGTCCATGGCCCCATAGATCCAATAGTCGGGATGGCGCAGCAGGGCCAGGGTGGTTTCCTGGAGTAACTTGACCAGTCCCTCCGTATTACTGGTATTGGCCTCCAGGGCGATACGGTTTAAATCCTCCTGTAGACCCCGGGCATCCGCTAGGAGCCCCACCTGCACTTTAGCCACTGTCACCGGTGGATTGGTGGAGGAGTCGGAATCGTTATAGGAGCTTTCCCCATTGGGCGATCGAAAACTACGCACCAGGAAATTGGCAATGGCAATGAACACCAATAGGGTAAATAGGCCGCCAAAGCCTCCCCCAAAGCCAAATAGGGGAAATAGGAAGGGGAAACCCACCCCACCCCCCGGATAATAACCACCACCCCTGGGACTATAGGATCCGCCAGAGGGCATGGCTGGCCGACTGGGAGACCGGAAACTACCGCCCCCCATACGACCACCGGACCTGGCGGCCCAGGCGTTATCAGCGGTAGCAAACCACAACACCATAACCAACCCCAGGGCAATTAGGGGTTTGACCAGGAGTTGAAGCCGTTCACTAGGTTTTTTCCACATTGCTCTATGCTGCCTTTGATCCTAAAGGGGAGGGTAAATTTCAGTTGTCACCAACCATAAAAAGTATGGCTGTAGCCATTTAACTCAAGACATCCAGCCAGGCTTTGGGTTTCAGTCGATAGCCAATGGCAGCGCCGTCTTGTCCTAGCTGGACTGGCGACTGCTATAACTTTAACGCGAACTTCCCTGACCCTGCGAGGGGCAATTTCATAATAGAAAACCGAACCGGCGGATCGGAAAATTTTAGTAGCCTCTGTTTAGCCACCGCCGACAATGGTAACGATCTCCAGCCTGTCATGGGCATGGAGATGGGTCGTGGCCCATAGTTGGCGATGCAAAATCTCGCCGTTGTACTCTACGGCAATCAACCGGGGGTTTAAGCCCAAAGACTCTAAAAAGGCAGGTAATAGGGTACCTGATGGACAGGTTTGACCCTGTCCATTGACCAGAACATGAATCGAATCGAAGCCGGAGTCAACCATAGTAGTACTGGCAAGAGCATTAAGGGAAAGCTAAGTCATTGACCCAATCCTCAGGCGTTTAGGAGCCCGGGGGAGCGGTGGAACCGATGGCAGTGGTCCGTTTGGGTCACAAAGTACTGGGCGATCAGGGTGGGGTTTTCTGCTGTCATCACAGCTCGCACCACGGCTACACGCTCAGCCCCTGCCGCCAGTACCTCGTCCAGGTTATCAACGTCAATACCCCCGATCGCGAACCAGGGCACTGGAGCATGATCCCTGGCATAGCGGACGTAATCTAACCCGGCGGCAGCCTTACCGGGTTTAGTGGGAGTACTGTACACTGGCCCCACCCCAATATAATCAGCCCCTTCCCCTAGAGCCCGTTCCATTTCCTCCGGATTGGTGGTAGAACGGCCAATAATACGCTGGCTACCCAACAACTGGCGGGCTACGGCAATGGGTAGATCGGTTTGGCCTAAATGGACTCCGTCCGCCTCCACCGCCAGGGCTAGATCGACCCGATCGTTAATGAGGAACAAAGCATTATAGCGATGGCAGAGGTGCTTCAGGTGTTGGGCTAAATCTAACCGAAAACAATCTTCGGTTTGCTTATCGCGGTATTGAACAATGGCGATTCCCGCCTGTAAAGCTGCCTCTACTACGGCAATTAGGTTTTCCTGGGGAGAGGTGACCAGGTAGGTAAGGGCTTGTTGCAAGCGTTGTTGGCGATAACTGCCCAGTAATTGACTCTCTAGGGTATAGACTTCATAGCGCATGGCTTTGCAGGCTAAGGCAAATTCTGTCCGATAGAGTTTGCCGTATTCCTCCAGAACCCGTAGGGACTCCTGGAGACGACAAAAGTTAGCCTGAAGCACGTCCTGTAGGCTAGTGCGTTCTGCTTCCTGGGGATGGGTGAGACCGGTTCCCGGGTCGTTGGGGGTATCTCGGGCCAGGCGCAGGTCCGGGGTATGCCACTGTGCCAGGGTTTGCCGCAGGTGCTTGAGTTGATCCGTATAGGCCGAGTGATTCAGGCCAAAGCGGCACCACTCCTCAATAATACGTAGTCCTTCCCGGCTTCGGTCCAGGTTGGCATCTAAAATTCGGTAAACCACCGGGTCGGTATGGGAGAGATTAGAATTGGGCACCATGGGGCTATCCATAGGGATGGGTTAAAAGGTCTTGGCAATGGGGGGATAGCACTCTATAGCTTTGGTCAGAACACTGAGGACAGGGTTATCGGTCAGTTGCATGGCTCGTAACAAGGAACAAGCCTGGCAGTGGCCAGCCATGCAAAAGCTAGGACTGGGTGGTGTTCTAGCTCGCCTCCGTCCCCTTGTGGGTGGCTAGGGCTATTGGGGCCAGGTTCTGGACTAAAAAAATGCTTGAATTAACTATAGCGCTGGGACAATCGGTTAGGACCCATGGAATGAATGGAAAGACAACCCACCTTGGGGGAGGGGTTCTGATCTCTGGCCGCTAGGTCCTGATCACATCACCATTGGTCTATGGATTCCCAAGTACTGCCTGGCCAAAGCTATCCCCTGGGGGCGACGATCTATGCGGCTGGGGCTAACTTTTGCCTCTACTCTAAGCACGCTACCGGGGTCGATCTGCTTCTATTTGGGTCTGAAAATATTCGTCAGCCCAGTCGGGTCATCTGTCTCGATGCTCACAAGCACCGCACCTCCTATTACTGGCATGTGTTTGTGCCAGGCATACGGGCTGGCCAGGTTTATGGTTTTCGCGTCCATGGCCCCTGGAATCCCGCCCAAGGCCATCGCTTTGATGCTACTAAGGTAGTCCTGGATCCCTACGCCCGGGCCATTGTCGGGCAAGAAGACTACGATCGCAGCGCCGCTATCGGTCCTGGGGATAACTGTGCCACCGCCCTCAAGGCGGTCGTTGTTGACCATCGTAGTTACGACTGGGAGGGCGATCGCCCTCTCCACATTCCCTATGCCGCCAGTGTGATCTACGAAATGCACGTGGGTGGGTTTACCCGCCATCCTTCCTCTGGCCTCTCTCCAGAAAAACGAGGGACCTTCGCTGGCATTATCGACAAGATTCCCTACCTCAAGTCCCTTGGCATAACCGCCGTAGAGCTATTGCCAGTACACCAGTTCGATCCCCAGGATAGTCGCCCTGGCCTGGAAAACTATTGGGGTTATAGCACCCTGGGCTTTTTCGCGCCCCATCGAGCCTATAGTTCCCGCAAAGATCCCCTGGGGCCCATGACCGAATTTCGTGACCTGGTGAAAATGCTGCACCGGGCAGGAATTGAGGTGATCTTGGATGTGGTGTTTAATCACTCGGCGGAGGGCAACCACGAAGGCCCCATCCTTAGCTTTAGGGGAATTGACAACGCCACCTACTATCTCCTCGAGGAGAATCCGATTTATTACTCCAACTACAGCGGCTGCGGCAATACCCTGAAGGCCAGCCATGCGGTGGTGGGTCGCCTGATTCTTGATAGTTTGCGCTACTGGGTCTCCCAGATGCATGTGGACGGCTTTCGTTTTGACCTCGCCTCCGTACTATCCCGGGATATGGCTGGTAATCCCCTGGAAGACCCCCCCATCCTCTGGAGTATTGAGTCTGACCCAATTCTAGCGGACACCAAACTCATTGCTGAGGCTTGGGATGCGGCCGGTCTATACCAGGTCGGTAGCTTTATGGGCGATCGCTTCGCCGAGTGGAATGGCCCCTACCGCGATCACATCAGGCAATTCGTCAAAGGTGATGCGGGCATGGTATCCGCCCTATCTAACCGTTTGCTGGGCAGTCCTGACATTTACCCCAAGCCTAACCGGGAGCCCAACCGTAGTATTCACTTTATTACCTGCCACGATGGCTTTACCCTCAACGACCTGGTTTCCTACAACTATAAAAACAATGCTGCCAACGGCAACTTTAACCGCGACGGTAGTGAGACAAACTATAGCTGGAATTGCGGGGTAGAAGGCCCCACCTGTGATCCGGCTGTCAATCATCTACGCTACCAGCAGATTAAGAACTTTCTCACCCTGCTACTGATTTCCCAGGGTACCCCCATGCTCTTGATGGGGGACGAAGTCCGCCGTTCTCAACAGGGTAATAACAACGCCTACTGTCAGAATAACGACCTTACCTGGTTTGATTGGACCGCTCTGGATCGGGAAAAATACCTGTTACGATTTACCCGGGGGTTGATTCAGGTGATCCAGAATCTTAAGGTATTTCGTATTGAGCATTTGCTGCGGGTTACCCCTACCTGGCACCACGAACCTCATATTGTCTGGCATGGTTGCCATCTAGGTCAGCCTGACTGGTCTCCTCAGTCCCATAGCCTTGCCTTTACCCTGCGCTATCCTGACGCTGGGGAGCAACTCCATGCCATGATTAATGCCTACTGGGAGGGGTTGGTTTTCGAGGTTCCCCATCTAGATAGCCACGAACGCTGGCGCCGGATTGTCGATACTGCCCTGGCTCCCCCTGTGGATTTTTACTATCCTGACCAAGCTCCTATCTGGGAAGAGGCGGCCTATCCGGTGCAGGCCCGGTCAGTAGTGGTTTTAATTAGCCAGGGAGAGGTTTAAGGGCAGACTAAACAATCGGAACTCTTTACCCTGCTGAGAACCCTATAGGGTCTAATCAACAACGATCGCTTGTGTTTGTGCAGATCCATCACCTATAATCAAAGACCGTGCACATTTGCAGGTTCTATGAACGCAGAACAAGTCATCCGCTCCATTGAGGCGGAACAATTAAAGCAAGACCTGCCTGATATTTATGTGGGCGACACTATTCGTGTTGGCGTGCGTATTCAGGAAGGTGGAAAGGAGCGGATCCAACCCTACGAGGGTACGGTGATAGCCATGCGCAATGGCGGTATTAATCGTACTATTACCGTACGCAAAATCTTCCAGGGGGTTGGGGTAGAAAGGGTTTTTCTGCTTCATGCTCCTAAGGTGGCCGATATTACCGTGGTCAGACGCGGTAAGGCCCGGCGGGCTAAGCTTTACTATCTGCGCGATCGGGTAGGTAAGGCGACTCGTTTAAAACAGCGGTTTGATCGCCCGATCAAGTAAACTTGATGTAGATCGGATCGTTTTTAGTTTGTTTGTCAGTCCAGCTACGATCCCAGGCGTCCTTAGTTCAGTTGGTAGAACGCGGGTCTCCAAAACCCGATGTCGGGGGTTCGAGTCCTCCAGGGCGCGCTGAGTTTAATGCTAGCCACCTGCAACGGTTTATCTCCAGTTTTCTGGTCCTCGGTTACTGTTGTAAGGTGGTTACTTCTTTTTCCTATCGTAGTTGGGCAGACAATTTTATCGGTCAATACCTTCAGGGTTTGCACCATAGTTCAGCAGGAGCTAAACCAGTGGCTAAAAAAGACGGGATAACCGAGACTACTCGCAAGGCCGTAGAGGTTAAGGATGCCAGTGATGGGTTTAACCCGGGTGGCTTTCTGCAGGAAACCAGAGAGGAGCTAAGCAAGGTAGTATGGCCTGGTCGTCAGCAACTGATCAGTGAGTCGGCGGCGGTTATTCTTATGGTTAGTCTTTCTGCGACTCTAATTTATTTGGTCGATCAACTCTTTGGATGGATTTCAAAGCAGGTGTTCTAATGGTGGTGACCTTTGATAATTTTGGAGACGATCCGGCTGCCTCTGACCTATCTGGAGATGTTGAGTTTGCCCATCTTGCAGAGGAAGCGGTACCGGAAAATGAAGAACAGGCCGCTGGTTTTTTCCAGCGTCGAGCCCGTTGGTATGCTGTCCAGGTAGCTTCGGGTTGCGAAAAGCGAGTCAAGCTGGATTTAGAACAGCGGGCTGGCACCCTAGACGTGATCAACCGAATTTTCCAGGTAGAAATTCCCCAGACTCCTGCCATTAAGCTCCGCAAGGATGGTAGTCGTCAAAACATTGACGAAAAAGTCTTTCCGGGCTACGTACTGGTGAAAATGTACATGGATGATGAAACCTGGTCTGTGGTTAAAAATACTCCCCACGTGATTAATTTCGTCGGTGCTGAGCAACGTCGCGCCTATGGTCGCGGTCGGGGTCACGTCAAACCCGTGCCCCTTAGCCCTGGTGAAATCAAGCGCATCTTCAAGCGCACGGAAGAGCAAAAACCTGTGGTCAAGATAGACATGGCTCCAGGCGATAAGATCACGGTGCTATCGGGTCCCTTTAAAGACTTTGAGGGCGAGGTGGTGGAAGTTAGCCCAGAACGCAGTAAACTCAAAGCCCTGCTATCAATTTTTGGGCGAGATACCCCAGTGGAGTTGGAATTTAATCAAGTGGAAAAAGAGAGTTAGATAATGGCCAAAAAAGTTGTTGCATTGATTAAACTGGCAATTCCTGCGGGTAAGGCTAATCCTGCTCCTCCGATTGGGCCTGCCCTGGGTCAGCATGGGGTGAACATCATGGCCTTTTGCAAGGAGTACAATGCTCGTACCCAGGACAAAGTTGGCCTGGTGGTGCCGGTGGAGATCTCTGTCTTTGAAGACCGTAGTTTCACCTTTATTCTCAAGACGCCTCCTGCCTCAGTGCTGATTAAAAAGGCTGCAGGTATTGAAAGGGGGTCGGGGGAACCACAGTCCAAGAAGGTCGGTTCCATTACGCGCTCTCAACTCCGGGAAATTGCTGAGACTAAGCTGCCCGATCTCAATGCTAATGACGTTGAGGCGGCTATGCGAATCGTGGAGGGTACAGCTCGTAATATGGGGGTAACCATTGCCGATTAGTTAATTCAGACCGGTTGGAAGGGGTGAAAGTTTCCATAAATCACCCAACTTAAAGTTGATTTTTTGTACACCGTTCACGATTGGGGAAGAGGTCCAGCTTCGTTATTACCCCGAGGAGAAAAAATGACTAGAAAAGTTTCAAAACGATTGCAAGCTGCCCAGGCTAAGGTAGAAGACCGTTTTTATGAGCCTCTAGAAGCTTTGAGTCTACTGCAGGAAACCGCTACGGCTAAATTTCCTGAATCGGCTGAGGCCCATATTCGCCTTGGCATTGATCCGAAATATACCGATCAGCAACTCCGGACTACGGTCATTCTACCTAAGGGAACGGGGCAGACTATCCGGGTAGCAGTCATTGCCAAAGGGGAAAAGGTTGCAGAAGCAACTGCGGCAGGGGCTGATTTAGTTGGATCTGAAGAGTTAATTGATGAGATTCAAAAGGGCATGATGGATTTTGACATCCTGATTGCTACCCCCGATGTAATGCCTCAGGTGGCAAAGTTAGGTCGCCAACTCGGCCCCCGGGGCTTGATGCCTTCTCCTAAGGGCGGCACCGTTACCTTTGACCTATCCCAAGCGATCGCTGAGTTCAAGGCGGGTAAGTTAGAGTTCCGGGCTGACAAAACCGGTATTGTTCATGTTATGTTTGGCAAGGCTAGTTTTGCTGCCGAAGACCTTTTGGTTAACCTGAAGGCGTTGCAGGAATGCATTGATCGCAACCGTCCATCAGGAGCCAAGGGGCGCTACTGGCGCACTGTTACGGTTTCGGCCACCATGGGTCCCGCTATTCGCCTTGATGTCAATGCTCTGCGAGACCTTAAGTTGGTGGATACCCTGTAGGTGTGGCCTTTCTGAAAGAGCCACAGATTAGCGCAAGAGTATAACCCGGAGAACCTATCGATTTTACGATTCTCACAACTGCATAAACGACCGTAGACAGCAGGTGCATGGTTAAACGTGTATAACTCCTGCCGAGGTTGACTCGGAAGATAGATTGCCCTCATCACTTTTAGGGTAATCCCTTTCCCCGTCTCACCCCGGCGCTGTTGCTGGGGTTTTGTTTTTCAGGCTGAGACCGGGTGAATCAGATGTTTCCTATCCCCGCTGACAAGGAGGTGAGATTGATATGGGGAGAACCCTAGCGAATAAACAGGAGATTGTGAGTGAGCTTCAGGTCCTTCTGAAGCAAGCTCAACTAGCCCTGGTAATTGATTACCAAGGCTTGACGGTGGCTGAGCTAACCGACCTGCGGAACCGCCTGCGTCCTAAGGGGGCCGTGTGTAAGGTGACCAAAAACACCCTGATGCGAATTGCGGTTGAGGGTGATAGTGCTTGGCAACCGATGACTGAGTTTCTTCAGGGATCCTCGGCCTTTGTGCTGGTTGAGGAAGACCTGGGGGGTGCCATTAAGGAATACCAGGCTTTCCAAAAGGATTCTAAAAAGACCATCCTGCGGGGTGGTGTTATGGAAGGCCAGGCCCTGACTGAAGACCAGGTTAAGGCGATTACCGAACTGCCCTCTAAGGAACAGTTGATGGCTCGTCTGGCAGGCGCTATCAAGGCGATGCCGACTCGAGTTGCGGTGGGCATCAACGCTGTGCCGACCCAGCTGGCGGTGGGTATCAAGGAGGTACCTGCTTCCTTGGCGCGTGCGATTAAGGCGGTCTCCGAGCAAGGGTCCGATGCGGCCTAGGGCCACAGATGATAAGGGATCGAGTTTGTTTTGTTTGTTTACCCCAGGAGTTAAGGATTAAGTTATGTCTGCTAAAACCGATGAAATTCTTGAACAGTTAAAGTCCCTGTCTTTGATAGAAGCTTCCGAGTTGGTCAAACAAATTGAGGAAGCCTTCGGGGTTGATGCCTCTGCTGCCAGTGGCGGTGGTGTGATGATGATGGCCCCCGGTCTGGTGCCTGGAGGCGGTGGTGGTGGTGCTGCTGAACCAGAGGAAGAAAAAACTGAATTTGACGTCATTCTCGAAGATGTTCCCGCTGATAAGAAGATTGCTGTTCTTAAGGTGGTGCGTAGCCTCACTGGTTTGGGCCTGAAGGAAGCCAAGGAATTGGTGGAAGCGGCTCCTAAAGCTGTGAAGGAAGGGGTGACCAAGGATGATGCTGAAGCTGCCAAGAAGGAACTGGAAGAGTCTGGTGCTAAGGTCGCTGTGAAGTAGGGGCGATCTCCGCTTAACTGCTTAGCTTTGCCACCTGCCTGAAGGGCATTAGAAAAACCTGGGGAACGTTTGAAGGATTCCTGGATACTCTTTTCTAATGTCTCCTCAGGATTAGGTGGTATTTTTATAGCTTTGGCCAGTCCGCTGAGGGCAGAGTCAGTCGATCAAAGCGAAGCTGAGTCAGGGGTTGAGGCTTGTCTCCGCCCCATAACCCCTGACTATGGCTATAGGTTTGAGGCTGGGTCAACCAGGTAGGGACCATATCCAACCGATTTCCTCCGGTTTTAGGGATTTACCCCTGGCAGTGCTGGCGGTAATTGACCGACCTTCCCCAATTGTTCTGTCCCTTCTCCCATCAGTAGGGTGCGAATCAGGCGGGCCAGACCGCGCTGGACCAGTCCGGAGATAATCTGTTGTCCCATAGTCTGGGTCTCTGGCTTAAATAGCAGGGCCGGTAGGCGGGTTGCTACTTTGACACCATCGAAACCCTGGGTGTCTTTGACGATTTCGAGAATCCTTAACAGGTGGGTAAGATCGCTGGTAGGGGCGGGGGACGACTCTTCCATCTGAAGACCCAGGCGACTCTGAAGCCAGGTGCCGGTTGATCGCAGAGTATGTTGACCGAAGTGGTCCAGGCTATTAATGAGTTCCGATACAATGCGATCGCGCAGAAATAGACCGCGATCGGAAAACACAAACTCCAGGGTTTGGTCCAATACCTGATCCAGATCGTAATCGCTGTTGTCCCGGGCATTACGCAGTAAATTTTCTAGCCGATTCCATCGAAAACTACCATCTTTAAAGAGTAGATCTTGCAAGGAGGACCGTAGCTGGGGGGCTGGGTCGGTGAGCAGACGCTTGGCCACATAGGGATAGGCCTTACTCAGCACCTTAAAGTTAGGGTCGACATTAATGGCAATGCCCTCCAGGGTAACTAGGGAGCGAATAATTAGGGCATAGTAAGCCGGTACTCGGAAGGGATACTCGTACATCAGAGCAGAAAACTCATCGGTAATGCTCTTAAAGTTGAGTTCGGCCACACTGGCCCCGAGAACATTATTAAATACCTCGGCTAAGGCTGGAATGATGGGACTCAAATCGGTATCGGGGGTGAGAAACTCCAGCTTCACATAATCATGGGCCAACCCTTCAAAGTCACGGTTAACCATGTGCACCACCGCCTCAATTAAGCCGTAGCGCTGCTGGGGCTTAACCTGGCTCATCATGCCAAAGTCCAGGTAGGCGAGACGACCATCGATCATGGCCAGTAGGTTGCCAGGGTGGGGATCGGCGTGGAAAAAACCATGCTCTAGCAATTGTCGTAGGGAACACTGCACCCCCACCTCAATCAATTGGGTAGCATCGATACCCAGCCGATTGAGTTCTTCGGTTCGGGTGAGTTTGATGCCCTCAATCCACTCCATGGTCAAAACCCGTCGGGCAGTGTATTGGGGATAGATATGGGGCACGTAAATATTTGGATTATGGCCATAGAGTTCGGCAAAACGTTGGGCATTGCGCCCCTCCTGGGCGTAGTCCATTTCCTCAAAGATGCGCTCGCCAAACTCGTCCATAATCGCCACCAAGTCGCTACGAATGCGGCTAATGCGTCGGTTGGCGAACTCCGCCAGACGTCGTAGGACATAGAGATCGAGGGTAATGAGATTGGCTAAGCCGGGTCGTTGCACCTTGACAGCGACCGTTTCACCGGTTTTCAGCTTACCCTTGTACACCTGCCCCAGGGAGGCGGCGGCTACAGGGTGGTCCGACAGCTCGGCGTAGATTTGATCGGGAGAGGCCCCCAGTTCTACTTCAATGAAATGAAAGGCAAGATCATTGGAGAAAGGAGGCAACTGGTCCTGCAGGCGGGTAAGTTCTTCCAGGTAGAGAGGCGGTACCAGGTCAGGGCGGGTGGAGAGGGCCTGGCCAATTTTGATGTAGGCAGGGCCGAGGTTAGTTAGCAGTTGGCGTAGTTGTACGGCCCGTTGCTGTTGTTGAGTCGTTCTGCCCAGGCGCTGATCGAGCCAGAGTTGCAGGTAAAATCCCAGGATAGGAAAGCAGATGGCGATTAGGCGGGCGATTACCTGGAACGGTCGCCGACGGTAATGGGCGGAAATCGCCACGGGATCGTAGCCCATGCCTTCAAAAGGATCCTGCTGCCGTTGCTGAGGCGAAAGGGGAGGTGGTTTAGGATTATCCTCAGGGGTTGTTACCACTTGACTGGTAACGGTGATAGCCTCTGGCTCCAAACCATTATCAATGGACTGCCTGACCTCTGTCGCCAAATTAGCCACCATGCTTAAGTTCAGAAAGAGTAAACCTGTAAACTATTGTAACGGGATGGGGTTCCAGTCTGGGGTGTAGACTTCCCCACTTGTGGATAATTTCTGTGTCTCTGTACTAAAATCAGCCCGGGGGCCCTGCCCCGATCGCTCCATCAGTCCGCTCCATGGTTAGAGCGTATTCCTATGCTAACGGCCCTGCGGATCGAGAATTTTGCTCTGATTGACGTCCTCGAACTGCAGCTGGAACGGGGATTAACGGTGTTGACTGGAGAAACTGGGGCGGGTAAGTCGATTATTCTCGACGCTTTAGATGCGGTCTTGGGCGGCAAGGTCAGCCCCCGCCTAGTTCGTTCTGGCGCCAGTAAGGCCACTTTAGAGGCCCATTTTACCCTCACCCCTGATCTGCAGACCTGGCTACGGCAGCAAAATTTATCCTACCCTGGGGACGTTCTGGTCTGTAAACGAGAAATCAGTCTGGCTAAGGCCTCGGTGCGTAGTCGATGCTTTCTAAACGATCGTTCCATTACCCGCTTGCAGTTAGACTCCCTGCGTCAGCAGTTGGTGGAAATTACTGCCCAGGGCCAGACCCTGCAGGTGGGTTCTGGCGATCGCCAGCGGGATTGGTTAGATGGCTTTGGTGGGGAGGCCCTGCTGCGCCAGCGGCAGCAGGTGGCGCAGGCGTACCAGGTTGCCACTGAGGCCCAGCGTTGTCTGCAACAACGCCAGCAGGTAGAACAGGAACGCCAGGAAAAGTTAGACCTCTGGCAACGGCACTATGAAGAACTCAGCCAGGCCCAGTTAGAAGATCCGGAGGAGTTGGACCAACTTACCCAGGAGCAACACCGCCTCACCCACAGTGTCGATCTGCAACAGCAGAGCTACCAGGTTTACCAGATGCTCTACGAGAATGATGGCGACGGGGGCATGGCCTGTGCCGATTTGCTGGGGCAGGTAGAAGGTATTCTGACTGCCATGGAGGCCTACGATAGTGCCCTGACGCCGATTCTAACCCTGGTCAGTGAGGCTCTCACCCAGGTTCAGGAGGCGGGGCGGGGGATTAATGCCTATGCTGCCACCGTGGAGGCCGATCCAAAACGGTTAGAGGAGGTGGAGGAACGGCTGCGCCACCTGAAGGGGCTGAGCCGTCGCTACGGGCGATCGCTGCCCGATCTAATCGCCTATCGGGATGAGTTGGAGGCTAATGTGGCAGACCTTAGCGACGAGGGCCAGTCCATAGCTGCTCTAGCAGCGGAGGCCCAGCGCTGCCATGCTGAACTTCAGACCGCCTGCGCCAGCCTCAGTCAGTTACGCCAGGCCAGCGCCCGAGATCTGGAAGTCCGTCTGATTGCAGAACTGAAACCTCTGGCCATGGAGCGGGTACAGTTTCAGGTGCAATTGGTTGCCCAGCCGCCGGGTCCCAGCGGGGCTGATCGGGTGCAGTTTTACTTCAGCCCCAATCCCGGTGAACCCCTCCAACCTCTGGCCGCTACTGCCTCCGGTGGAGAAATGAGCCGTTTTTTACTGGCTCTCAAGACCTGTTTCTCAGAGGAGGAGGGGGTGGGTACCCTGGTGTTCGATGAAATTGATGTGGGAGTGTCGGGGCGGGTGGCCCAGGCGATCGCCGAAAAACTCTGGCAACTGGGCCGTCGGCACCAGGTTCTCTGTGTCACCCACCAGCCCATGGTGGCGGCCCTTGCCGATGTCCACTGGCGAGTGGGTAAGCAGGTAACTCCGGCCATGGCCAGTAGCAACTCCGACGCAGCGGTACGTACCGTTGTGCGCATCGCTGCCCTTTCTCGGTCAGAACGGCGAGAGGAACTGGCCCAACTGGCGGGCGGGGCTACTCACCAGGAGGCCCTGGCCTTTGCCGAGTCCCTGTTGTCCCAGGCCAGTTCTCTGCGTCAATCCCGATCGGGGTAGGGGTTCTGGCTCGCCTGCGACCCGTTACAGTTGGCTAGGGTTATATGTATGGCTATACGTATATGTATGAAACTGGAGCAGGGCGATTAAATTCCCGGATTGGCCAGATTGCGAAAACGGGTAAACTGGGGCTCAAACAGGAGTTTAACGGTTCCCGTAGGGCCATTACGATGTTTAGTGACAATCACCTCAGCAATACCGCGATCGGGGGTATCGGGCTCGTAGTATTCCTCCCGGTAGAGCATCATAATTAGGTCGGCGTCCTGCTCAATACTGCCCGATTCCCGTAAATCGCTCATCATCGGGCGTTTATTGGTGCGAGACTCAACCCCACGGCTGAGCTGGGAGAGGGCAATGATGGGAACATTTAGCTCTCGGGCCAGCCCCTTGAGGGATCGGGTGATTTTAGATAATTCCTGCACCCGGTTATCGCTGCCGCCCTCCATCAGCTGCAGATAGTCAATCAAGATCAGCCCCAGAGCTCCTCCCTGTTCCGCCTGCAAACGACGGCACTTGGACCGCATTTCTGTCACCGAGATGTTGGGGGTATCGTCAATAAAGATCGGCATCTGGGATAGAAGACTGATGGCGTGGCCCAGTTTTTCCCATTCATTCTGGGCAATGCGGCCCGTACGCAGGCGGCTACTTTCCATCTCCACTTCACTGGAGAGTAACCGGTACACCAGTTGGAGTTTTGACATTTCCAGGCTGTAAATGGCCACGGGGAGCTTTTGTAGAGCGGCAATGTTACGAGCCATATTCAAAACGAAACTGGTTTTTCCCATGGAGGGGCGACCAGCGGCAATGATCAGATCCGATCGCTGGAAGCCCTGGGTCATGGCATCCAGGTCGTAGAAACCGCAGGGCACCCCTGGCAGCACTACCCCCAGGGAACGCTGCTCAATCTCAGAGAAAGTGTCGATTAAAATATCCGCGGTGGCCGTGAGTCCACCCTGGGGTCTCACCTGGGTAATACCAAAGAGTTTTTGCTCTGATTGGTCTAAGACATTTTCCAGGGGAATGGTGGTGTCGTAACCCAGTTGGGCAATCTCTCCGCCGGTTTGAATCAGGATGCGACGGGTGTATTTATCCATCACCAGGCTGGCGTACTGGTCGATGTTAGCAGCGCTGACGGTGCGGTCTACCAGTTGGGCCAGACGGGACTGCCCCCCGACCTTATCCAGTTTGTTATGGTCTCGCAGCCACAGGGTGATGGTCATCAGATCGGTGGGTTGACCGCGACTGTGCAGGTCCAGGGCGGCTCGGTAAATATCCCGATGGGTGGCGATATAAAAGGCTTCGGGGGAAAGAATTTCCATGACTCGACCGATCGCCTCAGGATCTAAAAGAATGCCACCTAAAATGGCTTCTTCAGCTTCGATATTTTGGGGCGGTAGACGATCGCTAACGGATTCGAACTGCAAACTCTGAACCATAGCAGATGCGACAGGGAAGGATAGGGCATAGCCTGGGGGGCAAGCCATCACTATAGCAACTCTATTTTGCGGCGAAGAAGCCCAGCAGGAAAAACCCTATTAAAAAAAAAGGAGAGCGACCAAGCTCTCCCTACCATCAGGGTGCATCTTGAGAAGCATGGTAGCAAAAATAGAGCATGGGGGGTCAGACCCCCCATTAAGTTTTTCTAATCAATGGATTAAAAAATCATCCGTTTAACTTTTTGATTAGGAGCTGGTTACTCAATTTAGGATCCACCCGACCCCCACTTCGTTTCATCAGTTGACCGACGAAGAAACCCTGAAGTTTAGTTTTGCCGCCTCGGTAAGCCCCTAGTTCCTCTGGATGGGCGGCCAGGACTTCCTCAATCAGGGCTTCAATTTGGGCCGGATCGGAAATCTGGCTGAGGCCCCGCTCGGCCACCAGGGCGTGGGGAGATCCTCCCTGGGTAAGTAGTTCCGGCAGGAGGTCCTTGCCGATCTTGTTGCTGATGGTACCCGCGTCAATCAATTGCACCAATTCCGCCAGACCCGTGGGGGTGAGGGGTAGATCGGCGATCGCTCGTTTTTCCGTATTCAGGTAGGCGGCAATGTCCTGGGTAATCCAGTTGGCCGCCAGTTTGCAGTCGGCCCCTGTCGCTACCGTTGCCTCAAAATAGGCGGCGATGCTGGGTTCATCGCTCAGGACCCGGGCATCGTAGGCGGATAGGCCGAGTTCTTCCTCGTAGCGATGGCGCTTTTGAGCCGGTAACTCCGGCAGTTCTGCCTGCCAGGTCTGGCGCTGGGCTACGGACACCACAATCGGGGGCAGGTCGGGCTCAGGGAAGTAGCGGTAGTCACTGGAACCCTCTTTAGAACGCATACTTTTGGTACATTGATTACCTTCATCCCATAGGCGCGTTTCCTGCCGAATCCTTTCCCCCGCCTGGATAGCCTTAACTTGACGGCTAATTTCGTAGTCGATCGCCCGCTGAATGGCATTGAAGGAGTTCATATTTTTAATCTCCACCTTGGTGCCAAATACGGACTGACCCACCGGTCGTACAGAAATATTGACATCGCAGCGTAGGGAACCCTCCTGCATATTGCCGTCGCTAATACCCAGGTAACGCACAATCCGGCGCAGTTCCTGAGCATACTCCGCCGCCTCCTGACCACTTCGCAGGTCTGGTTCCGAGACAATCTCGATTAGGGGTACTCCGGCCCGATTGTAGTCCACCAGAGAGTAGGTGGAACCGGCCAGGCGATCGCTACCGGCATGTACCAGTTTGCCTGCGTCTTCCTCCATGTGCAGGCGGGTAATGCCAATGCGCTTGCGACTAGCCGCCTTAGTTTTTTTGTCCACCAGTTCAATTTCCAGCCAGCCATGCTCGGCAATGGGCAGATCGTACTGGGAGATCTGATAGTTTTTAGGCAGGTCGGGGTAAAAGTACTGTTTGCGATCGAATTTTGAGTAGGGAGCGATCTGACAGTTCAGGGCTAACCCTGCCTTTACGGCATATTCCAGTACCTTTTGATTCAGCACTGGCAGCACTCCAGGCATACCCAACACAATTGGGTCGATGTGGGTATTGGGGTCAGCCCCAAAGGCGGTGGAGGCGGGAGAAAAGATCTTTGTCTCCGTACAGAGCTGGCAATGGGTTTCCAGGCCAATAATGGCTTCGTAATCGGTTTTAACGGGGGCCGCAGTGGTCATAGACCGCTCCACAAATGTCGGTGAATTGAGTTCTCCTATTGTATAGCTTTGGTCAGAAGCCTTAGGGCTGAGTTCATTGTCTAGCTAGCGCCTCTTGCGGCAAGGAAACTGAGGAGTTAGGAGCTGTGGGGCAGAAGTTTCTAAGGCGTGCCAAAAAAATAGGGCGCTCCCGCAGGAGCGCCCTATTCAAATCTCAGTCAGCTAAACCTAGCCGATGATTTCAGGAGCCTGAGCCGCAGCTAGGTCCAGAGGGAAGTTGTGAGCATTGCGCTCGTGCATTACTTCCATACCCAGGTTCGCCCGGTTGATTACGTCAGCCCAGGTACCAATCACCCGACCCTGAGAATCCAGA
>JBEITR010000036.1:0-32611 GCA_040374765.1 Leptolyngbya sp.
CACCAAGACGCCCAGGCCAGAACTATCAATGAAGGTAATATCTTTGAGGTTAATCAGAATAATCTCTGCTCCCTCTGAGAGCATTTCATCGACGACTTTACGAAAATATTCTGCCCTGGTGCCATCTAAAATCCCTGCGGGCGTGATCACCTTGAAGTTAAGATTCATAGTTTCCAATCGTCATCCTAGAAAGAATTGAGACAGAGTCTAATCTGGAGAATGTTTAGCAAAACTAAAGCATGGCTCTGGCTACCCCAGCTCCCATCTGTATCAGCCCCTCAACTATGCCTTGATAATACCTAATCAAACTGAGTTGGGAACGAGTTAGGCAACTTACCGGTTGGGCCAGAACCCTAAAGACCCGGATAATCGGGTGATTTCATGGCTTGTAGTGGGGGGCTGCGGCCATCCCTCTGGGCGATCCCCTGGAATGGACATGGGTAAGTTATCCATGGTGTAGACTGAAGTCTGATAAGGGTTCGGGTAAATGGAAAGCCGTTCGTTCTGGACCTCTCTCCTCTGTTTTAGCCTGACTTTCCCGCCATGGTTCCTCAAGTTTCTTTGCCCCCATTGGTTCCCTGTCCTACCGGCGCTCTGCAGATTCGCCTCGACGGGGAGGCTTGGGATCGCCGCGAGGACAATTTCCCGATGGCGGAGCCGAGTTTTTCCCTAGCGAT
Organism: Leptolyngbya sp.; assembly: GCA_040374765.1. Lineage (GTDB taxonomy): Bacteria > Cyanobacteriota > Cyanobacteriia > Phormidesmidales > Phormidesmidaceae > Nodosilinea. Next base: position 678 of record JBEITR010000036.1, read on the forward strand.
TCCCACCTATAACGAAGCCGAAAATATTCAACCCCTAATCCAACGCCTCACTAATCACCTGGATCTGGTTATCCCTGGAGATTATGAACTAATTCTGGTGGATGACGATAGTCCTGACCTGACCTGGCAACGGGCCCTAGAACTGACCACCCTCTATCCCCAACTGCGGGTGGTGCGCCGGCAGGGGGAACGGGGTCTATCCTCTGCCGTGATTCGTGCCTGGCAGGTGGCCAGGGGATCCTGGCTGGGGGTGATTGATGCCGACTTGCAGCATCCCCCCGAGGTTCTGCTGCAATTGCTGAGGGCCATGCAGGCAGGGGCCGATCTGGCGGTAGCCAGTCGCCATATCCAGGGCGGTGGGGTGAGTGCCTGGAGCCTCAGCCGTCGCCTTCTATCGCGGGGGGCCCAAGCCCTGGGGCTGTTGATCTTACCAGGGGTAGTGGGGCGGGTGAGCGACCCCATGAGCGGCTATTTTATGCTGCAACGGCGGGCGATCGCCGGTCCCTTACTCAACCCTAAGGGCTACAAGATTTTGCTAGAGGTCCTGGGAAAGGGGAAGGTAGAAACCATTGCTGAAGTTGGGTATGTCTTCCAAGAACGCCAGGAGGGTAACAGCAAGGTAACCTGGCACCAATACCTCGATTACTTCCATCACCTGCTGCGGTTACGGTCTGGCGGCAGACTTTCCCAGGTGCACCAGCGATTTCCCCTGGGGCGGTTTTGCCGGTTTGCCCTGGTGGGACTCAGTGGGGTGGTGGTGGATATGGTGATCCTCTACCTGTTGCATAGCTACCTGGGCTGGGGCCTAACCCGTAGTAAGCTGGTGGCGGCTGAACTGGCGATTTTCAATAACTTCATCTGGAACGATGCCTGGACCTTCGCTGATGTTACCCTGCGCCAGCGGGGCTGGGCAGCCCGGTGTAAGCGCTGGTTAAAGTTCAACCTGATCTGCCTATCGGGACTGGGGCTCAATATAATGCTGTTAAATGGCTTTTACAATCTGATTTTTAACCAGCAGTGGCCCTACCTGGCCAATTTGATTGCCATCGCCCTGGTCACCCTGTGGAACTTCTGGCTTAACTTAAAATTGAGCTGGCGGGTTACCCAAACCTGATGCCCCTCTAGTACCGGTCTACCCCTGCCCAGGCAGACCCTTGACCATGGGCAGCTTCTCCACAGGTGCGGGGGCTGGGCAGTAATTTGCTAGGGTTGGCTAAACCCTTAGCATCAAAGGCTTGCCGCACCCAGGCCATGGTTTCCAGGTCGGTGGCAGAAAACATGTCAGCCATATAGCAGCGTTTGTCGGCACCAATGCCATGTTCGCCAGAGATGCTGCCTCCCACCTGCACGCAGAGTTTGAGGATGGCCCCCCCCAGGGCTTCCACCGCCTCTAACTGGCCAGGGATGGCGTTGTTGTAAAGAATCAGGGGATGGAGGTTGCCGTCTCCGGCATGGAACACATTGGCTACCCGGTAGCCATAGCGATCGCCCAGGGCGGCAATTTCCTGCAGCACATAGGGCAACTGGGTGCGGGGAATCACCCCATCCTGGACGTAGTAGTCGGGGCTGAGTTTGCCCATGGCGGCAAAGGCGGCCTTGCGGCCCTTCCACAGACGCAGACGATCGGCTGGATCGGTGGCGACGGTAATGGTGCGAGCCCCGTTCTGGCGGCAAAGTTGCTGGATGCGATCGCCGGTGGTAGCCACCTCCGCCGGTAGGCCATCAATTTCTATCAGCAAAATCGCCGTGGCATCGCGGGGATAGCAGGCGGTGGCCACCACATCCTCCACGGCGTTAATGCTAAAGTTATCCATCATTTCCAGGCCAGCGGGGATAATACCGGCGCTGGTGATGGCGGCCACCGCCGCCCCTGCCGCCTCCACCGAGGTAAAGTCCGCCAGTAGTACCTGTACCGAATCCGGTGCCTTCAGCAGGCGCAGGGTAATTTCTGTGGCAATGCCCAGGGTGCCCTCTGACCCCACAAACAGACCACAGAGGTCATAGCCTGGGGACTCCGCCACCGATCCCCCCAGTTCCACAATTTCGCCATCGGGCAATACCACCGTTAGCCCCAGCACGTGATTGGTGGTAACGCCGTACTTGAGACAATGGACCCCACCGGAATTTTCCGCCACGTTGCCACCCACCGAACATACGGACTGACTGGAGGGATCGGGGGCATAGTAAAAGCCAGCCCCACTCACCGCCTGGGTAACCCAGTTGTTGATCACCCCCGGTTGAACCACCACCCACTGGTTCTCCAGGTCAATCTCCAGGATTTCCGTCATGGTGGCGGTGACAATCAAAACAGAATCTTCCAAGGGTAGGGCTCCCCCCGATAGGCCCGTACCGGCTCCCCGGGGGACAAAGGGCACACCGAAGCGATCGCAAATACGTACCGCCGCCGCCACCTGTTCGGTGGAGTTAGGCAACACCACCACCGCTGGTCGCTGCCGGTAGCTGGTGAGACCATCACATTCGTAGACCAACAACTCTTCTTTACGGCGGATCACCCGATCGGCGCCGAGGGCCGCGATGAAGGCGTCGATGATGGTGGGCCAGGGCTGGGACATGGGGGAAGAAGGGGGAGGGACTGTTTGAATTTTAAGGTGTTTCACCTTGAGTTTGGGGGCTTGGTCGGCAAAAGCATGGCTTCTGATCCGGGAGGGGCTAGCAGCTTCCCGCTGGCAGGGCCGCAACCCTTGCTCCCCGGCGTTACCGCCAACCCGATCAAAACCGACCCTTTCCGGTTCCCTTTGGTCCCTGGCCAACCCTGTTGGGAGCCAATACATCGATTCTGCAAATGCCGAGTTTTTCCTCGGATAACTGGTTGAGATTCATCGGCTGGCTTTTAATCAGCCTGTTGATTTATCTTTTCTACCGCCGCACCAGAAGCCTGATCAACACCGAGACTAACCAGGGCAATCTCACCACTGTTCATTTGACGGAACACGAAACGCCAAACCAAGCCCATACCAATTAACCCTAAGCCAATTAGCCAGTAATGCCATTCAATACAAAAAGCCAATGCGATTGAAGAAGACAGCGATAACCAGCATATCCATTTGGGATATAACCTTTCCCCTTCATCAATTCGTAGGGCGGCCATGCTAGCGATCACACTCCTATATAAAGCGCCAAGGGTACTAAATAACCAGGTAACTCTTACATTGCCAATAGAGACTAAAAGCGCAATTAAAATACCTACGGTTAGAACCGCTAAATAGGGATTAGTTCCATCTTGATTTAATCTAGTTAAAAAAGGCGGCATATCCTGCCGTCGCCCCATGGCTAACAGCAGGCGAGATAGGCCCAAAACCGTAGTCAGCAAGATACTTAACATAGAGGTAGTAGCACCGACAGCTAATAGATTAGAGACGATCGGTACGCCTAAGGCATCGGCTACAGCCTTTAAGGGTGCGGCACTTAATCTGGTTGCTTCAGCAAAAGCTTCTGAACCAATTGAGCCTAAACTGACTACCGCTACACCAATGTAAATCACCATGGTCGCAACGATAGTAAATGTAATTGCTCTAGGTATGCTCCGTCGAGGATCTACAATTTCTTCCCCTACCATAGAAATACGTCCAGCCCCGTTGTATGAGACAAACATCAAGGCCACAGACTGGGCGAAATTTACTACCCAATGATGGGAATTCGGGCTAGAGAAGATGACTTTTTCAAAGCCATGGGAAGTACAGTAGAACAACCCCGTAATCACCAAACTAATCAGAGCTAGAAGGGTAATTGTCACCACCACCGTAGTGACGATCTTAGAACTTCGTATACCCCAAAAAACAACTAATGTAATTAATAGGACGGCAGCCTCTGCTACCAGAACTAAAAAACTATTATCTGTAAAACCTAAATTATTGAGAAGATAGCCAGAAAACCCCAGGGCAGCAGTAGCTGCTACAGCAGTCTTGCTCAGGAGATAAACCCATCCACCCGTAAACCCTAGCCAGGGAGTTAGATATTTATACCCGTATTCGTAAATGCCACCACTAACGGGATGACTAACAGCTAATTGAGCAATGTTAAGACTGTTGCAGGCAGCCAGTAGACCAGCGACGATCAGAGCGCCAATCGCGGCTGATCCAGATATTCCGGCCACAATTCCAATGCTGACAAAAATGCCCGCTCCAATCACTGAGGCTAAACCCATGATAGCTGCACCGACCCAGCCCAGTTCTCGTTTCAGCCTTGGCTGAGCATTTTCCCTCAGGGATGTTTGATCTTGCATGGGTTCAGAAATGAGGTTGGGTAGCTTTGGTCGGAGCGCTGGGGATAGGGTTTATCGGTTAGGGTGAATTTTGGCTCGGCGCTCTGACTCGCCTCATTTGGACGGTGGGAGTTTGGCTCCCGTTGAGGTCGTTGAGGTGGTCTGAAGTTGTCCCATTACCCGTGATAGCTGGCTATCGCCCATTATAGCGGTAGCTAGCTCCCTTAGGGCCTGTCGATAGGCTTTGACCGCCCGGGTTTGGCTAGTACCATCGACTTGATGGTTACCCACACGCTAGCCCCCAGTTAGGTTCCAAACACGATGGTCCACCCCTGCCTCTGAGCCTGTACTTTGGTGTAGGCTACCCCATGAATTTTAATCCCCTGATCATTCAGCAGGGTGATGATGCCTCCCTCGTTGGACAGTTGCGCGTCTGCTCCGCTCAGCGTTACCGTCACGACGCTCCCGGCTTTGAGGCGAATGCCCTGCAGGCGAAACTTGCGCTTCTGCTTGTCTGCCAGGGCCCAGCCGTTTAGATCGACAACATCCGGTGAAACATTGATCAGCGTCACCGACTCCTTACCCGGATCGTCCCCCAACGGGTTCACCAGAGCGGCCAGAATTTTTACCACAGCTTCAACTGGCTTTTCACAGGCCTCTGGAATGGCATCGCCGGTGCGATCGTCGGTGTGGAAACATTGGGACTGGAAGGCTAGAAAGATGCCGACCCACTGGTGGCGAGCGGGAAAGTGGATCAGCAGGGCCCCATCCTGCCAGACACCGTTACTGGATTGGAACCGTCCCACACTGCCCTGGTTCATGTGGATGTCGTGAATGCCGCTACCCGGGCGGAACCCAAAGTATTGGTCGGGGGTGTTCGGCTCCGGTCCCCAGGACGCACCGAAGGCGTACAAGACCGCATCCTCTGTTTGAATGGCCCGCTGGATGTACAGGTCAATCAGTTCCTTTAAATCATTGCCGGGCCCAGGCAGGTCTGGGGGCAGCGGTTTCATCTCTTCCGGGCGAAACAAATTGCCCCGAATAAAGTCCAGGGCTACACCGCCCGGTTGGCGCTCTAGGGAGTGGAATCCCTGATTGAAGTTCACCAACTGATTTAGGATGGGATGCTGAAAGGAGTCATTGACCAAGTACAACAAATCGGAAGGGCTTTCCTGAGATTTGACGTTGATGGCGATGCGGTGTTTTTTCTGCCCATCGCTCACCAGGACTTGATAGTGGGGCGAGGGATCGGTAGCTGGATCGATTTTGCGCTCCAAAGCCCGACATTTCAATACGCCATAGGTTGTTAAAGCCATTTTTCAAGACCTCTGTCGTCACTTTCAAGATTTATTCAACAGCCACAGCAATAATCAGATCACATCGTCGTGAGGGCGATCATTCCCAAACAGACAAGCCTATTCTCCTGGAGGAAAATCAGCCAGTTGTTGAACATCGGTAATGACGATTTGTGGCTTACCCTCTGCCATGGGTGGATAAAGGCTGGCCGGGCCAGAGACGTAGGCATACCCCCGCCCTGGGTCGGCATAGCGGGTCTCAATCAAACGTAAAATAGCCTGGGAGGCAGCCGAATCCCGATCTGGAATCCACAGATTGAATTTTTGGAATTTTGACCCAGCGTAGATCAAAGCCCCGTTCCCCGGCCATTGATTAATCCCTGCCTGTAGGTCGCAAAATACAGTGATTTCGTTGCCCAGCCTGGCGGTCTCCAGCAAGTCTGCGTAGTTGAGACGCACCGATAGGGCACCGGATTGCAACCCCAGGGTGCGATAGTCTTGCACCACGTTATCGCGCATGTGCCACCAGGGAATCAGTACGGTGTAGTCTCGACTCGGGCCGCCTGCATTGGTAGCTGGGTTCCAAATGGCTAGCCCTTTGGATTGAGATTCCACCTCCGCCTCGATGAATTGACGGTGATAGAGGCGCGATCGCCCGTATTTGACAAAGTAGGGACTCCATCCTTCACGAACAATACGCAGGTTAGAATTTTCTGGGTCCCCAGCTTTGTAGACGTAGCAGAGCAATCGCCCGTAGTTGTCCCGATGTTTCACCAAGCAAACCGGGATTGGATCATTGGTGTCAAACTCCAAATCGATGTGCACCTCGCTGGTAGGCGCTCCCTGCTCATTGGCCCCGAAATACTGCTTGGCCCATTTTGAGGCCAAAATACCTGCCTTCGTAACCGGTTTACCGCCACCATGCTGGCTTTCTTCGGTGTCCAGACAAACAAATCGAATGGATTCTTGCTGGTTATTCAGGATTACCTTGATGGTGTCACCGTCGATAACTTTGATCAGTTTTAGATTTTTGATGACTGTGCCTTTCATGTGCACTCCTTGTTGTTCTTGAAGGTGAGTTTGGAGGCTAGGGCTAGTTGTAGTTTTATTAGCCAAATGATGGCATCAAGGATGATTGGTTAGAATCAGAAATTCAGATGCTGGAATTGGTTGAATTTCCACAAAGGTAGTCCCATTTTGCTGTTGTACTGGCACCGTTGAGCCTCCTTTGTGAGGTCCTGAATATCCTGCATTACCTGCTTCAGCCGTATTCAAAATCACCGTCATTGAACTCCCAATCGGGTTGAGATTGGCATCCACCAGTACTCTCGCACCTCTATTATCCGTTCCATGACTATTCAAAACGCAAACTGCCTCTTCATCATCTAAAATCCGTGACCAGCCAATGATTTCTCCACTCCGCCCATGATCGCCAAAAGGCAAATTCAAGAATGGAATCGCGATTGGTCGCAAATACTGCCGTCCCAGTCGTAGCACCGGAAACTGTTTGCGAAGTAACGCCATTGCTGCAATTCGGACATAGGCAGGGTGATGCAGATCAAAACAGTGAGCACCTGCTGTCCCAAATGGGCCAAAGCCAGGTAGGTTTTGATCGAGGGCTTGCAGTCCTGCCACTCCAGATTGGCGGGGATGCTCTGGTCCAAACATCGCCTCTCGCAAATAGCGATCGGATTTCTTCCAGTCGGGTAACCACTTGCGTTCAGATGGTTCCGGCCCTGCTAATCCTTGTTCAGTTCCGGCGTAAATGCAGGGAACCCCCAAAGTGAACAGCTGTAATGCCACTCCAGCAATCACCTGATGATCCGATGCGGCTTCACTGGAAAAGCGGATTTTTTCACCAAATACATGATCGTGATCATCCAAAATCGAAACATGCCGTCGTCCGATATTGCGGTGTGATCCCATCACCGCCTTTCCTGAATCAAACCCATTAAAGTAGGATCTTGGATCCAACAGACCTTTAGCAACCTGGTTGAGATTTCCCCGCATCTCGCCAATATCCAGTGCCGCATTAAGATTCTGCCCCACTACATCCAGGTAGCGGTCTTCGTTATAGTCCCCGCCTGCGATTTCTCCCACTAAAAAGAAGTCACTCTTACCCAGATTGGCAGCAAATTCCTTAATCGTCCCGCAAAAGTCACGTGCTTGATCATAGGTCACATGCTTGAGCGTATCAATCCGAAAGCCATCACAGTCTGTCAGCGCAATCCAGTATTTATAACATCGGGCTAAGTCATCTAAGAGATGGGGATAGTCCAACTGAAAATCTCGCAGAGTAATGAAATCCGATCTCCGGAATTCGGCATTCGGATCGTCTAGATCACCCTTGCCCAAATCGCCTTTTCCGGCGCGGGTGTAGCAATTGATATCCTGGAGTTCGGTTGGCCAAACGCCTTCTGAGTTGGTTTGGGGTTTGCCTACAATCGGTTGCCCTTGCTCACCCAGCCAGGAACCAAATTGATACCAGCCAGAGGTGTAGGAAGGTTCCCATTCTCCGCCCGGTGTACCAGGGGCATAAAGCCAGTTTGATCCTGAATGGTTAAAAATGATATCCAGGATGATGCGGAGTCCCTTTTGATGGGCTTGATTGACTAAATTGACGAGATCCTGACGGGTCCCAAAGCGAGGATCGACTTCTAGAAAATTCTGAATGCCGTAACCGTGGTAGCTATCTAAATGGCCTCGTTGCTGGAAGATGGGTCCGACCCAGATGGTGGTTATCCCCAATTGGCTGAGATAATCCAGTTTGGATGCTAAACCCTTGAGGGTTCCCCCCTGCCAGCGATCTCCGCCTGACTCTGCCCATTTGTCAAATCCCCAGGATTGTCCATTGGGAAGATTTGGTCGAAACTGATGGAGTTGCTGCCGATTCAGCAGAGGACGTTGGTTCTCCTGACCATCGCTAAAGCGATCGGGTAAGAGAAAATAAAGAACTTCATTTCTCCAATCGGCAGAGGAGGGGAAGTAACGCTCCCGTCGAGGCAACGCAAAGTCTTTGAGACTATCCGGGCGCTGCTTGGTTAGATTCTGATCGGCAAAGGTCATAGGAATTACCTCAAGATTAATGAATCGTATCTGCTATGTTGGTTTGCGTTGATGAAGCCGAGATAACTGAGATCGCCTCTTTTCTGACCCTTGGCTTCTGGTGATCGCGCCTATCTCTGCTCAAAATCTGCGATCTCATTCTATTAACCCGACAATAGAAGAGAATGCAGTCCAAAACGCCAACATGGTGAGCGAATGGAGTACTTGGAGTATTCACGAATGCATTGAAAATAATTTCCGAGTCAATATTGCTATTTTTCATTGCAATTGGCCAATTCTTGCGCCACCCTGAGTAACTTTAACTCAATGGCCCGAAGTTGTTGAAGGGCTTCAATCTCTGGGAAATCTTGAGCAGCAAAAACTAACCCTTGGAACCTAACTTCATGCTGCTGACCATTAGCGGCAATCAGAATCACCGTGGTGCCCGCATCAACGTAGGGCGGTCCCAGGGGAACGGCAATGACACCGACATCTTGGGAGTCAGCTTGACGCTGTCGTAGAATCGCCTTGATTTCCTCGTTAACGGCTCTGCTATCGAACTCAAAGAATTGATTCTCATCAATGGCAAACCGAAGCAGGTCTTGGATCTGCTCGGTCTTTAATTGACTCTCCACAGGGTTTCCTTGATTAAAGCGCGGACCAACAACGGTTTTGCCATCGGCATAAATCATCAGATCAGCGATGTTGCTCCTCTCGATGGAAAGTCCACCAACGGTTCGCCATTGTATGATAATCGTATCCGAGGCTGTTGGCAGGGTGTAAGTCATGGGAGTGCTCCCCTTTGTGGCTGATAAGGGTACAACAAAACATGCGACAAAGAGTAATACCCCTAGGGCTAATAATAAAAAGACTAGTCTTCTCAACATAAAGTCTGGTAATAGGATATGCTGTGCAGGGGCGTACAACCGTACACCCCTGCTAAGTCGCTGATATACCTACTCAAGTATGCCAATGTCAGTGGGCAAAATGATGCCATAGCCGCCATGATCGGCAGTCTCTACCCCGACCCCCATCATTGCCATCATAATCGACTTTGGTAGTGTATACGGATCTGCAACCTGTAGGTTAACTTTGTAGCCCAGATCTGCCAGCGATGCGATGGTGAGTCGGCTGATGGGATTCACGCCCTGGTTGATAAAGCCTGTCATCAATTCGTTGCCGAACACCTTTTCTCGCCAGTGAGAGTCCCGGGTACCAGGCCCGCCACCATTCTCCACTGGGACAGCGGTTGGTATGCCCGCCCCCAATAAAGTCCCGAATTCTTTCATTGCTTGCGATCCTGAAAAGGTTGGGTTAATACTTCCTGCTCTCTGTAGTAAACCTTTGTAGCTCCAGATGGTGCCAAACCCAATCACATGGGCCATTTCATGCAGGATAACGGAGAGCAACAGGCCATCGTCTTCCAGTTTTTTCAGATCATCTTGGTCGAAAGTCATGACACCAGTAGCGGGGAAATAGGATCCCGATCGGATCCAGGTAGGCCCTGCCTGCCCCAGAATGCCGCCAACCCCATCAATAGGAGCCCCCTTGGCATCGATTCTGATGTCGTCAACAATTTCCCCGCGCACTTTGGCATTTGGCACATCTCCAATAATGATGGAAGACCAGCGCTTTGCCGCAAGGGCAAATGCATCCTGTTGGGATCCAGTCAATCCGCCCAGGATGCGGATATCGATGTTGTATTGAGAGGAGATGATCCCAGTCTCCAAATCAATCGTCCAGCTTTTCAGTTGCCCCCCGTCTTGAAAAGCCAGATCCCTCACCTCTAATTGCCAGGTGCCGTTGGGGGAACGCCCATTGAAATCCTTTAGATCTCCTTCAGGGCGATAGGTTCCTTTAAACAGAGGAATAGCATCGCGAATCGACGTGGGAGCATCCTGATCGAAGATAACATTTTTGAAATCATCAGAAGAACCACCTCTCCGATTCACCAGCACCACCCGTAACCCCGCAGGATTGAGCAGCGAAATTCTCAGATCTTCTGTCCAGGTGTGTTGAATATCAATGGTAACCTTTATCTTTTTGACGCCATCCGATAGCCCACTAACGTTAATAGGGGACAGAACTGTATTTGGATTTCCCGGATTGATCGCCACTGGACTATTATTGGCAAATGTTGTTCCCATGGGATTTTCTTCCTTGTGTAAGACCTTACAAAAAAGCAGTGAGTAGGTAGTGGTGGGCAAGCTGGGTCAGCAGTTTTACACCCAACTGAGCATGTCTCTGCTTCTAGCGGATTCTGTTGACTCAACAGGGAAAGGCTTTCAGCGCAACTAGACCCTAGATCTTGTCGCTTTATCAAGCATTTTCCTAATAACCTCGAAGTTCAAATGACCGCCCCGTAGGCAAGTTATTGACTGGCTTGTCTTCCAGCAGTTATGGGCTTCAACAGAATCCAGTAAAATGAGGCATGTCTAAATCGACTTGTTTAATACCAAATAGATCAGAAAATGATATATTAGATGACGGGAAGCTGAGAGTGTGAATCTAGCTCAGGATGAGTTACCGTCAACTCCATCTGTATCACTTTTCAAAAGATTTGGTATGAGTTGGCATTATATCGAGTCTTGTGCAGCCAAAACCTATTTTAGAGGTTGTTTGAAAAGGGTTATTCCAGGTATAATTGATTGCCAAGAGGCCCCCAAAATACTCAATTATACGGAAATTATCCTATTCCATAGGGACTGTTCAGAAAACTGTGCTACATCAGGCTGAAAACATTGATTTCTCGTTGCTAAAACCAGGGTTTACACAAAATTCTGATCACTCTCCTCCATAGGTATGATTTCAGACCTTCTTTGACTTTTCAAACAACCTCTTAGGCGGGACTATAACCAATATGGCTTGCCCAGAGATTTAATATAGTCGTTCACTTCGGTGGTTGGATTTCCTACCACATCACTCATGCGGTGAGTTCCTCGATACGGAGAGAACAGATGCTTATAGTCTTCCGCGAGAACCTCTTTATCGCAATAAGACCAGCCCTTCGAGTAGTCTTTGGCGAACTTATCGGGGTCAAGTCCTCTTATCTTGTAATACAACCAAGGAGCGCGTTCTTCAAACCACCCGATCATCTCTTGGCGATCCATAAAATAGCCAAGCGTCCAATGATGCCCAAACTCATGAGCCAGGGTTCTTTCCATCTGATCGACGGTTTTGAGGTAGTAAGAATTGAGAACGATTACTGCTGTGACATCTCTTACATCAGCTCCGACCCGAGTGTACTTGCCGGACCAATAGCCAGAGTAGCCGCTATTTCCATCATCTCTGACCATTACATGCTGCAATTTAGCCACTTCATCCGAAGTACAAAGACAGCTGTTAATTACGAAATCCTTTAGCCGCTTAAAATCTGCTGGCGAAAGGACACCTGCAGAGTCGATCAGTTTGATTTCAATCATTGAAGTAACCTCTAATTATGTTCCAATTATGTTTTGACTTAAGGATTGACTACAAGATAGTCAACGTACAAGCGGATGGGAGAACTATGGCCGATATATACCCTAATATCTACACCATTATCTCTCGGAGCAACATTGTGAAGCGTATAGTTAGCACTGCCTAGGAATTTGCCGCCTCCAGCGGCACCCTCGCCAATAGCGACGAAGACGCGAGAATTACGGTTTACGGCACCCCAATTCAGGCGGAGATCCCACCAACCGTTTCTATCTCCCCAATCGTGCCTGTAGGAAAACCCTCTGCCAATTAGTTCTCTTGGGACCTCGTCTCCAGAAAGTAATTGAGTAACTCTACTTTCATCCACAGTATCTGAGGCTTGCAAGCCACTGCTCGGTTTACCTGGGCTAACGCTTATATCGAAATCTTCTTCCCTGGCAGGACCTGTGGATTCGATTATCACCTTTCCGACATCTGTTGTTCTTTCGATTCTCTGCCCTACAGGTTGTGACGGTAATCCTGCCCTCGATTTTATCGTTTCCAATGTCGCCTCAAGTTCGGACACGTCCTTGCCGGCCTGTCGTGCTTCTTTGATTATTTGCTCTAAGTCTTGTTGATTGACCGGTTGCATTGTCTTAACCCTCCAATAGTTCAAGTCTTATGTAACTTTGATCTTCGATCTAATCCTCCTTCAAATAAACTTTGGAAACAATACGATCGTCCGCCCATAGGATTATGACGATCGCTTAACAACCTAAGCCCGCAGGAGCCCCAACCTCTCCATCGCAGTCATCACCGCCCCCAGGCGGGTTTGCACCTCTAGCTTCTTGTAAAGATGCTCCAGGTGCTTTCGTACCGTACCTTCACAGCAATCCAGGACCTTAGCAATTTCCCCATTACTCTTATCCCTGGCAATCCAGAACAACACCTCCGCCTCTCGTTGGGTGAGTCCCAACAATTTCAGGTTCGTGGTAGAAAAGGCTGAGAGTTCTCTTTCCTCCAACAACAAGAAAATTCGGTCCGTTTTGGCATCGAGAATCCAATAAATGAGTAACTGTTGCTCAGCCAGCTCAATGTGCAAAGGAATACTAGAACATAGACCATCCCCGCCATAGGGACGTTGTACAATTTGCTGTTTTAACCAACGATGTAGGCCGATCGGTAAGGTATTGGATTCCTGGCAGCCAAAATACTGAATTAAAAGCCCTTTAGCCTGAGGAGTTATAAACTCTACTTGTCCGGCAACTGTTACACTGGCGACCGCTTCTTGATTCAGCACACTCCTAAATAATGTTAAGAGCTGCTGGATCTGGTTGTATCCCAATCCATTGCTAACCTGCTGCATCAGCGCAGGTTCAAGGACGTTAAGGATGCAGCGATCGCATTCTGTCCTATCGAGATTATCGCAACTCACCATACTCCCTCAACCAAATTAAAAACAGATTAGGTGGCAGATCAACTCACCTAGAGCAAGAATTACCGCCTAAATATCCTGATAGAGATGTTAAGTAGACAAACTCAATATAAGCATTCAACAATGAAAATGCGGCAATAATTAAAGTTTTGTTATTTTAGTTTTGTTAAACCGTTTAACTAGTTATCTTTTCTTTGCAGATAGTAATCCTTGTTGGAAGATATAGCTCTGGCCAGAACACTGATGACAGGGTTGATTGGTCAGCATAGGCGATCAATCTGGAACCCAGGTTGACGAAGAAATTCAAGGCCCTCCAGTAGCGTGAAGGCCCGGTTTGACAAAGATTTTTGAGTTGCCCATCACCTCGCCCATACTCAGCCGAGACTGACAGGGTTGCATTGGCTGCGAGCTGCCTTAGGGAGCGGGGGAAGGGGGCTTGGGTGGCTGACCATGGCCAAAGTAGGCCTCTAACACCTTAAGGGCAATGGGAGCCGCCACATGGCCGCCCCCACCCCCGGAGTGCTCAGCAAACACCACCACCACCACCTTGGGGTTATCGAGGGGTGCATAGGCCCCAAACCAGGCATGGGATGCACCTGGGGGAGCCTCGGCGGTACCGGTTTTACCGGCAAAGGGCGGTATGGGGGAGCTGTTTAAAGCGGCCCCCGTTCCCCCCGTAATCACCTGGCGCAACCCCCGACGCAGAACATCGATGGTGGAGTCTTTGAGTTTCAAAGATTCGCGCCACTGGTCGGGGGGGGCGGCGTCCTTCTTCAGGTGGGGAGTAATGCGGTAGCCACCGTTGGCTACCGCTGCAAACATCACCGCTGTTTGCAGCGGGGTTGCCTGCAAAAAGCCCTGGCCAATGGACATATTGATGGAATCTCCAATCACCCAGTCCGTATTCAGGGTTTTCTGTTTCCAGTCGTTGTCAGGAACTAAGCCAGGACTTTCCTCTGGTCCCAGTTCAACCCCGGTTTTACGACCAAAGCCAAAACGGCGGGTCATTTCAATCAGGGTGGGGCCACCGATGCGCATACCGATCTGGTAAAAGAAGGTATCGCAACTCCAGGCCATGGCCCCGGTAAACCCTAGGGGACCAAAGCCCCGCTTATTCCAGTCCCAGAATTGAATACTACCCACCTGAACGTAGGGATAGGTGGGTAGAACGGCATCAGGGCTATACTTACCCGATTCCAGGGCCGCCGCCGTGGTAACGATCTTAAAGGTACTGGCGGGGGGAAAGGCCTGTAGGGAACGATTTAAAAAAGGATGGTCCGTGCCCTGTAACTCTTTCCATTGGTCATCCGTAATTCGGGTGGTAAAAATATTAGGGTCGTAGGCGGGGCGACTCACCATGGCTAAAATCGCCCCATCCCGAGGATCGATGGCCACGATCGCTCCCTTCAGATTCTTCAGGGCGGCTTCGGCGGCTTTCTGGAGATTGATATCCAGGGTTAATTGGAGATCCTGGCCAGAAAGCGGTGGTTTATCGCCCAACGTCCTGACAATCCGGCCTCCACTGTCCACCTCGACCTGTTGGCCGCCCCAACTTCCCCGCAGAAGGGACTCAAACACCGACTCGACCCCCATTTTGCCCACGATGTCGCCCATGCGGTAGCCCTGATCGCGGCGCTTAGCCAGCTGCTCGTCGGTGAGTTCCCCGGTATATCCCAGCACATGGGCCGCCAGATCGCCGTTGGGATAGTTGCGTATGGCCTCTGCTTCCAGACGCACCCCCGGCAGTTGGTCGCCATACTCGGCTACCGCTGTGGCCTGGGCTGGACTAATGCCCCTGGCAATGGGGATAGCCTCCAGGGACTGGTAGCCCGCTTGATCTAACCGTTTCTGAATATCCTCAGCCGGTATTTTCAAAAGGCTAGCCAGGCGATCAACGACCGCTGGCCATTGGTCTTCTGGCAGAGCAATGGGCCAAATGGAGATACTCCGGGAAAGGCGACTACTGGCCAGAACCTTGCCATTGCGATCGCTAATGGTGCCCCGAGCAGGCCGCTGAGGAACCAGACGCAGACGGTTATTATCGGCCATCTGCCGGTTATAATCGCCATCTACCACCTGGAGTCGAAATAGACGCAGACTAAAGGCTGACATCACCGCCATAGCTAGCAGCATTAAAAATACAGCCTGAAATTTGCGCCCTACAGTGCGTCCTGCCAGGGTGTCAATGCCAACCGTCAGGTCTTGGAGTAGGGTCATAGTTAGGGAAATGGGCCATCAACCGCCTGAGAGAATGTTTTAAAAACCCAGCATCAGGGTAGGCTAACTACCCGTAAATGCCCTGTTCAAACCACCTGTGGGGCTTTTAGTTTCCTATTGTACAGGAGACAGACTTACCTGAGGGGCCGCACCAATTCTGGCGCAGGCGAGGTTGAGACGACCGGCAGGCGCGGGGCAGCCTTAGCCTGGGTGGCCCTACCCTTGGGGATGGGGGGAACGGGTGTCCTCTCCCCTGGGGACGAGTCCGGAGGGGTCGGGATCAGCAACCGGGGTTTACCCTCAAAGAAAAAGATTCCAGGGGATGGCACCGGCCCTGCTACCGTTTCCGTCACCTGGGGTAGGGCGGAGGGGCGGAGTCCAACTGGGGTCGCTGCCGGGGTGGGTGGGGGCTGGACCGACGGTGTGGCTGGGGTAGATGACCTGGCCGTAGCCAGGCGATAGGCCTGGGACGATCGCTGGCGGGCTAGTTGCTGCCGCTTGATTTCCCCTTTCCAGGTGGCGATCGCCGCTTGGGCTTCGCCATAGAGGGCTCGACCCGGCGCCACCGCCTGGGCTTGGGTAATGGCCTGGGTGAGCTTCCCCTGGCTTGCCAATTGCTGGGAACGCACCAAAAGGGGACGGTCCTCAATCCCTTGAATTTGATTTCTCCAGACGTAGATCCAGCTTTGGGCTTCATGGCGCAGAGCCCGATCAATGGCGATCCTCTGGGCCGTGGTAATAGCCGCCTGCAAGTTGGGAATGGTTTTACTGCGGGCCAGTTGGTGGGCCTTGACCAGGTAGGGGCGGTCCTGCAGCCGCTCGATGGTCAGCCGCCAATGGGCTATCAGGGTTTGGGCCTGCACCCGGCTAGGGTGGCCCAGGGGTATGTGCTGGGCCTGGGCAATGGCCAACTGGAGGGTCTCAATGTGGCCGAGGCGGCCGGCGACCTCAGCCGTTTGTAGTCTGGCTAGATCACCCAGGTGGCGATGCCAGGTGGTGATACTGGATTGGGCTTGCCCGTAGTAGGGACTGTCAGGGCTAATCCGGTTGGCCAGCAGCATCGCCTGGTAGAGTTTGACCAGTTGATCGGGGGAAGTCCGCCAGGAGCTTAAACTCTGCTGGGCCATCTGGCGAGCCTGGCTAAGCCAGATCAGCTGTTGAGCCGCCTGAGCCCGGTTGGGGTTAGGGGCGACATAGCGGGCCAGGGTGATAGCCTGGGTTAACTCCGAGGCGTACCATTGCTGTAAACCCAGGCTGAGCAGGCGATCGCTCCACTGGTCCAGGTAGATCTGGGCCCTGCCATGGGTAAAGGTAGAGGGGTGGATTTGACTGGCCCGCCGCATTGCCTTACCCAACTGGTGCCTATCCCCCGTTGCCGCCAGGGCTACCGCCTGGGTTAGGAGGGCCTGGCCCTGCTGTTCGCGACGAATTTGTCGCGACAGGGTCTCTACCTGTTGCCTCTGCCAGGCATCATTACCCAGGGCGGCCAGAGCCCGCACCTGGGCCGCAGCCCTGGTCCAGTCCTGCTGTTGGAGGGCCTGCTGGGCCTTGGCTAAGACGGCCTGAGCTCGGCTCCACTGGTGATTCCAGCGTTCTAAGGCAGCCCGGGCTGAGGGGTACACCGGACTGGAGGGCGGAATCCGCTGGATCAGCGATCGGGCCGCTTCTAGATGATTATCCTGAAACTGCTGCTGGGCCGCCTTTAGCACTACCCCGGACCACCTTTCTACCAGGGGTTGAACTTCGGAGTAAAGGGGATGGCTACTGGACCAGGCCCCCACCAGATCAAGGGCGTTCAGGGTATCTTCCAGGTGACCTGACTCAGCAGCGGCCTGGGCACAGTACAATTCGGCCCGATCGCTGGTAAGGGTAGTGGCATGGTCGCAGTCAACCGTGGGGGGAAGGCGGATGAGCCAGAAAAAAGCCCCGAGGGCCAGGGCACTAGTGCCACAGGAGCAGATCAGGAAAATCGGTAACCATCGCCAGCTAGGAGAGGGCTGGACAGGGTCAGCATCGATCGCCGCAGGGACCAGGTCAACCCCACCGGGCTGATCATCCCAGGAACTGCCCGCCTCTGGTGGCGAGCCAGTTACCTCCCAGGGTGGGAGGGTAGCATCAGCGGGCCGATTAACCATGATTACCCTAAGCTCCTGCAATGATCGGGTACTCTCAATTTAGAATGATTTCTGCACAGACGGAGGTAGACGTAGAATTTCTTAGTCACCTCTGGTCACCGCTAAAATATAAACAGATAGGCTTAATAACATTCACCAGCAGGTTTTGCGGCTATGCCCAATCAGCCCAGCCCCCGAGAAATTTTAGAGACCCTCCTGCCCTACCTCAAAACCGCTGGGGCCTACGCCCAGCAAATTCAGACCCACATCAGCGCCCAACCCGACAAAGACGGCAAGGGGGATAATTTTTTTGCCTCGGCTCTGAGTGACGCGGACCTATCCATTCAAACCATGATGGAGGTGGTGCTGTTGGGCCTGTTTCCCCAGGTAAGGTTCTTTGGAGAAGAGCACGAGCAGACCTACAACACCAAATATTTTCGGGCTACGGACCTGGGCAGCCCAGGAGATTACCTGGTGGCCCTTGACCCCATTGATGGCACCCAGTTTTACCTAGATGGTCACTCCAACTATCAGATTATTTTGAGTGTGCTCAATGCCGATGACTACGAAGCGGCAATCACCGTCATGCCAGGGGAACAGACCTATTACTACGCCCTGCGGGGTGAGGGAACCTTTAAAGGCCGGTTGGGTCAGGATTTAGGCGAGTGTACCCCGCTTCAGATCCCTAACCCCACCATGGCCCTGTGTCTGGGCTGGCAAATGGGGGAGTTGGTGCCCTACCTGAGCGATCGCTATCGAGTCTTTCACACCCGGGCCGACTATTCTAAAACCACTCAGATTCCTAACTTCAACGGTGTTCTGAATGGGGATCTGGCCGGTGCGGTGATGGCTCGGGGACAATTTATTGATGGGGCGGCCCTGGCCTTTATGGCGGCGGAAATGGGTTACATCGTCACCACCCTGGATGGCTCTGAGCCTCCTCCGCTCCATCGCTGTCGAGACTATCAGCGGCCTGGTTTGCTGATAGCCGCCACCCCAGCCATCCACCAAGACCTGCTACAGGCTGTGCGTCTGGCCCAGGTTAGCGAGGCCATCTAGGCAAAGACCACGGTGCGATTACCGCAAATCAGGGTGCGATGTTGCAGGTGCAGCCGCACGGCTCGGGCCAGCACCATGCGTTCTACGTCCTTGCCTTTGCGAATTAACTCCTTGACATCGTCCCGATGGCTAATACGCACCACATCCTGCTCAATAATTGGACCTTCGTCGAGTTCGGAAGTGACGTAGTGGGCTGTTGCCCCAATAATTTTGACCCCCCGCTGGTAAGCTCGCTGGTAGGGGTTAGCCCCCATAAAGGCCGGTAAAAAGGAGTGGTGAATATTAATCACCTGGTTAAACTCCCCCAGGAAATTGGGGGACAGCACCTGCATGTACTTAGCCAGCACCACCAGGTCAACCTCGTATTCCTTGAGCAGGGCTAGTTGGTGTTGCTCCTGGGCCACCTTAGTCTCCTTTGTTATCGGAATATGGTGAAAGGCAATACCAAACTGTTCCGCAATGCCCTGCAGATGGGGATGGTTACTGACAATTAAGGGTATGGTGGCGGCCAACTCCCCAGCTTGATGGCGCC
Source organism: Leptolyngbya sp. (assembly GCA_040374765.1). Taxonomy (GTDB): domain Bacteria; phylum Cyanobacteriota; class Cyanobacteriia; order Phormidesmidales; family Phormidesmidaceae; genus Nodosilinea. The sequence goes on from JBEITR010000036.1 coordinate 19,993, forward strand.
AGAGAAGATCGAGTAGGCAGTGGTCTTGATGGCTGACCCAAATGGATAGACGGGGAACAAGGTTGGAGAAATGCAGTTGCCAGGTAGCCCCCAGGGGCTGGGCGATCGCATTAAAGGCTGGGCCAATAATCTCCTGGGGCAGGTTAAAGCCCGCCAAATCCCACTCAATTCGGGATAGAAATAGTCCTGCTTCTGGATCCCTATGCTGGTCAGCATGGAGGATATTGCCCCCATTGGCATAGATAAAGTTGGCGATTTTAGCCACCAACCCCTTCTGGTCAGGGCAGGATACCAGCAAAATAGCGGTTCCAGAAGCCATAGGTGAGAAGGTTCCGTAATTTAAGCCTGGCCTAGCCTATGATCAGGACAAAGCCGACGTCAAGATTTTTCCCCTGCCGTCCCCGGCCGGAATAGTTTTGGTCAGAGCCCTGGGGACCCAGTTGTTCGGTCAATTTCAGGGCTCCTAGCATGGGATAGGCCTGTCAGTTACGAGCCCCGCAAAAGCTAACACCAATCGGGCCTTCCGGCTCACCGCCGCCCCCTACAGGTGGCTAGGGCTATGGACCGGCCTAAGGCGCCATGGTCTACCCTGGGACCGGGCGCTCCTATGATAGACTAACTTCAGTAATGTCGTTTGCTAATCAGTATTGAAGGAGTAGGGTTGTGGTTGAACCATTGCTAAGTGGCATTGTATTGGGGTTGATTCCGGTTACCCTGGCAGGTTTGTTCGTAGCCGCCTACCTCCAATATCGTCGTGGTAATCAATTCGATCTCTAGTCACTGCCTAGGGCGGGTTTGATTCCAGGACCGCCCAAGCTGTTTTTAACCATGCGGTCATGGTCCGGCCCAACCATTCCCCAGAGTTAGACCGTCCCAGTGGATGGTTGAAAAGTCCAGGGGGACCGTGATTACCCTACAGAACCTTTAAGGCACTTGAGGAATTTTAGCGATACCCCGGTCCTTGGGCTACCCCTAGATACCCTTTGTAAATTCCCTTTCTGGTCCGGGTATTGGTCTAAACTGATAGGGTTTATCCTTATATTTAAAGGCCCGGGCTATGTCTAACTCTGTTAAAACCATACTGGTCACTGGCGGTGCCGGTTATATCGGCAGCCACGTTGTTTTAACGTTGCAACAGGCGGGCTACCGGGTAGTGATCTTGGATAACCTGGTTTACGGCCACCGAGACTTGGTGGAACAGGTTTTAAAGACTGACCTAGTGGTTGGTAGCACCCTGGATAGAGATCTGCTGAGGACTGTCTTTGCGGACTACTCCATAGATGCGGTCATGCATTTTTCTGCCTATGCCTATGTGGGTGAGTCGGTAACCAATCCTAGTAAATACTACGAGAATAATCTGGTAGGTACCCTGACCCTACTGGATGCCATGGTGGAAGCAGGGGTCAAAAACTTTGTTTTTTCCTCTACCTGTGCCACCTATGGTGTGCCTGAAGAATTACCCATTCCCGAGAACCATCCCCAGTCTCCCATCAATCCCTACGGCGCTACCAAGCTCATGGTAGAACGGGTACTGGCGGATTACGATCAGGCCTACGGTCTGCACTCTGTCTGTTTTCGCTACTTTAATGCGGCAGGTGCCCATCCCGAAGGGATTTTGGGAGAAGATCATAACCCTGAAACCCATCTAATTCCCCTGGTTCTGCAAACGGCCCTGGGTAAACGGGACGCCATCTACGTCTACGGTACCGATTACGCCACCCCCGATGGCACCTGTATTCGTGACTATATCCACGTCTGTGACCTGGCCAATGCCCACCTCTTAGGGTTGGAGTATCTGCTTAAGGGGGGAGAAAGCACCGTCTTTAACCTGGGCAATGGTAGTGGGTTTTCGGTGCGAGAGGTGATTGATGCCGCCACCCGCATTACCGGTAGAACCATTACCGTAGTCGAAACCGATCGCCGCCCTGGTGATCCCCCCGCCCTGGTAGGGGGCAGTCAGCGAGCTCGCCAGGTCCTGGGGTGGAATCCCCAGTACAGTGATCTCGATACCATTTTGACCCATGCCTGGGGCTGGCACCAGCAGCGCCACGGCTAAGGTCTCCCCATAGCCTTTGGTCACAACCCTTTGAAAACCCTGGTAATTGGCTACGGTAATACCCTACGGGGGGACGATGGGGTCGGCTACCGCCTGGCGGAGATGGTAGAAACCCTGGCTCTAGAGGGGGTAGAAGGTTATCCCTGCCACCAGCTAACGCCAGAACTGGCCGCCGATCTGACCCGGGTTGATCGGGTGATTTTTGTTGACGCCACCTCTCCCCAAAATCCCCCCAGCCCCCTGCGGTTAGAGCGGTTAAGGGGCGGTTCTAGCCCCAACCTGGGGATGCATCACGCCCATCCGACCCAAATCCTGGCGCTGGCCGAGACCCTCTACGGTCACTCGCCACTGGCCTACGCCCTGCTGCTGCCCAGCATTCACATGGGCTATGGCGAAAGCCTGTCCCCGATCGCCCAGGTTGGCCTTGAGCAGGGCCTGGGGTTACTGCAGACCCTGCTGCTGCAACCAACCACCTCCCTCCTGCCGGATTGATCAAGCCCCAGGGCTGTCCCTTATAAATACTTTCTCAGCAGCAGTTCCAGTTTTTTCAGGGTGGCGGGGGGAGCCTGGTGGAGGGGCGTAATAATGGCATGCTGGAGGGCTGAATGGGCCTCCGATGCGGGGGGATGGGCGGCGATCCGGGCCACGGATTCCCGAATCACCCGCTGGGCATTGAGGGCGTTTTTTTGCAGATTGCGGATCACCATGTCTACGGTAACGCTGGCATGGTCTGGGTGCCAGCAATCATAGTCGGTAACCAGGGCCAGGGTAGCGTAGGCGATTTCTGCTTCCCGGGCTAGTTTGGCCTCTGGTAAATTGGTCATGCCTATCACCGCGGCTCCCCAGCGACGATAGACCTCAGCGGATTCTGCTTTGGTGGAAAAGGCCGGTCCTTCCATGCAGACATAGGTGCCGCCCCGATGCAGGGTAACCTCGGGTAACTGCAACGCCTCCACCGCATCCGCCAGTACACCCGCCAGTTGCAAACACACCGGGTCGCCAAAGGCAATGTGGGCGACCACGCCTTCGCCAAAGAACGTAGAGACCCGATTACGGGTGCGATCAATAAACTGATGGGGCACCACCATATCCAGGGGCTTGGCGGACTCCTGCAGAGAGCCCACCGCCGAGGCGGAAATCAGGTACTCCACCCCCAGGGACTTCATGGCGTAGATATTGGCCCGGGCGGGCAACTCCGAAGGCATGAGGGTATGGTGACGGCCGTGGCGAGCTAAAAAGGCCACGGGCACCCCCTCCAGGTGACCTAGCACAATCCCATCGGAGGGCTGGCCAAAGGGGGTATCCACCTGGACCTCCTGCAGATCGGTCAGTCCCTCCATTTGGTAGAGACCACTGCCGCCCATAATGCCAATCTGTGCCCGTGCCACCATCGCTGCTTTCCTGAGGCTGATTAGCCCATCATAGCCCTAAAGTCCCAGGGTATTGACAGCGCCTAGGGGGGCTGAAAGACAGGAGCGAGTCGTTCTCCATCTGCAGAAATGGTAAAACTCTTGGTCTTGACACTGACCAGACTTTCCGCACCACTAAGTTTAAGCAACAAACCTGACTTAACAACTGTAGATGTTAAGTCATATTCAGACTTTTCATTACCCTAAACCTGTCACCGCAAAAAAAGATTAAATATTGCTCTAAGAATAACTTATTTGACTAGACAACTAATGATAATTTAGATAGAATCATGTTCGACATAATCAATGATTATCATGAAATAATTTAAAATCTGTATTTAAAATTTAAAGATTTTTAGACGATTAATGCTTATCATAAACCATGCTTGAGCCTGAAAAGATAACCTATTACATGCATACATTAGACCAAAGAGGTGAGTTCCTAGGTCTAACAAATCAGGGAAACTGGCAGGAAGTTAATCTTGTCAAAACCCAAGCAGGTCAAATTCGTGGTAATCATTTTCATGTAAAAATAAACGAATTTATTTTCCTTCTTTCTGGTCAAGTCAAAGTAGAACTATGGGACTGTAATGACCTCAACAAGAAGAGTAGTCTGATTCTCAACGCAGGAGAAGGGATTAAGATTACCCCCTATATTCTTCATAGGTTTCACTACCTTGAGGATAGCGTCCATATTCAGTTATTAGATACTCCCTTTAATTCTGAAAACCAAGATCTTCATACCCTCATACCTGATCAAGTTTAGCCTTACTAACGACTCTAAACTGAGTCAAATAAATAGATAAGCATCTTATCTATTTAATTTTTTGCTAGTCAATACCATCGGTAAGAACCCTTATGATTCCTCAAATTCAACCTTGGATAGACGATCTTGAATGGCAAGAAGTTAAGCGGGTTATGGAATCAACCTACTTGACAGAAAATCTAGTTACGAAAGAATTTGAAACTAGCATAGCTAATTTTACAGGAGCTAAACATGCTATTGCTGTTTGCAATGGGACTGCCGCCCTATATTGTATTTTAAAGGCACTAGATATTGGCTATGGCGATGAGGTTATCGTTCCAGACATGACCTTTGTCGCTTCCTCGAACGCAGTCATCATGGCAGGCGCTAAACCCATTTTCTGCCCAGTTAAGGCCGGGACGCTAGAAATCGATCTTGATATCGTACCGACCCTGGTAAACAATAATACCAAGGCAATTATGCCGGTTCATTTATATGGTCGGAGTGTAGATTTAGATGCAGTTCTTGCCTGTGCCCAAAAACTTCAATTAAAAGTTATTGAAGATGCCGCCCAAGCCATTGGCGTAGAATTTAACAATCAACATGTCGGCTATCATGGCGATGCTGGCGCTATTTCCTTCTACGGTAATAAAACGATTACCTGCGGCGAAGGTGGAATTATTCTGACCAATAACGATACTACGGCTGAAATTTGTCGCCGCCTCAAAAATCATGGTCGTTCCCATCGAGGTACCTTTATACATGAACATATCGGATTTAATTTCTCAATAACTGAAATGCAGGCTGCTGTTGGTATTGCCCAACTTAAAAAGCTACCTGAGATTATTCGACGAAAAGGGCAAATTTATGACGCCTATATGGCCGGTTTAGAAAAAATTCCTCAGCTAAAACCTTATCCCATTGATCCAAGATGTCAGCCTGTACATTGGTTTACATCTTTCTATGCTGAAAATCGAGCTGAACTCGCAGACTACTTAACTAGCCAAGGTATTCAAACCCGTCTCTTTTTCTGTCCACTCCACCTCCAACCTTGTTATGAAGGTTGGAGTAATTCAAATCTTAATTATTCCACCAGTGTGAAAGCTTATAATCGGGGTATTTCTCTACCTTCATCCTATGGTTTGACTGATGATGAATTATTTTTCGTGATCGAAAAAATTTGCGACTTTTATCGCTCCTTTGAGGCCTCTACCAGTGCATGAGCCGTTTTTCAATCCAGCTCATGATTATGTAGATTACTGTGAGCAAGTTGCATCAGCGTTAGCTGATTTTCCAAAGGGATCCGCCTTAGCCGAGGCCCTATTTCAGCAACGTACCTTTATCCATTGGATTTCCTGGGATCAAGTCTGTGACATAACTGAGATTAAAGTTAAGGAAGGGTATGGTCCTCAAAGTCTTGATTCCGAAGTGATCAACCCCGAGTTTCAGGCTTACTTAAAAACAGTTATTAATCCCCACATCAGCCTCGGTATTCTGACCGATGGATCACAACCTGGAAGTTATGACGATCGCAAAGTTCGATGGTCTGGAGCCGGTGCCACCGGGTTTTGGGCTCAAGATGGAAATACCCTACTCCTAGAAGTAGGCCCTACCAGTTATCCTCGCTGCCGTTTAGATATCCATCGTCATCCGGTAGATGCTTTAAGACTAATGCTGCGTGGTCTAAAGACTTATCAGGACCCCTATGCCTACTTTGCTAGAGGCATGGGAGTAGTAGTTGTGCCTTTAACAGCTAATGGGCATGTTTACATTGGTAAGCGATCTCAGACCTCAGATTACAAAGACGTTCTTAGCTTTATATCAGGTTGGGCAAAATTCTCCTCCAATATTAATGAGATAAATTTCTATCAGGACGCTCAGCGAGAACTGAGAGAGGAAATACACCTAAGGATGGCTTTAAATAAAACCAATACTCAATTCATTGGTATATCTGGAAACCCAATTACGGGCGAAGTCGACTTAGTCTTTGTTACACAAACAGAATTAGCAGATGAACACTTCAAATCTGGACATTGGCCGGAACACTCTAGCTGGTACAGTATCCGTAACTCAGCCGATGCCGAACTTCTATTAGAAAAAGGAAGATTATCAGATGAGCAGGAGACCTATGATCTTATGTTCTCCTCCCGCTTAGGCTTAGAATACTTACTACAACATTATTGGTAACTATGTCTTACTCTTGTTGGTGGAAATCAGCTGTTATCTATCAAATCTATCTACGCAGCTTTCAGGATACCAATGGAGATGGTATTGGTGATATTCCCGGTATTATTCAACGGCTAGATTACTTAGAGTGGTTGGGTATAGATGTAGTTTGGATAACACCCTTTTATCCTTCTCCCATGGCAGATTTTGGCTATGATATTAGCGATTATGAAGGAGTTGATCCAACCTTTGGAAAATTAGATGACCTAGACAAACTCATTCAGCTTCTCCATGACCGCAATATCAAAGTCATTGTCGACTTTGTTGCAGCCCATACCTCTGATCAACATTCCTGGTTTATCGAATCGCGCAGTTCCCGATCCCATCCTAAACGGGATTGGTATATCTGGAAAGATCCAACGGCAGCGGGAAAGCCTCCTAATAATTGGATCGGTCGTTTCGACGGACTTTCAGCCTGGGAGTGGGACGCTAAAACCGAACAGTATTATCTACATTCCTTTCTCAAGGAACAGCCAGATATTAACTGGCGTAATCCAGATGCCAAAGAAGCCATGCTGGGTGTACTGGACTTTTGGTTGAAACGGGGAGTCGATGGTTTTCGCATAGATGCCGCCTATCGTGCTTATAAGGATCCACAGTTCCGAGATAATCCTGTAAACCCAAATTGGCACCCAGGTATGGAACCTTCTGACCTACTGTTTGAAGTTTTTAATAAAAATGTCCCAGACATTCATGACTTCAATTTTATGTTGCGAAAATTTGTGGATCAACGGGGTGATCATCTATTAATAGCTGAACTCTATAAGCCCTTAGAGGAAATCGTCAAACACTACGGAGCTAACGACGAATTTCATCTCCCACTTAACTCTGAGTTAATGTCAAGTGATTTAACCTGGAGTGCAGAAACCGTTAGGGCAATAGTTGAACGTTATGAACGCCTATTACCAGAAGACGCCTGGCCCAACTGGTCTCTAGGCAATCATGATAAACATCGAGTCGCCAGTAGAATTGGGGAGGCACAAGCTAAGGTTGGTATGATGCTCTTATTAACCTTGAGGGGAACTCCAACCATTTACTACGGTGACGAGCTAGGCATGGAAGATGCCTGGGTGCCTTCTGAGCACATTCAAGATCCCTGGGAGAAAAAAGCCCCTGGTATAGGCGTTGGACGAGATCCTGAACGAACACCCATGCTCTGGGATAGCTCTGCAAATGCAGGATTTTGTGCCAGCTCAGTCTATCCCTGGTTACCAATCACCTATGACTACAGCACGATTAATGTGGATGTACAGAAAGGAAACTCTAGGTCTTTTCTTTGGTTGACCCAATCCTTGCTAACCCTACGTAAACAATATCCAGTGCTTCAGCTGGGGCAATATGTATCCCTATATGCGCCGTCTCAACTTTTTTGCTACCGACGATTTAACGAAGATTCAGACCTGGTAATCGCCTTAAACCTTAGTTCCGAATATCAAGAATGGATATTACCAGAGGAGTTTCGCAACCAATCAACAATTTTGATCTCTACATTTATGGATCGTCAAGGTGGTCAGCTAGGAAATGTCTTACAACTCAGGGGAAATGAAGGCATAGTGCTTGGCTCCGTCCTACGGTCATCCCCTAACCAGTAGGACTAGCAGGAATCTTCAGCTATGGGATGCTTGCTTTTGTAAAGTTAGTCTAATGTAGCCTTGTTAACTCATTTTGGATAAGATTATGAACTCACAGAATTTAAATGTCACCGATGAACGCTTGATCGTCTTTTCTAGTAAGCATCAAGTCACTATGAAAGATACGATCACGCCAGATATGAGCAAAGACTCAACTTTCATGGACCTATTCAAACAAGTCAAACCCTACACCATGACTAGCGTAGAGGCACTCTACGCTCTTTATACAGCAGTCAACTATGTTCTAGATCGCCATATACCAGGGGATTTTGTAGAATGCGGCGTTTGGCGAGGAGGCAGCTCATTACTAGTCGCCTTAATTCTAAAATTACGAAATGTTTCTGATCGAAAACTCTATCTCTATGACACATTTACCGGAATGCCCACGCCCACTGAATTTGATATAGACAAATATGGTCGTAGCGGCTTTGAGATGATGGAAGAATACGGAGATGCCATTGGCTGGTGTTACGCCTCGTTAGAGGACGTTCAAAAGGTCTTCTTCGACCATAATTTTGAATTTGAGATTGAGTTCGTGCAAGGAGATGTGATGAAAACCTTGTCAGTAACTCAACCAGACCCTATCTCACTCCTGCGACTTGATACCGATTGGTATGAATCCACCGCTCTAGAGTTTGAGTTGCTTTATCCTAATCTCTCCACCGGAGGTGTTTTAATTATTGATGACTATGGTGTTTGGGCTGGCTCACGAAAAGCGACCGATGACTACTTCAATAAAGTGCCTAGACCAATGCTTGTTCGGGTTGACAAAGAAGTTCGTATGGGTGTGAAACTATGATTATAGAGAATAATCACAGAATCAAAGTAACCTATGTCTTTACCCATCATATCCGTTGGGTTCCGTTTGAGCTGAATGCAAAGTATATCGATAAAGATCGATTTGAAATCGACTATGTCATCCTGGGTGAGAACGATCCGATCATCGATTTTCTAAGGGAAATGAACATTCCCTGTACGGTCACAACCTTTACCGACTATAAAGATACGCCAGAGGCTGTTAAGTTTGTTTATGACCATCTCACCAAACGTGGAACCAATATTGTTCAAACCCATTGGTTTGCAGGAAGTTTAGTTGGAATGCAGGCTGCTTATTATGCCAGAGTTCCTGTTCGAGTTTTTCATCGTGAGCATCCTCCGCTGCCCTACTACAACCGCCATCCTTCCAGTAAGCACCGTTTAATTTGGGATTGCGCTACCCATGTAGTTGCTGTCACTAATAAAAGTAAGCAAGGTATGATTGAAGACGGCATACCCGAGGATAAGATCACTGTCATCCCTACAGGATTTGACATTGAAGAGTTTGAAAATATAGATCCTTTGCGAGTTGAGCAGTTAAAGGCAAAGTATCTAGGTCAGCATGGAAACAAAGAACGTCGTCCTATTATTGGTGTTGCCGCTAGATACGTAAAGTGGAAAGGTATTGAATACGTTATCGAAGCTTATCAGCAGATTCTTAAAACTTATCCTAACGCTCTACTGATTCTCTCGGGAACACACATTGATCGAACTGAATTAGCAGAAAAAATGCGAAGTGCGAGTAAAGAGGATGTTGTCGCTCCCCAATACGATGATGTCTTATCTATCATTCGTAGTTTAGAAAAACTACCTGAGGATAGCTATATTGAGATTCCCTTCGAGGATGACCTATTTTCACTGTTCCAGCTATTTGATGTTTTTGTCCACGCGCCTATTAATGATATTCAGGAAACTTTTGGTCAGGTCTATGTAGAAGCCATGCTGGCAAAGATACCATCTATCATCACGCTCTCAGGTAGTGCGTTAGATCATGCAGTCCATCAAGAAAATGCCTGGATTGTAGATTACAAAAATAGCGATCAGATTGCTGAAGGAATACTTGAGATTCTAGGAAATAGTGCACTGAGAGAAAAAATTAAAGCCAATGGTTTTCTCTCAGCCAAACAGCGATATGATATTAAAAGTCAAGTTCATAAGCTTGAGGATTTTTACGTTCATGCACTAGCTAAAGCTTCATCTTGAAGACTATTTCCATGGTAAGACCTAGCTTTTTCGTACCGAAAATAGGAACATATAGGGCAGTTTACCTCCACAAAATCTAAAGCATATCATCGTTAACGTTTAACTACCTTGTCGCAATTAGATAGAATTTTCAGGAGTCACTATGAGTAAAGAGCCATTTTTTTTTACTTTGTGCGATGCCGACAGTCCAAAGGTAGAGCCGCTAAAAGCATCTTTAAAGAATAACTTGCACATACTATCTAATTACTGTCCCGACCTAGGAAATCTTTCAAAGATATTCAAAATTCGAGATTTTTTGGCTTCTGCTACTGATATTTCAGATGACACTATTGTCGTTTTTACCGATGCTTACGATGTCTTATGTATTCGTTACGATCCTGAAAAACTAGTAGTGGATTTCAAGGAGACAGGGAAAGATCTGATTACAGGAGCAGAAACTGTGTTCTGCCACCACAGATCTGAAGTACTACCTTTTTTTCTAGAAAATTACACAGGACAGCCTGCGAAATATCTCAACAGTGGCTTTATCATTGCCTATAAATGGGCTTATTTAAGGATGTTAAATCATATCGCTAATAACTTTGTCGACAAGTATATGATTCGACACCGTTACTGCGATCAGCGCGCACTCTCAAAATTCATGCTAGAAAACTTAGAACTTAATCTTCTAAAGATGGATATTGATAGCAATTTAAAATTTTGCTACACCCATACCTACGATAATAACCCACTCTGCGAAGATAAGCTAGACTGTTATTTCGTTCACGTCACCTGGCTAGCCCTAGAAATCCAGCAGAAGGCGTATCAAGCAATCAGACAGACTTTTTCTCTCTAAAAGTTAGATATCGGCTTCGGTGAGTTTAGGTACATCTTACCGATCCCAATTCGATGTAATACATCAATCTAGTATTAATTGTAATAGCAAGTATTTATTCGATTCATGAAATATCGAAAACTAGGTAATAGTGAATTGTATGTTTCTGAAATCAGTCTTGGTACCTGGGGAATTTGCGAGGGAGTAGATGAGGCTAATATTAAAGCCTGTATTTATCAAGCATTGGATCTCGGCATTAACTTAATTGATACCTCTAATTCCTATGCATCAGGTAGGGTCGAATCATTTCTTGGCGACACATTGAAGAACCTTGATCGATCCTCCTATAGTCTGGCTACTAAGGTTTTTTTCCCAACTTCACCAACAGATCGAGGACTATCGGCTTCCCAGATTAAAAAACAAATTGATGCCTCCCTACATCGATTAGGTACTGATTACGTCGATTTGTATCAATGTCACCGCTATGATCCAGAGACGCCCCTAGAAGAAACCATGACAGCCTTAACAGAAATTGTACGACAGGGAAAGGTTCGCTATATTGGCTTCAGCGAGTGGAGTCCCGAACAAATTCAAGCTGCCTGTAGCTTGAAGAATTTAGAACCCTTCGTTGCCAGTCAACCCCAATATTCAATGTTCTGGCGCGATCCAGAGACTGAAGTGTTTCCTTTATGTGCTGACCATGGCATCGGCCAACTCGCTTGGTCACCTCTAGCGCAGGGAATTTTATCCGGTAAATATCAACCCGGTCAAGCACCTCCTCAAGGTTCGCGCGCAGCTAATAAAAGAATGAACGCCTACCTATTGCGCGAGTTGTTTTCTGAATCAAACTTGGTTGCGGTTCAGAACCTAAAACCTATTGCTCAAGATTTGGGTTTGACCCTGTCTCAACTCGCCCTGGCTTGGGTTTTACGATCTGAGTATCTTGCCTCTGCCATCATTGGGGTGAGTCGACCAGAACACCTCATTGATAATGTTGCAGCATCAGGAGTAAGGCTAGATACTAACACCCTAGAAAGTATTGATCAAATTCTCTTGCCTGCGATTCAGAAATAGCGGGCAGGATGTTCACTAGTTACTGATAAGGAAGTTTATAACCTATGAATTTAATGAGTAATAAGGATATAGTCAGAAACTTTTTTGAAATTTATAATAGTCAAGACTACGATAGTATTTACGACTGTATGGCACCGGACTATTATGACCATAGCTTACCTAGTGTTCGCAGTATTACGGATGCCATCGTAATTTTGAAAGCTACTCATAAATCGTTTCCAGATATTAAGGTAGTGATTGATGATCTGATCGAAGAAGAAGATAAGGTCGCTTTTCGAGGTCATTTTAGTGCCACCCACCTTGGTAATTTTCTTGGTATAGAACCTACCAATTCTAGAATAGAGTTTGAAGCCCTGGAACTCTTCAAGCTTAAAGATTATAGGATTATTGAATCATGGGGATATTGGCCTACAAACGTCATCCTTCGCCAAATGAATGCAGCATTATGATTTATTCTATCAACGGCTTGTAACTTAAGACGGAATAAATTCACTCCGAGGAATAGCGGGCACTGGTCTGGTAAGCGATGATAGGTAAAATGGCTATAGTGCAATTACCCCAAAGTTATGGACTGTCCTCACTGCCAGAGCCACCAGGTTGTGAAAAACGGGCGTGAACCCCGCCCTAATGGAACGCTGATGCAGC
>JBEITR010000083.1:0-8444 GCA_040374765.1 Leptolyngbya sp.
AATTTCTTGCAAGGCCAATTCGCCACCCGTTTCGTATAATTCCTGGTAGCGGTAGAAGGTATCGCGCGAGACCCCCATTACTTTGCAGGCTTGGGATACGTTGCCGAGGGTCTTGGCCAAGTTTAACAGACCCAATTTGTTCTTCACAATCTTCTCTTGGGTATTCATGGTGACACTCCTAAGTCAGTACTAGTTTACACGGAGTGTCAGATAAAGTCCTAGCTATTACAAATATGGCAAAACAGCTCTTCTAGACTGTTCATAGGGGGGCCGGCTGAATCGTTTAGGTAATTTCAGCTTACAGAGCCCCTCCTTTCCTCATCCCGAACTGAGGTTACTCAAGTAATATGCCCACCTGATTGAGCCAAAGATCGCCCCCGCTCCAATAGAGGCGAGATCACCGACCTCCGCCTACTCCAGTTCAATAACCTGGCTGGCACTGTCAAACCTGGGCCAGTAACAAGACAAACTCAGTCGCCCTAACAATGGCAATCGTTTGGTATGACCCTAATGACAAAAGATGCTTGTCGCCAGTCACAATATGGGTAGCGTTACCAACCACACCACACTCGATCACCATATCGTCGTCTGGGTCAGCCTCCACCGCCTTCAACTCAGTAGAGATCTCAACCAGCCGAGAGACGTTGCGTACTTGTTCAACCGCTGCCGCTGCCATGTCCTGGGAAAACTTGAACTTAAGGATCAGCTTTTCAGCAAACTCATCCAGAATTTCTTGACAGGTCACCGACTCCACCTGCCCAATTCTGGCCAAAGCCAAACACCGAAAGGGATTGCCATTTGTGGACAACAAAGCCGCAATCAAAATGTTGGTGTCAAAAACAACTGTGTATCGCACTAATCTTCGTGCACAACTTCGTCAATAAAAGCTTCTCGCTCATCCTCGGTCATAGCATCCCAGTCCTGATGGCGTTCTTGAGCCACGAGCCTAGCCCGATCTACGCCATAGTGGGATAGGGACTCCCACTGCCCCCACTGTTGTAGCAGCAAGAATCGAAACACCTCAATCTGCTGCTCATTGGATAGCTGTTTGACTAATTCAATGACCTGTTCATTAGTCAGGGTAAAGGTAGGCATTGTTCACCTTTAGAAGGTTCAGGAACCCAGCTTAACGTCGGGTTTCACTTAAATTGTATGGCTCAACAGCGGAAACGTCCTGATCACCTTCGTTTCCATAGATGACCTCAGCCAGGGGGAGTACTCAAACCCCTAGGGCTCCTTCTCCGCCAGGGTCAAGCTGCCATAGTGACACACGGAATACCGCACCTGATTGCCTGGATCAATGCGAATCAGCTTTTGATGGAGCAATAGCGCCGCCCAATCTGATGACCCCACCCAGCCCAGCACCTAGGCCGGTGAAGTAATCAGGGCTCTATCCAGAAACCGTCGTGAGCAAATCATCCTTTTCGATACCCATCCCTTGTTCACGAGCCCCTACCCCGCCCCAGATTGATCAGGGCCGCCAGCATTGCGGCTGGGTAGGGACTGAATATAAAAACCTCCAGCCATCGCGATCGCTGGAGGCCTAGGTTTCTTTCCCTCAAGATACCCAACCTGATCCCAGCTACCCTACCGCAAATCTACTCGACCCCTTTGCTATGCTGCTACTACTGCCACCCTCCCCGACCTATGACAGGCTACCTGGAATCCATCAGTATCGGAGATCGCCTCAACCGCCGCCACGAAGCCCCCGGCCCCCTGCTCAGTTGGGTAGACAACCAGTGCGAACTGGTGATCAGCCTGGATAACCTCAAACCGGAGGAGATCAGGGGCGTACAACGGGGGGTATTTGAGATGGGTCTAAATGTTATCGACCACCTTCCCTTCGTCTGCTTTCGGATCTTTGAACTCAGCTCAACCAAAGGCTTTGGCCAACCCCAGCCCGCCCGCCTGCTGGTGCCCTGGCACGAGTGCCCCTTCCACCTATCCCGCTTTGACCCCCAGGCCCTACCTAACTTTGATGGCTTCCGGGCCAACCCCGAGGTCCATTTAGCCCTCACCGTAATCTTGACCGACTGGCCCGGCATGGTGGTCAGGGCCCTGCGGCTGTTTACCCTCTCCCCCTTCTTCACCCAGAAATTGATCGAGACCCTGCTCACCACCGCCACCGCCCACACCTACGAAGGCTACGCCCTGGCGGTGAACCGTATTTTTGAGGCCTACCCCACCGGTGCGATCGGGGAGGGTAGCTGGGTGCGGTGTAAATCGGGGGATTGATTTAGGCAATAGTACCTAATACCTCTGGTAGTAGATAAGCATACCCCCTTGTCTAAACGGTTATGGCGCTGGGACGTATGGCACTAGCCGGAGTAGGACTGTCGAGGAGGGAGGTGAGTTCTAACAGTCTCGATAGATATCGACCTTAGTTTCCAGGCATTTGCGAAGACTCATATCATTGACACCAATACCAAACCAGCTATCTGGTTTTTGGTAAAAGTCAAGACCACGACCAATTTTTATAACCCAACCATTATCCATCCGAATTTCGCGATCGTGGAGATTTTCATTAAGCTGGATGTCGAGAACAATGTCGAGTTCTAATAGGCTTTGTTGCAGGTCATTGAGTTTATCTTGAATTTCAGCGATGGGAGTCTCGTTGTCGTAGCTGGTGGTTAGCTCAATACGTTTAACGGTTGCTGCCTTAACAGCGGTCTCGCAGAAGCGAACGAAGTTCTGAATCTGATGAGGTGCCCTAATATAGGGTTCTTCAATTCTAATTGTCTGGGCACCTTGGAAATAGGGGCTAAAAATAGAGTCATAACTATGGCCAGTGTCACCGTAGTAAATGGTGAAATGCCGTTCTTCGGCAGGGGAAGACTGAGGGATCAGAGATCCATTAGTGGGGATTAGGGTTTGGGAAATGGCGGTTGGCGTGGAGGGTTGAGGTTGGACTATGGTCGCTACCGTTTCTTCCTCAAGGGTGTGACGGGTTGGATTTTGAGTGGCCGGTGCATTTTGGGATTCAGGGCAATAGATAATCACCTCTTTACCCTGATGGCTAAGGTAGGAAAGATTGATTTTGGCAAACTCGTCATCGGGTTTGCGCTTGTTCATTTGTTCTTTAATTCGTCGGCGAGACTCAACAGCGTAGGCTACGTATTCTTCAAATTCATCATCGGTGGGGCTGGTGGAGGGATGCAGGATCTTTAGGAAAGCTGCCACGGTTTTCTTGATGCCCTTCTCATCCCGACCTTCTACGGCTGCACCCAAACGAATGCGCTTAGTCACTTCTTCATAGCGGTTGGTGTGCTGGAAGGCATAGTGAAAGGCTTCTGCCAGGTAGTCAGTAATGAAGCCATAACGGTTGGTCAGGTATTCACTGCTATTTTTGGGCATTTCCCAGCCCGGTAGGTAACAGGCAAAGCGATCCATCACAGCCAGGTCAAACTGGCTAGGTAGGGGTTGGAAAAGGTCGTACTGACTAGAGTTGACGATCTGTTCAACGGACATGTCAATATTGCCTACAAAGGCCAGACTGGCATCGGCAATAATTTCTACCCCACGGGAAAACCGTCCGTTAGCCATAAAATCTTTCATGATTTGGATGGTGTCTGGATCTTTGATTTTGATACCGCCGACTTCATCAAAGGCTACCGTATCCCAAAACCCTACTAAGCCAACCTTGCCCCGAGCGTTGTTATAGAACAAGGTGGCTTTGGTGGCTTGACCACCGCTCACCAGGGTGGAATAGGGGGAAAACTCGCTAAAAAAATAGGACTTTCCCGTACCCCTGGGCCCAAGTTCAATAAAGTTGTAGTTAGGTTCTACCAGGGGTGCAAGGCGAGCGATGTAGTGAAGCCGTTGCCGTGGCGATAATTTGGTGGCCTCAAGCCCAACTGTACGCAGGATAATTTCTAGCCATTCATCGCGGTTAAACGCTTCACTGCCTTCAGCATAGGCTGCAAAGTTAAAGCGACTAAGTTGGATGGGGCGGAGGTCTTCGATATAAAAGGCGTAGTCATCTTCTTCAATGGCGTTGTGGGCGACGGTGACCTCAGCCCAAATGCCTCCTTCTAGCATCCGGTCATTATCTCGGTAGAGTTGTTGGCTAATCGCAATACGTTGGGAGTTGAAGTTTTCCAGTGCGGCCCAGTGACGCTTTTCCCTCTCTACATAACGTACGTGAACTTTATCGATGAATCGATAGTGACCTCTGGTCGCCACCTTTGACTGGGCGGCGTTAGCTTCGTCAGGTCGGACGTAGTTGTCCTGAAGGGTTGCTAGCACGGCTTCCATGCCGGCGTCAATTTCGATCTGATCACTACTGGCGCAGTATTTAGCCAGGAGGAATTCCAGCACAAAGGTGGGAACGTTAGTCCCCTTTTTGATCCGGTGCAGCAAGTCTTTACGGACAACCTTGCCTTCAAAGATGTCGTTGAGCTGTTGATCAAGCTTGTCCATGGGATCTAGACCGTGTAGTCGGTTTCTAAGTTGAGGCTAGCGTAAGTTCTCAGGGTGTTTGGGTCGAGAGCCTTGATAGTAAACTTACCCTCAAACATGGCATCCATTCGCAGCACGATTTGCTTAGTTTCCCCAGGGAAGAGGGTAATCGTTCTGGTGGCGGGGTTGACGTCTTCACTGGGACGCGGTTCGCCCACCACTTCTCCTTGGGCATCTTGGGCTTCTAGGAGCAATTCGCAGGTACTGGTTTGGGAGAATAGGTTGCCTGCTAGCAGGGAGAGTTCTATGCGGGGGAGGCGGGTGGTGATTCGTTTTGAGCCACGTTTGTAGCTGAGCTCTACCTGGAACTGCTCTAATTTTTCTGAAGGCTCGCTGTCTAAGCGCACGACCAAGACGGGCACGATCGCCTCCGCCAAAGAAGCGCCACCGTGGAAATAGAGATGCCCGGCTCGATAGGGGGCCATGGTCTTCGGTAGGGCAACCTGGTCAGCGTTGCTGCGAATGCCAAGTTTATCGACACTCAACACCAGGTTATGGGCGTCGGCGGTGCCGTTGCCCAACAGCATGCGATCGTGGGCGGTATAGAGCCAGTTGCCCTGGGGCTTAGTGCAGACATCCCCTGCTTCAGCCTGGGCATTAAGGAAGAATCCGTGATCGCTAACAATAATCGCCTCCTGAAAGCCAAGTTTGGCCAGCTTGGTTAGCGCCACCCGAATTTGCTTCAGGGTTTTGGGGATCAGGCTGAGGGTATCTTCGGGGTTAGACTCTAGCTGGCTATCAATCTCAGTACTGCGGAGCACCAGTAAATCAACGGTGGGCTCAACTCTGGGGTTCTTTTTAGAAATGAAGTCTCTTAGGGTCATTTCGGCGAAGCGATCGCCCAATAGCTTTTTCAGATATCCCATCCGTTGGGTTACATTGCCAAGGACAGTATCGCCAATTTTGGGTACCAGCTTGCCCTGATCAATATCCAGGATAAGGCTGTTATGGGCTTCAGGTAACAGGCTGGCCATCCCTATCGGGGTAACGGTGGGCAATTGGGCGCAGGCGGTGTGCATTTCAACGATGCCAATTTCGCTCAGCAGCTTCTCTAGCTCAATACCCAGCTCGTAGCGCAGGGCGTCAATCATCAGGTACGCCAGGCGCTGCCCTTTCTCGCTAAGCCGAGGGGCCAGAAACCGCTTGAAGACCTCTGTATTGGTTAGACGGTTTTGAGGGGGCCAACCGCTGTGTTCGATCTGCCGGGTAAAAATCATCTGGATTTTTTCGGTCAGCCGTCGGTAGCAGCCACGGGCAGTTTCTAAAACAGCATCAAGGGAATCGCTCAGGGCAACTGCATTGCCAACGCTTTCCTCTAGCTCTCGCTGACGCTGATCGATCTGGCGTAGGCTTTCAACGTAGGCATTGATCAAGCTCTCCTGGCTGCGGCCAAACTCGGGTAGCTGCCGGTCAACATCTTCGCAGGTGACGATCAGGTTGAGAGCAGTCTGAAGCAGGGACCACTGCTCTTGGTTTTCTCCCTTGCTGCGCCAGATGGACTGGCTGTGGCGGGTCAGCAGGTTACGGGTAACGTCTAGATCACCATTGAGGATGCCCTGAACGGCTCGCTGGAGAAAGGTTCTCTCTTCAAAGGGGAAGGTATTGAGCTGGCCGAGATCTTCAATGTCAGCACAGAGGGGGGGCAGGTTTAGTTCGGCTTCGATGGCTTCTGCCCGCTCCAGGTAGGCTTCCTGGTAGCGCTGATCATTGCGTAGGCGATTGCACAGGTCACACACCAGCACTTCCGCCTCAGGGGGGCCATAGGGAACTGCCTGGAGGGCTTCGGGCAAGGGTTCGGGCAGGTCAAAGACAAATTCACTAAACAGCACAAATCGCCATAGCTCGTCGGCGATGGGGCTCCAGGATTTGGCCCGAGTTTTGAGGGTAAGCCCAAGGGTAGCTTTGAAGAAGTCTTTAGCCTCAGGTAGCCAGCCAGTTTGGGTTTTAATCGCCTGCTGCTGGGCAGCGGTGGGCAGGAGAAAGGCAATCAGGATATCGACGGCGGAGTCGGCCTGGAGTGTGGTTCGCAGTTGGGGCCAGCTAATGCCACCGCCGACGGCATCGATGGCGGCAAAGGGTGGACTGGGGTTGTTTTGGAAAATACGGCGAATCTCGGTGTTATGTTCGGGCTTGGCTTTCAGGCAAAGGTTAAAGTATTCGTCGCCGTCACTTTCAGGGAACTGGGCTCCACATTGAACATAGATGGAAAAAGGATCTTTTTGTCGTTGCCCATCGGTGGCGGGGGCAGCGGTAGGGACGTAGATGACCATGCCCTTTAAGCTACCGCTAGCAACTTTGAGGAAGGCGGTTTGGGCCTGCTCGCGGCTTTCGATGCTGCTGGCTGAGGTATCGATGACGGCGACTTGCTCTTCGGCCATGTCTAGGCAGATGTCGCGATAGCGCTGGTCTGGGTCGTAGACGACCAGGCACTCTGCCTTGAGGCGCAATTTGAGGATATCGTCTCGGATATATTCAGCAATGCCCATAGTTCTCAGCAGCGGGTAAAACAATTAATTGGGTAATTCACGGAATGGATTGACAATGGTCAACGTATCGTCAACCACCAAGTTATCGCCCATATCTTCGGTGTAGAGAACGCGGCATTGGTGCTGTAAAGCAGTACTAACAATAATGGAGTCCCAGAAGGAAAAGCGATAGCGGGTTCGTAGCGTAGGGGCTCTGAGCAGAATACCTTCATCTAGCTGGCAGACGGTGTATTTCTGATAAAACGATTGAATGAGTGTTTGAACATGAGCCTCGCTGAACTTAAATTTCCGGATCAGATTGATTGAGACTTCATTGATCACCTGGGTGGAGATGTAAGGATTAATACTTGCAATTAAATCTCTGGCCGCATGATGACGTGGATCCGGAACTGCATCTTCAGATTGGGTCGCGGCATAGATCCAAATGTTGGAATCGACAAAACAGCGCTCACTAACGGTCATAGATCTCGTCTCGACTCAGAGGCTTAAAGTCATAAACAGGAATAGGATGAGTCATGAGATAACCGATGCTGCCCTCTTGAGCGTCGATATTATTAGAACTTTCTAGCGCTGATACTTCAGGATTCGCTATCTGGAGATCGACTAAGTGCAGCAGTTGAGTCGCAAGTTGAAGTTTTTCCTTGAGGGATAGTTGGGTAGCCTCTTGGAGCAAATCTTGTAGGGTCATGGTGCTTTCAGGAGTTAGACGTCAGGATATACGGGGTTGAACAGGACATTTTTCTTCGCCCAGCCAAAAACTATCTGACAGGGAAGCGTCAAAATCGTCGGCCATCCAACATGGGTCACCTTTGTGAAGCCCAGGGGTGCGGGGTTTGGGAACGGTTTGTGGCGTTTTTTGACGCAGGAAGGCGGCGAAGTCTAAGACTTCTTGCTGTTGTGCAGGGGTAAGGGCGCGAACTTGCTCTAGTAGGGCTTGCTCTATGGTGGCCTGTTCCATCCTTGTAGAGTCCTCCTGGGGTGGGGTACTGGTTCAATTATGGGCTAGGTTCGGGGGCGGCGGCTCTTTTTGGGTTTCTCGGGCGGGGCTTCGTAGAGTGCTTCGAGGTCGTGAGCTATGGCCAGCGACCTATCCCCCTTGCACTTCTCGCGTACCCGGTCTGGCCAAATGCTGTAGGCCAGGTGTGCCCAGTCGTAGTCGCCCTTCTCTAGTTTTTTCCAGGTGTCTTTGAGTTTGGTCTGCCACTTTTTCAGGCCAAAGAGCGGCCAGAGGGGAGCGGTGGTGATTTGGGCACCGTCGTTGAGGTTAGGCTTGTAGGGGAGCTGGGCGATGCGGAGCAGTTCGTCGCGGAACTCGATCAGTTCTAGCTCGAGGGATTGGAGGGTTTCCAGGCGTTTATCTTCATCGCGGGTGCGGCTGAGCTGGCTGCGGAGCTGGGTGGTGGTCTGGGTAACCTGGTGCAGTTTGGGCTCTACAAAGTCGTTGATGCCGGTGTAGAGGGTTTGATCGGTGAGGCGGTGGTAGTAGAGCCAGAGGGTATA
>JBEITR010000115.1:0-3341 GCA_040374765.1 Leptolyngbya sp.
ATTTACTACACAGTCTTCGGCGTGATCCCCAGAGAGCCACTTTCTAGATGGACGAGGCGGTGCTGATATCATGACTGGCCTGGGAGGAGACGATCGCTACCAGGTAGACAACGCTGCGGACGTTGTGATAGAAGCTGCCGGCGAGGGAAATGACTTCATCACAGCTAGCATCTCCTATGATTTGCCCGATCACGTTGAGCAACTGGTTCTCCTCGGAACAGGTGCCCTCGACGCTATCACATCTAACAATAGTGGCATTAGCCTGATTGGGAACAATGGCATCAATACCCTCACCGGAGGCAATGGGGCTGACAACCTGCAAGGTAATGATGGGAACGATACTTTGATTGGTGGTCTAGGGAACGATGTGTTGGTTGGAGGCTTAGGAAACGATACCCTAAACGGTGCAGGAAATGGTTCCATAGGTGCCGGTGAAGTCGATCGTCTGACCGGATCAACTGGAGTTGACACCTTTGTACTCGGGGCTACTAGTACGGCCTACTACACAGCCGGTGGTGGTGACTATGCTAATATTATCGACTTTACCAACGGACAAGATTTGATTCAACTAGCCCAGCTTGGGGGTGACATTGGTGACTATAGTATTGTCCTGAACCCCTCAGGAACTAGCACTCAAATTCGGATTGCTGCAACCAATGAAGTCATTGGACTTATTAGCAATGTTAATTCCGGCATAGATGGGGCTGACTTTACCTTTAGCTAACCATTAATTTGTTGGCTTGATTCTCTGCTCTCACCAGGGAGCAGAGAATTTATTTTCTTGCTGTGAATTTTTCCAGCCTATTGAAATAATGAAGGTTCCCATCCTAATTACTGGCTCTCATCGATCAGGATCAACTTGGGTTGGCCGCATATTGAGCACCTCACCCAATACACATTTTGTAGGTGAACCCTTTAACCCCACTCATGGGAAACACTGTCCAAAGGTTCCTATCAAGCACTGGTTTCATGCCGTTACACCCGACGAGGAAAAGCTTTTTCGCCTTTATCTATCCCACAGAATGGGTAGAAGCTATCATCCTTGCTTTGTGTCCTCAACTCAAGGGATGCGGTGGAGTACCTATTACCGTCACTTAGAGGGATACGGCAAGTGTCTATTGAGACATACGCTTGATCGTCAACCCGTTATTAAAGATCCAATTGCTTTGTTCTCGGCTCCGTGGTTTTCCGCTCAATTTAAAGCCCGTGTAGTCATTTTAATTCGACACCCTGCCGCTTTCATTAGTAGCTTAAAAAAAGTAAATTGGACATTCTCTTTTGATCAGTTCTTAAGACAACCAGAGTTGATAGAATCTAGATTAGCTTACTTTCAAGATGAAATTAAAACCTATGCTAATAGTTCACCAGATTTAATTGAACAGGGCATTTTACTCTGGCGAATTTTCCATTACACGATCGCCCAATACCAAGTCGAACACCCGGATTGGGTGTTTGTGCGCCATGAAGATTTATCCAGATCTCCTTTAACTGAGTTTGAGTCTCTTTTTCAACAGTTAAACTTACCTTTCACCTCTGAAGTAAAAGATAGAGTCGTTGACTATAATAAGCCCAGACTCTCAAAGCAGCAAGAACATTCACATCACCAACTTTATCGAGATAGTCAAGCGAATATTTGGGCATGGCGCTCATTTTTATCTCTCAAGGAAATTGATCAAATTCAAGCAGGTGTTGCTGATATTGCCCCACAGTTTTATAGCGAAAATGATTGGTTTCCCAATTTTCAGGGTAGTTAGGTCTTGAGCCAGATCATTAAGTTACATTTGACCTATCGTGACGTTTACATGGAGCAACATAACCCAACAGTTTCCCTGGTCATGCCACTCCACAATAAGGTTGCCTATGTGCAGGAAACGATCGCATCTGTCCTCGCACAAACGCTTCAAGACTGGGAACTCTGGGTCATCGATAATGGATCGACAGATGGCGGAGAAAAGCTAGTCCAGCACTATTCAGACCCCAGAATTCAGCTTCTATCTTGTTTGGAACGCACTGGTGGTCCCGGTCTACCCCGCAATTTTGGATTAAAGCAGGCGCAAGGTCATTGGGTTTGTTTCTTAGATGCCGATGATCTCATCCTGCCGGATCATCTCAGCAACCTTCTCGCCGTAGCCCAGAATCATCCTGACATTGCCATCGTTGCCGGAGCTTGGCAGGAATTCTCCGAAGACTCCCCAAACATACGTCATTTCAAACAACCGGCTGGCTATCCCGAAGCAACCCTGAGCTTTCGGCAGTCTACGATCGCCGGTGCGCCCTGGGCCTGTCATGCCGCCCTCGTCAGGCGAGACATCCTTCAGTCTCCTTATCTTTGGGTCGAAGAACTCGATCCCTACCTGAGTGAAGACACAGCCTTTTGGTTCCGACTGCTAACCCGCTACCCCGTGGCTTACTCCGCCAGCCAAGGCGCATTGTATCGTCGTCTGCCCGACGGACGAGACCAACATCACGATCCAGAGCGCTGGTTTCAAGGCATTCATGCTGTTATGCAGAATAATCTAACCTTCCTCAAGGAACAAAACCTGCCCCTAACCGCTAATCATTGCGAGGCAATTATGCGTCGCTACTCTGATACTTACCACCTCTCCCGCAGGCAAGGATACCTTGAACTAGCCTGTCACTGTTTAGAACTTGCACAGACTTGGCTGGATCGAACGATCGCCCTAGGCGGTGGGAAAACGTTAGCCTTACAAGTTCGAGCTAAGTTAGGTCTTAAGTATTTTCTGCCCTTCCAACACTGGAAACAATTCTGTTAGCCAATCAATATAGTAGATTCTATGCCCATGTCAAAAATCTTTGGTATTGTTGTCACCACAATTTATGCAGGTGACTTCCTAGATGCATATTATGAACATTTCAAACAGCATGATCAGCTAGAACAAATTAGATTTTATGTGGTGGGTGACCTCTCCACCCCAGAATCTTGTCAGCAGAAAGTTGAGTTTTATCGTAGCCAAGGACTGCCCTGGATTTACCTCGATCCAGCAGCCCAGGAGGAGTTTTTGGCTCCCTTTCCAGAATTAGCAGCAGAAATTCCCTGGAAAACCGATAATCGGCGCAATGTTGGCTTTTTAATGGCCTATAGAGATAAGTGCGATGTCATTATTGCGATCGATGATGATAACTATCCCCGTGCGGATTGGCCTTTTCTGGAGGGTCATCAAACCGTCGGCACTGAGGTGACCCTCCCCACGGCGATCGGCCACCAAGGTTGGTTTAATCTCTGTGGTATGATGCAGGTCAACTGTAAGACCCAAGGAGTTCAGGGAACTGTCTATGCCCGTGGCTTCCCCTATCAGCGGCGTGATCCTCAGTGTGCTCAA
>JBEITR010000035.1:0-33920 GCA_040374765.1 Leptolyngbya sp.
TCCCCCCACCGCCAGGTAGGCGCAGGGAAATAGCAGTATGCCGGACCAACCAACAAATACAAAGCGATCGCGCTTTAGCCAGTCATCAAGGACGTCGAACCATCCTCGCTGGGCTTGCGCACGCCCCATTGCTATGGTCATGTCAAATCCTCTTTACCTTCATATGACATCCAGTCCATATAGGTTAGATTTTGATGGATCCAAGTTGGATACAAACAAAATCTGGCCTCAGGGCAAGGTTTATAGGTATAAGTATTCCAGATATCAGAACCACAGAGACGATTTATTTTCTCTCTAGATCTAACATTTGCCCGAGAATAACCTAATGGCCTCCGAAGCAGGGCTTCGAAAAATCAGCCGATTTCTCTTTATGATAAGGAGTGTTCTATTTTTTTACAATCTGATACGTAATTTCTCAGGCAAGAGAATTTTCTATCCTTACCATAAATTTACTCCAGGATGTTTATCCCCGATTTCCTATGACTGCCTCCGAACCATCTGTTCAGCCCCAATGTTTAAGGCGTTCCGTTTTAGGGGCTCGTCGCTTCAGTAATATTTTCTGGGCCCTGGTGCTTAGCCTGGGGGGTATGGGTTTTTGGCTGTCTGGCCTCTCCAGTTATTTCCAGGTAAACCTGCTGCCTTTTTCCGACCCTACCCAGCTGGTCTTCATTCCCCAGGGCATTGCTATGGGTTTCTATGGCCTGGCGGCTTTGATCATGGCTACTTATTTGTGGTTGGTGATTGCCCTGAATGTGGGGGGAGGGTACAACGAGTTTGACAAGGCTAACAATCAACTCAGGATTGTCCGCAGCGGATTCTTTGGGAAAAACCGCCGGATTGAGATCCAGCAACCCCTGGAGGACATCACTGCCCTGCGGGTGGATATCAAAGAGGGGTTGAATCCTAAGCGCGCCCTTTATCTTCGCCTCAAGGGCCGGGCCGATATTCCCTTGACCCGGGTTGGTCAACCAATTTCCCTGTCCGAGTTAGAAAACCAGGGGGCGGAACTGGCCCGTTTCCTCCAGGTACCCCTGGAAGGATTATAGTTTCTGTGATTGTCTATACTTGACATGCCGGAACAGGGTTTAACCTGGTAGTTCTGGAGCATCAAAAGATAGAAATCTGATTTTTTTGGACTGGGAGCTCTCTATCCATGGGATTTAACATGCGTCTGTTTAGCTTGACCCTAGCTACCCTGTTGGTTCTCTGGCTGGGGGCATGTACCTCGGGTGGTCCGGTAAAAAGCAGCACTGATCAGGCCCCAGTCACTCCTGGGCCGGCTCAGCCAGTGGCTACAGCTAGCCCCGACCCCACCAGCCTGGGCCTTCCTACCCTGACCGGGACCGCTAAGGTGGAGCTAGTGGTGAAGGGGTCGCCAATCATTATCGAGATCGACGGTGCCCAGGCCCCGATTACCGCTGGTAACTTTGTGGATTTGGTGAATCGCGGAGTTTACAATGGTCTGGCCTTTCACCGCGTAGTCAGGGAACCCCAGCCCTTTGTGGTGCAGGGAGGTGATCCCCAGAGTAAGGATCCAGCCTTTCCGGTACAGCAGTTGGGTACGGGTAGCTTCACTGATCCGACTACCAAGGTACCTCGCTATATTCCCCTAGAGATTAAACCTGCCGGGGCCAATCAGCCCATCTATAGTCAGACCCTTGAGGAAGCCAAGGTTAATCAAGCCCCAGTCCTTACCCATAAACGGGGGGCCGTAGCCATGGCTCGATCCCAGGCTCCCGATTCAGCCTCAGCTCAGTTTTACATCGCCCTGGCGGATCTACCCTTTTTGGATGGTAGTTATGCCGTGTTTGGCTATGTCACCCAGGGTATGGAGGTCGTAGACAAAATCCAGCAGGGCGATCGCATCGAGTCGGCCCGGGTGCTTGAAGGCCTTGACAAACTTAAGACCCAGTAGCCCTGGGGTGCTGGTGACTGGAGTAGGGCTGGTCACCAGCCTGGGCTATGGCTGTAGCAGTACCTGGCACCGATTATTGGCAGGGGAATCGGCTCTGGGGTTCCAGCAGCCCTTTGCTGACTTGCCCGCCCTCCCCCTGGGCATGGTCGGTCAGGTCCCCGCCACTCTCATCGATCTATTGCAGCCCGCCCTGGCCGAGGCGATCGCCGATGCCCGTATCGACCTACCCTTACCCGACTGCGGAGTGGTGATTGGTTCTAGTCGTAGCTTTCAAGGAGTTTGGGAGGAATTTGCGAGAAACTGGCTGGTAGGGAGCCATCCCCCCCATCCCCTGGACTGGCCAGGTAGCCTACCCGGCATGGCGGCCTCCATAACGGCTCAAACCATTGGCAGTCACGGACCGGTGCTAGCCCCCATGGCCGCCTGCGCCACCGGTCTCTGGGCCATCTTTCAGGGCTGCGAGTTGATTCGTCGGGGAGAGTGTGAACGGGTGCTGGTAGGAGCGGTGGAAGCCCCCCTTACCCCCCTCACCCTGGTCGGGTTTGAGCGGCTAGGGGCCTTGGCCCATGAGGGATGCTATCCCTTTTCTGATCAGCGACAAGGCCTGGTTTTGGGGGAGGGAGCCGCCATCCTGGTGTTAGAGGCGGAAACCGCCCTGCACCATCGGCCTGGGGTAGAACCCTATGGTCGGATTGTGGCTGCAGGGTTGCGGGCCGATGCTCACCACCTGACCGCTCCCGATCCCCAACAAACCGCCAGTCGCTCAGCCCTCTTAGCCTGTCTGCGCCAGGCTCGCTTGGCCCCTGAGGCAATTGACTATGTGCATGCCCATGGTACTGGTACGGTTTTAAACGACAGTCACGAAGCCCAGCTAATTCGAGATGTCCTGCCTCATCAGCCCCCCCTGAGTTCTACCAAGGGGGCCACCGGCCATACCCTGGGGGCCTCGGGGGCGATCGGCATGGCCCTATGTTGCCTGGCCTTGCGTCACCAGCAATTGCCTCCCAATCCCCTACCTCGGGGTGAGGCCATCTATTCAGCCCTGGTTACCCAGACCCGGTCTGCCCCTATCCAAAACCTGCTCTGTCTAAGCTTTGGCTTTGGTGGACAAAACGCAGTGCTGGCTATGGAGAAATTCTGATGTGCTGGCGCACCAAATTCCGAAATACTAAGGTATAAGTTGTCCGATCAGCCATGCAAACATTTTTTACCTCCGATCCCGTCCTGGACCAGTACCTTAACCGGACCCTCGATCAGCTCTGGGTAGACTTTCCTACCCTGGCTCCGACCCAAATTGCGGTCACCTGGGTGGTTTACGACCCGCCTTACATAACTAATACGGGCGGTGCCTTGAGTGCCCTGGATTTCTGGCAACATCGGCCCCGGGGAGCCAGCTATCGAGGTATGGAGTTGATTTATCCCGCCAGCGTGGTCAAGTTATTTTATCTGGTGGCGGCCCAGGAATGGCTGGAACAGGGGATGGTGTCCCCTGCAGCGGAGCTAGATCGAGCCTTGCGAGATATGATTGTGGACTCCAGTAATGATGCCACCAGTCTGGTGGTAGACCTGCTAACGGGCACCACCAGTGGCCCTGATTTGCCTGCTGGTCCCTTTGCCACCTGGCAGTATCAACGTAATATGATCAATCGGTTCTTTCAGTCCTTGGGATGGCCAGAACTGACCACGGTTAATCTCAACCAGAAAACCTGGGGAGACGGTCCCTACGGCCGAGAACGGGCCTTTTTGGGAGAAACCTACGAGAACCGCAACCGTCTGACTACCCATGGGGTAGCTCGGCTCATCCATAGTATTGCTGGAGGGGTGGCGGTATCAGCGGCCCGATCCCAGGCTATGCTCTCCCTCATGGCTCGGGACCTGCGGGCGCCGCGATCGCTGGGCGAGGAGGAGGACCAGATTGGGGGCTTCTTTGGGTCAGGGCTACCGGTTGAGGCCGCCCTGTATTCTAAAGCTGGTTTTACCAGCCAGGTGCGCCATGATGCCGCTTATATAGAGATTCCTGGCTACCATCCCTTTACCCTGGTAGCCTTTACCGAAGGCCGCGAACATAGTAAGAATAGGCATCTTCTACCGGCGCTGGTGGAACTGCTGATAGAGCAGATCAAATCGGAGGAGTAGGGCCGGGAGAAAGGCTTGGGAGTTCCATATCCTCTGGCCATAGCTAGATCCTTACTCTGGGGATGGGCATGCTGAAGGGTAGTTTTGAATCGCTAGCCCTATGACTCCGCCGACCTGGGATCAGGTGCTTAAATCCTTTCAGCAAATTTGGGGGTACGCCGACTTTCGCCAGCCCCAGGGGGAAATTGTTAAGGCTCTCATCGATCGCCAGGATCTTTTAGTGGTGTTACCCACTGGTGGAGGGAAATCCATCTGCTTTCAATTGCCGGCGGTGTTGCAATCGGGGTTGACCCTGGTGGTATCCCCCCTCCTGGCCCTGATCGAAAACCAGGTACAGGAACTGCGGCAGAAAAACTTACCAGCAGCGGCCCTCCATAGCGAAATGGCCCGGCAACAGCGGCAACAAATTTTGCAGGCCCTGGATCAGCGCCAGCTTAGACTCCTCTATCTCTCCCCTGAAACCCTTTTGAGCCCGCCAGTCTGGCAACGGTTGAGTGATCCTAACCTGGAGATCAATGGGTTAATTCTGGACGAAGCCCATTGCCTGGTGCAGTGGGGGGATAGCTTTCGCCCCGCCTATCAGCGCCTAGGAGCGGTACGCCAGGCCCTGGCCGCCGCCAGACCCGATCGTAAAATTCCCCTGGCGGCCTTTACGGCCACTGCCGATCCCCAGGCCCAACAGGTTTTATGCCGGGTGCTACAGCTCCAGTCCCCCCGATGCATTCGGGTTAATCCCCATCGCTCCAATCTGTACCTGGGGGTGAAAAGGGTCGTCAGCTTAGGGCACCGGCAGTTTCTAATGGATCGGTATCTCCGTCACCATCCCCATGAATCGGGGTTAATTTATGTGCGTACCCGACGAGATAGTGAAACCCTGGCCGCTAGGCTGGTTGCTCAGAACTATCGCACCGCCCCTTACCATGGCGGGCTAGGGGGAGCCGATCGCCGCCGCATTGAAGCAAGTTGGATGGAAAATCGCCTACAGTTTGTAGTCTGTACCTCAGCCTTTGGCCTGGGAATTAACAAACCCTCTACCCGCTGGGTTTTCCATTACCAGGCTCCCCATACCCTGACCGAGTACGTTCAGGAAGTGGGGCGGGCCGGTCGAGATGGACACTGGGCAGAGGCCCTAACCCTGGTGAGTGAACCCACTGGGTGGATCGATCCCAGCGATCGCCAGCGGGCTAGATTCTTTAGGGATCAGACCCTGGACCTGCAGAAAAAAGCGCAGCAGCTGGTGAGCCAAATTCCCTCCACGGGGGCGGTTAACCAGGTGAGTCAGCAGTTTAAACACGGCGCGATCGCCCTGTCCTGGCTCCATAGTGCAAGACAACTGGAATGGTTGGATCCTTTTCATTATCGACTCCGACCCTCAACCGCCCCTGCCCCCGCTCTACAAACCGCCCCTAGCTACCAGCTCCACCAGTTTTTCCATAGCCCGAGCTGTCGCTGGCGCTCCCTCCTGGTCGCCTTTGGCTTTCCTACAGAAGCTCAAACCCTGGGGGACTGCGGCCACTGCGATAACTGCTGCCGGTCTAGGCGGCACACAGGTGTTCAATCACCTGTTCAGCCGTAATCAGTCGTTTCAGAACCACCTGGCCAATGGCTTGCCTCAGTTCTCCCTCGGGTTTGACCTCGACCATCAAGACGGATTCTTCTACCTGGTAAAGCCAGAGGACTTCCCCCTGCTCGTTGATGGATAAATTCAGGCGGCGTATGTGGGGCCGTCGTTGCCAGGCGGCTTCATTCCACAGGCCGCCAAATTCCCAAACTCGTCCGGTCACCCAACCATCAGACAGAAAAAAGTATTTCACCGCTCACCTTAGTTCCAAACCGAACGTTACAGGCATTATGCCCTACCGTTGACCAAAGGCAACCCCGGTTTGAGCTGACCCGTTACCGCTGGCCAAGGCTACCTAACTCAAGCCGCTGATGATTTAAAATGCCACCATGCGTAATCTCTATTTTCTTCTCCCCGGTACGGATCAGCGCTATGCCTGTGGGGGCTTATTTGCCGAACTTAAAACCCTCCGGTTAGCTCAACAAATTTGTTCAGCGGCAGTGGTCACCTATGATCAGCGAGAACCCGATACTCTGTTTTTGGATGACCTGCTACAAAGCTCCACTCTGGCGGATAGTATTTTTGTGGTGAGTTGGGGCTTCCATGTGCCCAGGCTAGTCCGACGGCTGCGATCGCACCAGGTGGTCTACCATGCCCACAGCACCGGCTATGGATTTACCCTACCCGGGGATGTGCCGATTATTACGGTTAGTCGTAACTCCCTGGCATACTGGGGCCAACGTAGCTCCAATGGGTTGCTTTTTTATTTACCCAACTCCATTTCTGAGGACTTTACCAACCGCCACCAACCTCGGGATATTGACGTTCTGGTGCAGACCCGTAAATCCTCAGAGTACCTGCTGAAAACCCTGGTGCCAGCCTTGCAGTCCCAATGCTACCTGGTCTGTTTGGACAACTTTGTAGAAGATCTGGCCGGGCTGTTTAACCGCAGCCGGGTTTACCTTTACGACTCCGCCGAATACTGGGCCTTAAGTGGGGTTAGTGAAGGCTTCGGCCTGCCCCCCATGGAGGCGATCGCCTGCGGTTGTCAGGTATTTTCCAGTCTTAACGGAGCCCTGGCTGATTACCTTGATCCAGGTTTTAACTGCCAGAAAATCGGTGTTTACTCTACTACTTACGATGTAGAGCGTATCCTCCGGGCCGTGCAGCATTACCCTCAGGCAGTCGCCTCCCTGGATCTCGAACCCTACCGGGATAGCCAGTTGATACTACGGTTCCAGGTAATCCTGGAAGAACTCAACCATTTCTTTGATCATCGTTCTATCCATGGGGCCAACGTACCGGGCCTGACTAAACCCCGCCTAGCCCGCCTCAAACTGCACCAGTGGGGTCAGAAGTTGGGCCGGAAACTACGCCGTGGAGGTTAACCCCGCCGTCGCCGCCCTCCCATCAGTTGGACCAGTCCCTTCCCCCAAAGGACCAAAATAGATTGCCAGGCGGGAATGTTTAGGGGAGCGGTTAGCCCAGCTTGCAGACCGGTAAAAAGAGCCCGTAAGGGGTCCCCCCGCTCCAGTTCCTGCCAGGCTCGACCGATCAGAAAGCCTTGAATATGGTTGGTAGCCCTATGGGCAGAACCTTTTCCCACAGGTACCGCAGGTGGGCAGCCCCGATCCAGATCGTCCCGACCGGTGTGGTGCCGTTGCCGTTGTAACCGCTGGGCTACCTGGTCAAAAAATTCGCGCTGGTTCGAGGCAATCCTATGGGTAATGGAGTCGCCGTGGATGCGATAGTAATAGGCAACCGGGGGACGGTAGCCCACCCGATAGCTATCCCCCAGTCGCAGTTGCAGGTCAATGTCTTCGGCGGTAGTGAAATAGGCACGAAACCCCCCTAACTGCTGTAAAACCTGGGTGCGAAGTAGAAAGGTACCGAGATGGGTGCGGGTGATGCCGTCCCGCAGTTCAGGGGTGATGTCAGCCTCCTGGTCGCCGCAGTTAAATCGGGTGATCAGTTGATCTTGATGGTTAATCACGGCGTAATTACCACAAACTGCCCCGAATTCGGGGTGCTGTTGTAACCACTGAATTTGCCCAGGCAATCGATCGGCTGGGTAACTATCATCGGCGTCGCAACGACTCAAGAACTCTCCCCGGGCTAACCCCAGGCCCAGGTTCAAAGCATCGGCAATGCCGCCGCCCTGGGCTGTCACCAGCCGCAGGCGGGGGTCCTGGATTCCCTGTACCCGGGTGACTGAGCGATCGCGGGATTGGTGATCAATCACAATCACCTCCAGTGCTACCCGCTGTTCCTGCAACAGCGATCGCAAGGCTCGCTCCACAAAAACCTCGGCATTGTACATGGGCATCAGGATGGTTACCTGGGGTTGGCTCACCAGCAGTCTCCTTTTAATAAGGTTGGTCCTAGCCTGCTTCTTAAGGTACCTCCTCGGGGACGGTCGGGGAGGATTTCAATAGGGCCGAGCCCAGCAAGGCCCAACCTGATCGCCGCCAGGGCTGGGCCAGAATGGCTTTGCCCCCATAGAGGGCCGCCGTTTTTGCCTGGCCACTGTTAAAGGCCCACCATCCGTACTGCAGCATAAATTCGTGTTGGGAGGCGCGATCGCCAGTGGGTCGCCAGGGCTGGGTCGCCTCAAACTGCCCCTCCATACCTCGGCGCCGCCAGGCCGCCTCACAGGCCAACCGGGCTTCTGCCCGCTGATCACTGGGATTGCGCCCACTCACCGAGTTAGTCAGCAGGCGATACTGTAATAGGGTATCTGGCAGGTTAGCCAGTTGGCCAATTTCCCCCAGTTTTAACCACAGGTCCAGGTCATGGGCCGATTGTAGGTTCTCGTCATAGCCTCCCACCGCCACCAGGGCCGATCGCCGCACCATGGCGCAGGGGTGACAAATGCTGCCGTGACCCGCCAGGGCCAGGGCTTGAATTTCGGCATCGGTTTCTGGCAGCCGCAGGCGGGTAAGAAACCGGCCCTTGTGATCAATCAAATCGTGGGCGCCCCCCACACAGACATAGTCGGGGTGACTCTGTAGAAAGGCTACCTGCAGGGCAAAGCGCCGGGGTAGGGCCAGATCGTCGGCATCCATCACCGCAATCAATTCCCCCCGGGATGCCGCCAACAGTTGATTACGACTTTTCGAGACTCCCTGATTAGGGTTACACCAGAGGCGCAGGCGAGGATCCCGATCTACGTAGCTCTGGATAATGGCCCTGCTGCCATCGGTGGACCCGTCATCTACCATCAGGCATTCAAAGTCCGTCAGGGTTTGGGCCAGAATGCTATCCAGGGTGGCGGCCAGGTAGGGAGCGGCATTGTACACGGCCAGATTCACAGAAACCAGAGGCGGGGCACTCATGGGTTAGGGCTAGGGGGGAGGGGTTTGACTAGGGCACAGAGCAGTAGGGTCCAGCTTTGCCTGGATAGGGGCAGGGCTCTGAGGGCTTTGAGGGCATAGGCAATGGCGGCGGGACGATCTCCGCGATGAAAGAACCACCAGCCGTACTTGGTCATCAACTGGTGGCGCGATCGCCGGTCCACCGGTCGCCAGGGTTTATTTTCCATGGTTAGATTAGCAATTCCCCGGCGTTTCCAGGCTTGCTCACATACCTGGGATTGCAGCTGAAGATGTTCTAAGTGTCTGCGATCGCTAATCGAGTTTGCATGCTGGCGATATTGAATTAATGGATCAGATAGGTTTGCCAGCTTGCCAATTTCCCCTAGTCGTAGAAACAGATCAAGATCCTCGGCTTGTGCCAGGGACTCATCATAACCACCAGCATGGATAACGGCTTCCCGCCGCATCATTGCGGAAGAATTATTAATACAGGTTTTGCCTACTAGTAAAGACTGCTGAATTTCCATGTCTCTTTCAGGCTCTGGATGAATCCACAAGTAACGTCCAGCCTCATCAATCCATTGTTGAGCACTACCTAAACAAACAACTTCCGGATGGCTATTGAGAAAATTAATCTGAGACTCTAGACGTTCAGGTAAGGCAATATCATCCGCATCCATAACAGCAATAAACTCTCCACTTGCTTTTGATAAAAGTTCATTGCGAGTGGCAGAAATACCTCGATGTTGACGAGATATAAAGCAAATACGACGATCTTTCCGAAGATAACTCTTAATAATATTAACTGTTCGGTCTCTAGAACCATCATCAATAATAATAAACTCAAACTCAGTGAACGTTTGAGACAATATACTTTCGATAGCAGGACCTATATAACGCTCTGAGTTATAAGCTGGCATTAATACTGAAATAACCAAGCTGTTCATAATAGGGCTAAGACTTCAAGTAGTTATTTGCAATCTCTATAAAATTATTGACTTGAAAATCCGGATTAAATTCCGATCTCTGGCTATTAGCAAAAGCTAATTTAGAAACATCCGAATAGAATTTTTGATCGAATTTTAGTCGTTCAATTGATTCCACATAAGCTTGGGAAGACGCATCAGAGTCTATTAGGATACCACCCGTACCAAGGGTATATTCAATACCACCAACTTTAGACGCAATAACTGGAATACTATTTGTTTGAGCCTCTAGAATAATCCTTCCAAAGGTTTCGTTAAAGATGGAAGGAACTAAAAGAATATCAGTTACCTCATAAATAGATCGTGAGTCCTCTTGATGTTCCCAAATCTTAATATTGGGTAAGAGGCGGGCCTCTTGAATAAAAATTTCTTCATTACCTCTGTAATGAAACCAGTTACCTTTAACAAAAAGAAAATCTACATTGGATAATTTCTTGGCCACCTCAATTACTAATTCCACACCTTTCTGAGGTACTGGATTTATAAACGTAACGTATTTTCTCTGACGATTTTTGACCTTATATTTATCCTGCTCTATAAAGGGTAAAATTATTTCGTATTTTTTCCCGGTGAGATTCCTTAGATATAGATTCATGAACGGAGAATTTGCAATTATATTAAGTCCTTTTGGAATAGAATCAGCTGATCTCATGAATTCAGCCACTCTAGCTATATAGAAACAGTTATATTTTTTCTTTAAGGCATGATTTAGCAATGGACAGTTAATATCTCCTAAACCCAAGATTAAATCAGGTTGATATTCTTCTAATCTTTTATCGAGAAAATTAATTAGCCTTTTTGTATTTGCGAATTTACTCATTAACCTCCAGATGGTATAACCTTGCCTTCGATCTACAAGGGCTGGTACAGAGACACGTAATTTGTTTAGATCTTTCCAAGAAGTTTTTCTGAAACTAGGACTTCTAAAAGAACAGGTACAAATTACTTCTATTTGCCAATTCTTCCTATGGAGACTGTCCAGCAAATAGGCTGTCGATATTTCACTTCCACCAGAAGAATCAGGATAAAAAAATTGTTCAGTTACCAAAAGTATCTTGTACATATTGCGTATAAGTCTTTAGAAAAAGTTTGATAAAACGTAAATCGTGTAAATAAATTAAAATATCAAATACGCGATTGTTTTAATATCTTTTAATATCTTTTTTTAGATGAAGAATACAAGCCCCCTTTTCAGTGTATACCTTCTCGACTGATGCAAATTTGAACTCATTCTCCCATAATTCTATGATTTTTTGTTCTGCGTTTCGATCAGCGTCATCCATTAAAATGACTGCGTTATCACTCAACATATCAAATAGTATTGGTAAAGCTGGATATCTGGATAAATCTTGAATAAAATAGGGAGGACCATCGATAACAAGAAAATCTATAGTTCCATGCAGATTCTGACTGAGTTCAGTGGTGTCGTACCACAGCCATTGTTTACCCTGTATTTCGAAATTAGTTAGGGGTGAGTAAATTACCCTCGCTACTGATTGCAGGCCATGTCTATGGATGTTGTATTGAGATTTTTGACTAAATTCCGCCTCATGATCTAATGATATTAGTTGACCTTGACCTAGGGTTTTCAGGCGATGACCCATAATGATTGTCGATACACCGCTACCGGCTTCTAAAACCAGTTGAGGTTGATATTGGTCCAGCAAGGATATCAATAGAATGGCGAAGTCTGGGGAAATTGCCCATCCTCTCATGCTGGGTAGGGGGTGGGCGGGTCGGATCACTGAGAAAACCGAGAAGAGAGCTTCTATTTGGGCGTATTCCCGTTCTCTTTCCCGGTTTGCATGGCTGATCCGGTCGATCAGATCGGCCTGTTCTAATTGGGCATACTTTCTAATTCTTCTATAGATTAATATCTGCATTAATAGGACTATGGAAAAACCTAAGATCAGCAGAGCATAGATCAGAAGACTAGGAACCAGAAGATAGATGGGTAGCAGAATAAATAAGCATAGTAGACCGGCGGCGAATAGGTAAATAGCTATCTTAGATATTTGCATTTTATACTTATCTCCTCTATGTTTTCTGTCCGATTATCTCTAGGGAACCCTATCAATATCGACTTACCATGGCCTAGGGGTGTTCTATCATTAGCTACCTTTGCAGCCGTGAATTTTTCTGGTTACCCATAGCTATAGCAATCCGGACTGATCACTTCCAATTGGACTAAGACTACCTTCGTTGCCCTATGGGTCATTGAGTCAGAGAATTTCTCAAAAACCAAACTGGATCGCTATATTTTTAAGATATTGTCCATTGTCTTTTTTGGTAAAGTAATCCGCGATTTACAGCTTCATTGCTGGAAACATCAAAGGATAGGGAATCATAGGCATCTAATGAATAGAGGGTGCCGTCCTTGAGAGCGACTTTGGCTGTATAGGAGCCCCTTAATAGAGCTAGGGGCAGGAAATGAAGACGCAGTTCATACTTCCCGGCTGAAACCTTGAAGGTTTTACCGTCATACTCCTGACTAACATGAATCATCAGACTATTGTCCTGGGCAGGCTGATAAATATAGAGATAAAGCCCTAACCGCTCGATTTGTCTAGAGACATTACAAGCGACACAAAAACTGACCTCTTCGCCGCTGGTGGGCAAATCAATGATAGTGTTCTGACTATTTCTAAAATAAACTCCGGTAATGCTTACGCCAGACGACTGTGGTTCTTCCTTGGCCGTAGGGAAAAAGGGCAGACCTGGAGAGGCGTTGCCAATTGTAATCAGGTCCAGATCGTATTTGTCCATAATTGAGCGGGCATCACCATAGGCTCTCACCTCACCTCTGGATAGATACAGTGCCTTTGTGCAGATGTTTAGTATGCCCTGGAAAAAATGACTAATTACGATAAAAGATGTGCCCTGGGCCCGCAAGTCATGGAGAGCGCGATCGCACTTCAGCCGAAATTTAATATCTCCTACAGATAAAACTTCGTCAATTAAAAGTATGTCTGGCCTTGTATAGATAGCACAGGCAAACCCTAAGCGAGCCGCCATGCCAGAGCTATAGCTGTGAACAGGAGCCTCGATAGCCTCACCAACTTCGGCAAATTCGACAACTGCATCATACCGCTGATCGATTTCTGTCTTCGACAGACCTAAAATCGCCATATTGGCATAGATATTCTCTCTCCCTGTGAGGACTGGATTAAATCCTGCTCCCAAGGCAATTAAGGGAGCAACACGACCGTGAATTCGGACATTACCAGTATCAGGTCTAATGAGACCACTGATAATTCTTAATAGGGTTGTCTTACCGCTGCCGTTAGCACCAACTAAACCTAGGGCTTCGCCTCGACGCAACGTTAAGTTAACATCTCTCAATGCCCAAAACTCACCAGGACGCAAGAAATCGCATTCTTGTCGCAGGCTGAGTACCTCTAAACCAATATCTTGAACTCCGTAAACTAGCGAACGCTTGAGACTGCGACAAAACTTCTTTGAGACGTTACTCAGACAAAGCACCAGGTCCTCTTCTAACCCTGGGTTATCAGTTGATTCAGTTGTGGCTTTAGTCATTATCTAAAAACAATACACCAGCAAACTGAGAAGGTAGTAGATGCAGTGATGGGTAACTCAGCATTCCTAAGGATGAGGACTAGTGGGAGATCTGAGTTATCTCCATACTACTCCGTTGGGAAGTCAGATCATATAACTTGGACCAGACCGCGTAGCACAGAGTTCATTGGTGCAAGCAAAGGCTGGGCAAGTATTTTGATTTACTTCCGCGTCGTCAAATGTAGCTATGGCCGTGGACTCAGGGTATTCTCCGCGTCTAACTCACCCGCTTCTCCTCAAAGGAGAAGCGGATGGATGGCTTA
Source organism: Leptolyngbya sp. (assembly GCA_040374765.1). GTDB lineage: Bacteria > Cyanobacteriota > Cyanobacteriia > Phormidesmidales > Phormidesmidaceae > Nodosilinea. Next base: position 13,752 of record JBEITR010000035.1, read on the forward strand.
GGGTAGCTCGTCTCGGAAGGCTTGGTTGCCCTAGGCTACTAACAACTGCCGTAGGACGTAGGGCAAAATCCCCCCATTCCGGAAGTACTCCACTTCATCCAGGGTATCGATGCGGCAGAGTAAGGGTACCTCGCTGGTGTCCAAACCGCGGTGGACGCGTAGAGTCAGGGTCATAGCTGGTTGGATGCCATCCTTGAGGCCCACTACGTCGAAGGTTTCCGCCCCCTCCAGTTGTAGCAGGTGGCGATCGCTACCGGGCAGAAACTGCAAGGGCAAAACCCCCATCCCCACCAGGTTGGACCGATGGATGCGCTCAAAGCTTTCTGCAATAACTGCCCTGACCCCTAGCAGGCGAGTTCCCTTAGCAGCCCAGTCGCGGGAAGAACCGGTACCGTATTCCTTACCGGCAATCACCACCAGGGGCGTTCCTTCCCCCTGACATTTGATTGCGGCATCGTAAATGGAGAGAACCTCCCCCGATGGTTGGTGCCTGGTAACACCCCCAGAGGAACCGGAAACCATTTCATTCTTCAAGCGAATATTGGCAAAGGTACCTCGCATCATAACTTCATGGTTGCCTCGCCGGGATCCATAGGAATTAAAGTCGGTGGATTCCACCTGGTGGTCGGTCAGGTAGGTGCCCGCTGGACTGTTAGCCTTAATTGAACCGGCGGGAGAGATGTGGTCTGTAGTAATGCTATCCCCCAAAATGGCCAGGGGTCTAGCCCCCAGGATGTCGGTAAAGGCTTGACCGTTCACACTAGCTGCCATGCCCACAAAATAGGGTGGGTTTTGCACGTAGGTGCTGCTAGTCTCCCAGGGATAGGTTTTACTTTCTACGGGAACAATTTGTTGCCAGCGATCGGTTCCGGTGAATACGTTGCTATAGCGGCTCCGGAACATCTCTGGGGTCAAAGCGGTGGCCATCACCTGTTGAATTTCCTGGGTGGAGGGCCAGATATCCTTAAGGTAGATTGGTCGACCAGAGGGATCATGGCCAAGGGGATCGGTCTTGAGATCGATGGTCAGACTACCGGCGATCGCATAGGCCACCACCAGAGGTGGCGAGGCCAGGTAGTTGGCCTTGGTATGGGGGCTGACGCGTCCCTCAAAGTTACGGTTACCAGAAAGCACCGCTCCGACCACCAGATCCTGGGAGTCAATGGCGGCCGCGATCGCCTCAGGGAGGGGGCCGGAGTTACCAATACAGGTGGTACAGCCATAGCCCACCAGGTTAAAGCCAAGGGCATCCAGATCGGTCTGTAGACCGGCCTGATTCAGATAGTCGGAGACCACTTGACTGCCAGGGGCCAGGGAGGTTTTAACCCAGGGTTTAACCGTCAAACCCTGCTGGCGGGCCTTACGGGCCAGCAGGCCAGCAGCAATCATCACCGAGGGATTAGAGGTATTGGTGCAACTGGTAATGGCGGCAATCACCACATCTCCATCGCTCAGCTGATAGGTCGTACCGGCTACTGGCGTAGATCGCTTGTCGCCATAGTTTCTACCACTAAAACCAGGGAAGTCGGCTGTTTTAAATTGGTTGGCTAGGTCCTTCAGGCAAACCCGATCCTGGGGTCGTTTGGGGCCAGCCAGGGAGGTTTCGATGGTACCCAGATCAAGGCTGAGGCTATCGGTAAAGATGGGATCGGGGGCCGCAGCATCCCGCCATAGGCCTTGGGCCTTGGCGTAGGCCTCCACCAGGGCAATGCGCTCTGGATCGCGACCAGAGAACTTTAAATACTGGATGGTTTCTGCATCAATGGGGAAGAACCCGCAGGTCGCCCCATACTCGGGAGCCATATTGGCAATGGTGGCGCGATCGGCGAGGCTGAGGTGATCTAAGCCTTCCCCATAAAACTCCACAAACTTACCCACGACCCCCTTCTGACGAAGCATCTGCACGATGGTGAGTACCAGGTCAGTAGCCGTTGCCCCTTCAGGCAACTGCCCCGTTAGTTTAAAACCCACCACCTCAGGAATCAGCATAGAAATAGGCTGCCCTAACATGGCAGCCTCCGCCTCAATCCCCCCGACGCCCCAGCCCAGTACCGCCAGACCATTAATCATGGTGGTGTGACTATCGGTACCCACCAGGGTATCGGGGTAAGCCAGGGTCTCCCCATTCAGGTCTCGGGTCCACACCACCTGGGCCAGATACTCCAGATTCACCTGGTGACAAATACCCGTACCCGGAGGAACGACACGAAAGTTATCAAAGGCGCTCTGACCCCAACGAAGAAAGGCATAGCGCTCATGGTTCCGTTCAAATTCCTTGTCGACATTTTCGCCGAAGGCAGCGCTACTGCCGAAGGCGTCTACCATGACGGAGTGATCGATCACCAGATCGACCGGCGACAGGGGATTAATCTGATCGGGGTTACCCCCAAGATTGACCATGGCATCCCGCATGGCCGCCAGATCGACCACCGCTGGCACACCAGTAAAGTCCTGCATTAGCACCCGGGCAGGGCGATAGGCGATTTCCCGAGAGGATGTCTGGGTTTGTAGCCAGGTGGCTACCGCTTGCACATCGGCAGCTGTCACCGATCGCCCGTCTTCGTAGCGGAGTAGATTTTCCAGCAATACCTTCAGGCTAAAGGGCAACCGGCTAATATCTCCTAGGGTTTTAGCGGCCTCTGGCAAGCTGTAAATAACATAGGTTTTATCGGCCAGGGTCAGGTGGGTTTTGGCATTAAAACTATTCACAATAATTCTCCGGTTGCGACATGGTTGGGAAATAGACACCTGGGTCGGGTAGCCATTTTCCCTGAGTGGGTATGGAAAAAGCCCTGTAGCAGCCCTGATGGATACCGTGAGATCCCTGCAAGTCTGGATATCTGACCAAGATTACCGAGCCGATGGCGTTTTAGCTAACCACAGATACCCTTTTCAAGTTCCCTCTGAACCATGAGATTTTACTGCTTTCCAGGGTAATTACTGTAAACCCAATGGCCAAAATGGCCTTCAGAAATTAAATTTAGTTCTCCTTAATCGAATTCCATAAATATCATTACTATTGTTTATTAATTTTCCAGGCTCAGAAATTGCTCTGGGTAGGGGAAGATAAATTATTACCGTTAATTCTCCAGCCCTAGTTCTTAACTGGTTACCTGAGGTTTATAGACCTTACGATTGAGTCGGTCAGGCATAGTGGGTCTGGGGTGAATGTCCTCCCCCGGGAGTTTGTTAATGCATTGTCCATTCTGCCAACATCCCCATAATCGTGTCCTAGAGTCCCGTTCCGCCGAGTCAGGGCGGAGCATTCGCCGTCGTCGGGAATGCCTGAGTTGCGATCGCCGCTTTACCACCTACGAGCGCATTGAATACGTGCCCATCACGGTGATTAAACGTAGCCAGGACCAGGAACTGTTTAATCGGTCCAAGTTGCTCCAGGGTATCGTCCGAGCCTGTGAAAAAAGTCCTGTCTCTGCCCAGGTGATTGAGGCCATTGTCGATGATATTGAAGCCGACTTGCAGCAGCGCAGCAACCGAGAAGTTACCAGCGCCGAAATTGGAGAATTAGTTCTGGCCAAACTGGAACCCATCAGTGAGGTAGCCTTTATCCGTTTCGCCTCAGTTTATCGTCAATTTCAGGGCATTCGAGATTTTGTCGAAACCCTGAAAAAACTCCAGGGTGATCCCTTACTGGCGGATGGTGAACCCCCTAGCAATGGCCATTTCCCCTACTATCGGGACGCACCCCTTACGCCTTGATTCTCCTGGCGAGTTTTTCTGAGTAAAGGCTGGGTTGGGATTCTGGCTTGCTTCCCCTCCGTTTCACCGGGCTATGGTTATAGCTCACAGGTTGGACCTCTAGGGAAACCGCTGCTTTGATTGAATCTTAGGACAGGCTGTTCAACAAGTCGGTTTCATCGGCTATAATTCTAACTCTGTGGGTTTATCGGGCTAACCTGAAGGGATGTGGTAGTTTACTGTCGCATTAGCTTCTAACTATAACTGAATCGGTAGTTTTGGATCTTGGCATAGAAACCGCAGTATTTAACGGAGAAAATCATAGGGAAATACAGCATGCTCAATCAGGACGTAAAGAACGTTGGAATCGGGTTTACGCACGAAGATTTTGCCGCACTTCTGGACAAATACGACTATCACTTTAATCCAGGGGATACGGTCACTGGAACTGTGTTTAGCCTTGAACCCAGAGGCGCTCTGATTGACATTGGTGCCAAGACTGCCGCTTTCTTGCCCATTCAGGAGATGTCCATCAACCGGGTTGATCATCCTGAGGAGGTTTTGCGCTCAAACGAAACCCGGGAATTTTTCATTTTGACCGATGAAAATGAAGATGGTCAGCTTACCCTTTCTATTCGTCGTATTGAGTACATGCGCGCCTGGGAGCGGGTTCGCCAACTGCAACAGGAGGATGCCACCGTTCGTTCTGGGGTATTTGCCACCAACCGGGGTGGAGCTCTAGTACGCATTGAAGGACTGCGCGGATTTATCCCTGGATCCCACATTAGTACCCGAAAGCCCAAGGAAGATCTGGTGGGTGAAGAATTACCCCTGAAGTTTTTAGAAGTTGATGAAGAGCGCAATCGCTTAGTGCTCAGTCATCGGCGTGCTCTGGTAGAACGTAAGATGAACGGTCTACAGGTGGGTGAAGTGGTGTTGGGGGCAGTTCGGGGTCTTAAGCCCTACGGCGCCTTTATTGATATTGGCGGTGTCAGTGGTCTACTGCACATTTCTGAAATCTCCCACGACCACATTGACACGCCCCATAGTGTGTTGAATGTTAACGACGAAATCAAGGTGATGATTATCGATCTTGATGCTGAGCGGGGTCGTATTTCCCTTTCCACCAAGCAGCTTGAGCCAGAACCAGGGGATATGGTTAGAAATCCCGATTTGGTCTATAACAAAGCTGAAGAAATGGCAGCCAAATATCGCGAACAGTTACGCAAGCAGGCCGCTGAGAAAGAATCTGGTGGTCTAGGGGCCGATAGCGACGGTAGCGATGTCTACGAAGATACTGAAGTAGCCCTTGCCGTTGAGTAGACTCCTGGTTCAAGGTTGTACCCTATCTGGTATCCAGGCGGTCATCTTTGATAAGGATGGCACTCTGGCTGATTCCCGTTCTTTCTTATTGAGGTTAGCCCATCTGCGGGCTAACCTATTTTTTATTGCCCTTAAGGCTGCTGGCCTTGCCCTGGAACAAAACTGCCTGCAAGATCTCTATCAGATCTTTGGGGTTGCTGGGGGGCTTGACCCCGATGGGTTAATGGCCGCAGGCAGCCGCCAGGCGAACCAAGCCGCCGCCGCCCAGTGGTTGATCCAGGCGGGGTATCCCGCGGACCAGGTAGATCGCCAGGTTGCCGATGTATTCCAGGTCGCCGATAGCCAACTTCAGCCCAAGGTTGCCTCTACCCCTCCCTTTCAGGGTACGGTAGAGCTGTTGGACCGGCTGGCAAAGAGTGGCCTGAAACTGGGGGTGCTTTCCTCCGATAGTACGGCCCATGTGGAGGATTTCCTGAGGTTTTACAACCTCCAAGCCTGGATAGATGGCTGGCGAGGTACGGAAAGGGAGGATCCAGCTAAGCCAGATCCCACCCTCTTCTATCAACTGTGTGATACGTTGCAGGTGCCGCCCCAGGCTACCGTTATTGTTGGTGATAGCTGGGTTGATCTGGGTCTGGCGCAGCAGGGAGGAGCCGCCGCCTTTATCTCGGTCTCTGAAGCCTGGGGGCGATCGCCGGTCCCGGGGTCCCAACTGGTGGTCAGATCCTGGAGCGATCTTTCGGTAGTGTCAACCAGCTTGAATCACCTTTAGCCGTAGTTCGGTGCAACGGGGCGGAGACCGGCCACAGCGTTATCCTTCCAGTGTTCTGGCCAAAGCTACGTCGGGGTCCTGAGCCTCAATCTCTTTGAGAAGTCCGAGCAGTTCTCGTTCAAAGGCAACCTGGGCTCGGTTGGTACGTCCACCCAGATAGAGCTTATCGCCCTTAACCAAGGCCCATACCTGGGAATGGGAAATATAGCTCATGATCACGCCTACCATTAAGAACCCAAACCCAGCGTATACCAGCGGAATACCAGGATCTGCCTTAATTTGTAAGCCCGTACTACCAATCACATCAATCAGGGCCAGGGTGATACCGTTCACGTCAGTGGCCATGCCTCGCCGCAGGGTAGCTATTAACTGGCCAGCCTGGTTATAAATTAAAACCGAACCCTGAAGATCCTGGGCTAATAGGGTAACACCGGTGCTCAGGTCCGGCTTGGTGGGTACCCAGGTACCCCAAAAACCAGTACCTTCCTTTTCTAAACGCTGCATGGGCAACTGCAGCACCGGACTATTATTCAGCTTCACCTGCACCGCGCCAATCCCCCAATCTGCCTGGTAAAGGCTTACCCCGCGATAGCGTAGGGGATGGTTCACGGAAATGGTATGGCGATCTACCTCATTTCCAGTACGATCAATCACCGACAGATCGGAGTAAAACTGATCAATGGTCCCGGCTGGGGTGTAGTCGATCCAGAAGCGATTCACCCGTACCGACCAGTCTTTGGGAATCTGGGCTGCGGACCAGGGGCCAGCGCTGAAGATATTCTGAATTTGAAAGGTTTCGCCGCTGGTGGCCAGTTCCTGGGCAAAAAAGCCGGTCATGGCTCCCCAAATTGCCCCTAGCAAAATCAGGAGCATACTGGCATGCACCACAATGGGGCCAATCCGCCCAACCAAGCCCTTGCGCCCGTAGAGACTGCCATCCTGTTGAAAAACCCGATAGCGGCGCCGCTCTAAGCCGGTGCATAGGATTCCTAGATCGGTCTGGTTGAGTTCCGTACTCAGGGCTAGCTTTTCGAATTGTCTGGCCTGGGTATAGTATTGCCAGCGCTGAGCCGCCCCCAGGGCGGGAAACTGACGGGTAAAGGTACAGGCGGTTAGACTGGATCCAAATAAAATCAACAGAGTTAAAAACCACCAGGTTCGGTAAACATGATCGAGTCCCGCCGTTAAAATCACCTTCCAGCTTAGGAAGCCAAATAGGGCTGGTTCCTGGGGATAGCTAGTCTGGTAAAAGGAGAGGCTTTGGTCCTGTTCAATTAGGGTTCCTGTCATACTGGCCAGGGCAATGGCCAAGAGCAGTACGATCGCTAATCTCAGGTCGGCTAGCAGGGGCAACAGGTCTTGCCGCAGGTAACGGGTCAGGGCTGACCGAGAGCCTGATGGGGGAACCTGGGAGGATGTCATAGGATGGTTTTTGTCAATCGGGGGCTTAAGGGGGATGGGCCTGGTTGGGGGCCGAGGATTTATAGCCCTAGGCTAGGGCTAGGGGCAGTAGACGGTTTAACAGGGAAAACACCCCAAATATTAAAAGTATGACCCCACTGGTGGGGGTGATCCAGCCTGACCACTGGCGTAATTCTAATAACCGCTTTAGACCGGTGGTAAAGGTGCCAGCCAGCACCAGTGGTAGGACATAACCGATCGCATAGGCAAGTAATAGGCCACCCCCCAGTAAGGGGCTTTGGCTGGCGGATACCCAGGCCAGCAAAGTAGCTAAAACGGGCGTACTGCAGGGAGAGGCTACGATGCCAAAGGTGAGCCCGAGCCCATAGGCCTTTAACCAGCTGGGTAGGCCCCAGCTTTCCAAATCGATTCCGGCTACCACGGGAAAGCTAATGGGTAGAAGCCCTAGCAAATTGAGTCCCATTAAAATTGCTAACAAGCTAACGGCAATCGGTAGGCCGATCGCGACTTGACCATAAACATAGCCAAACAAACCCGCCACCAAGCCCAAAATCGCCAAGGTCGTGGCTAACCCCAGACCAAAACCTATAGACCGTAGGGTAGCCTCCCGGCGATTGACCGGCTCGTAGCCCCCCATATACCCCACCATAATGGGCAACATCGATAGTAGGCAAGGAGAAAGGCTGGTTAACAGGCCCGCTAAACCCACCACCACTAGGGTAAGGGGAGAAAGGTGGGTGAGTTGGTGATCAACCAGATGGGTCGCCCACTGACCGATCTGGTACAGCAACAACTGTAAATTGTCCAAAATCGTCCGCCCCCAGTTAATACCCTACTATTCTAGGACCTTCCTGAAGCTCCCAGGGAAGGGGAGGATTTGATTATCCCAGCCTTCTGATTAGACCTGGGCATCGGGGATAGTTAATATAGGAAAACCTAGGGCCTTTTTCTCCATAGCTATGGTTCTAACCCACTCTCCCTCCTCCTCCAGCTTTAAAAAGCTCCAGTCCTTTCTGCGGGGACGGGTAGGACAGGCCGTCCATGACTACGCCATGATCGAGGCGGGCGATCGCATCATGGTTTGCCTGTCTGGCGGCAAGGACTCCTATACCCTGCTGGATCTGCTCCTGCATCTGCAGCGCCATGCCCCCATCCAGTTTGAGTTGCTGGCGGTCAATCTAGATCAAAAGCAGCCAGGATTTCCCGCCGATGTGCTGCCCACATATCTGGAGTCGGTGGGGGTACCCTACCGTATTGTGGAGCAAGACACCTACAGTACCGTTAAGCGCGTCATTCCAGAGGGTAAAACCCTCTGCGGCCTCTGTTCCCGCCTGCGTCGGGGAATTCTCTACCGGGTGGCGGCGGCAGAGGGGGCTACGAAAATTGCCCTGGGTCACCACCGCGACGATATCGTAGAAACCTTATTTTTAAATCTTTTCCATGGGGGCCGATTAAAGGCCATGCCCCCCAAACTCCTGACTAACGATCGTCGCCACATTGTCATTCGGCCCCTGGCCTACTGTTCAGAAAAAGATATTGCTCGCTACGCTCGCCACCGCCAATTTCCCCTGATTCCCTGTAGTCTCTGTGGTTCCCAACCCAATCTGCAGCGGACCCAAATCAAACAAATGCTCCAGGATTGGGAAAGGCTGTGGCCAGGGCGGACCGACAACCTATTCCGTAGTTTACAGAATATCGATCCCTCCCAACTGGCGGATCGCCAGCTGTTTGATTTTCTGGCCCTGGACTCGGCCCGAATACCCCGTCCTGGGGATGGGGCCGGATCAGAAGAACCAATGCCAGGGGATCGGGAGGACCCGCTGTGGTGAAGACCAATGCGGCTAGAATCTTAGACCGGCTCAACCTGCCCTACCAGATTCTCACCTATCCCGTGGATCCGGAGGATTTAAGGGCTGAGATTACCGCTAGTAAACTGGGTTTACCTCCCCAGCAGGTGTTTAAAACCCTCGTCCTCAGCGGCTCTAGCCAGGGAGTTTGCCTGGCTGTGATCGGGGCCGATAGCCAGATTGATCTGAAGGCCCTGGCCCGATTGAGGGGCGATCGCAGTGTTCATCCTGTGCCCCTCAACCAGGTGCAGCCCCTAACTGGCTATATCAGAGGCGGGGTAACGGCCCTGGGCACCAGCAAACCCTATCCGGTCTACGCCGATCAAACCATTACCGATTTTGATCAGATTGCCGTATCCGCTGGCAAACGGGGACTGATGCTGTGGTTATCTCCCCAGGACTATCTGACAGCTACGGCCGCCACCCTGGGAGCCATTACCCAAAGAGGTTAGACCTACTGACCCAAAAGCTGCTTCAGCTTGCCCGCTTCAATGGCCGCACTATGATCTTGGGCGACCCGTTGGGCTCCGACTTGCCCCATGTGGGTCAGGGTCTCGAGGGGGGTGTGGATAACCCTTGCCATAGCTTCAGCTAATTTCTCGGCTGACCCGGCGGGCACCAGCCAGCCACAGACCCCAGGCTCCACCAGCTCAGCCATACCCGCAATGTAGGTGCCCACAACCGGTCGTCCTAGGGCCAGGGACTCCATAACCACGACGGGTAGTCCCTCAGCAAAGCTGGGGACCACCATGACCTGGGCCTTGAGAATATGCTCCTGCACCTGGGCATTGGTAGCCCAGCCGGTAATTTCAATATAGTCATGCAGCTTCAGCTGGGCAATCAGGGTCTCAATCTCCGATCGCAACGGTCCGTCTCCCACCAGAACTACCTTAAAGGCTTTTTCCTGGGCGGCTAGAAGGCTCACTGCCTCTAGCAGAATCAGATGCCCCTTTTGTTCACTAATGCGTCCCACACAGACAAACACCGGAGTCGGGGGCAGGGGGGTGGGGGTTTGGGCCAGAAACAGTTGATCAACCCCACAGTGAATAATGTGGATTTTAGACCAGTGTTGGTAGGAGCACCAACGTAACAGTTGACTTTTAGTAAAGGAAGAGATAGCTACCACAAAGGCAGCTCGGGCAATTTTTTCCCCCAGGGCGATCGCCTCTGGCTGGTCAAATTCGTGGGGACCATGCACCGTAAAGCTATAGGCCGGGCCACCCAGACTGTGGCAGAGCATCGCCACCGCCGTGGCATTGGTGGCAAAGTGGCAGTGTACATGGGTAATGCCAGCCTCCTGCAGCCAGGGTAGTAGTACACAGGCCTCCGCCAGATAGGCCAGGTTGACCCCCAGTCCCCGATCGGAACGGCGAGCCAGGGTTAGGGTCAGACCCAGCGTCCGAAGCCAACGACGGGGACGGGTGATCAGGGTCTTTAAAAGTCCCAACCCCAGACTTGCCAGTCCCCCGGTCAGGATGAAGCGAGTTTTGGTTAGCTCCTGTTGATCGGCCTGATCGGTAATGGTTAGCTCTGGGTAGCGAATCGAAAATCGACTGACCCCTACCCCTTGGGCTTCCAGCTCTAAAATCTCGCGCCGGATAAAGGTACAACTGGCGTAGGGATGCTGATTCATCAAATAGGCAAGTTTCATAGAAAATCAATAATATTTATGAAAAGATAGAGTGGGATCTATCTTAAGAATACCCTACCCCTTGGGGTTATGAGCCTCAGAGGGTGCCTTAGAACTGACGGCGGTAAATAATCAGGGTGGTCAAACTGAGCAGCATGGCGGTATACATTAGGGCGTAAAGTCCGTGGCTGATCAACACCCCACCCTGGGGCATTAACTCCGGACCATAGACTGCAAGATTACGTAAATTCAGTCGTTCCAGGTCGGGTAAAACCAGGTATAAAAGATGGCTGATCCGGGTTAAGCCAGGATTCTGGCTTAACTTTGCCAGATTCACCAGGTTCTGGCTCAGGTGGCCCATCAGGTAAACCGCCAAGCCCAGCAGCATCGCCAGCAGTGAACTGGTGAAACTGCCAAAAAAGAGGGCGATCGCGGCGAGCAGAATGGCCTCCAGGGCGGTAAAGCCGATCGCCAGCAGCACACTACTGAGGGGAAAGGTCATGGCCTGGAGGGCCATGAGCAGGAGCAACACCAGCCCTAGAGCCCCCACCAGGAGCACCAGCACCGCCGCCAGGCCCAGGTGCTTACCCACTACAAATTCAGCCCGGCTGACTGGTTTGGTCAGCACCACCAGAATGGTGCGTTTATCCACTTCCCGGTTTACCAGCCCCGACCCCACCAATAGGGCGACCACCCCACTCAGCCAGTGGATGGCCACCAGTCCCAGGTCGAGGAAAATTTTATGCTCTGTGCCAGCGGCAATTGGCGGCAGCAGCCCGGCTACCGCCACCATCAGCAGGGTAAATAGACCCACCAGGTACAGCAGGCGATCGCGGAGGATTTCCAGATAAACATTACCGGCGATCGCCAGAATTCGAAGGAAACCAGTTTTAGCCATGGGTCTGGGAAATGGGAGGAGGACCAGGGTGGGAGGGTGTTTCCAGATTACAGGTGAGTTTAGCCCAGCGGGAGGGGGTTGATCGGGCCGGATCGGCATCACTTGCAGGTTCGATAACGGGAACCAACACACAGGACTTTTCCAGATAGTAGCTAGCTGGGTCAGCCGTTGGCCCGGTCCATAGGGCCAAGATTTTCAGTTCATAGCCATCTCCCTGGAGTAGTGGTTGGGGCATCTGGATTTGCCAGAGCCCATCCTCTGGAGAGGATTGGGGATGGCTCTCTAGTTGGGCCTGAATCGTCTGACGGTGGCCCTCGGTGTTCAGGAGCCACCGCTCTACCGCCGACCAGGGCTGGCCATCGGTCTGATCGCGAATGAAGGCCTCCGCCTCGGTTAAATGGGCTATGCCCGCCGATAGGGGAACCGGCTGCCCAGGTAGGCGATAGACAAAGCCACTGGCGTCAAAGCGATCGGCCCCCAGACTGGGATAGTCTTTCAGCCAACTTTGAATACGAAAGTGAAATTGCAACCAGCTACTGAATAGAAGACTGAGGAGAAACAGTAGCACTAACCGCTGCCGTACCGGGGGAAAAGGTAGTTTAGGCTGTAGATCCCAGGTCAGCACTTCGGGTACAGCCCCGACGAAAAATGAAATCAGGGGCCAGCAAACCAGAGCCGTTTGGAGCCAAGGCCCCTGCCAGGAGCCAAATAAAAATAGACACAGAACCCCTCCCGCTACCCAGGGGGCAATGGTAAGGCCAAAGGGTTTGATGTGGCTATGTTCTACGGCCCAGCCCAAACCTATGGCCAGAAAGATCCAACTGCCGGCGGCTAGCAATCCTACGGTAAAGCCGCTAGCCCCCAGGAGTCGACCCAGCAGAGACATAAACCAGGAAAAAAGACTCAGGTATAGAATGGTTTGCCAGGAAAAGTATCGGTCTGGCAGTATAAAGGATTTGATTCCTGCCATGGTTTGGCCTAACCACTTCATAGGGCTACCTTAATTAGCAAAAGGAGAAGAATAGCCGTAAAACTCAGGGCATTGGCATGTAATACGGCCAGGGTGTGGGAGGATTTTTCCAACGATGGGGCGGGGGTATCCTGGGGCGATCGCGGGTAGATGCGGCGGCGAGTCTTTGGCTTAGGGGCAACGGCCGGTGAGGTGCCCAGCAATCGGGTCAGGGAGTTAAGTCCTTGTAACTTCACCCAGTAGGTGAGAAAGAAAACCCCAATGGCCGTCATCACCACCATCACCGGTAGATTGGGCGATACCTCATTGGCGTATAAATGGTTAAACAAAACGTAGCTGATTACCTGTTGTTGTAGCCCTGGCGGCAAGAACCCCTCGAGGACTAAAAAGGCCAGCCAACCCAGGCTAGTGGCCAGCAGGTTGAGGGTGGCGGCATAGTGCACACTGGTCTGGTAACCTAAGCGCAGATGCTGGCGCAGGACCATGGCTTCCAGGGCGATCGCTGCCATCAGCAGGGTGGTTTGAAAAACCACCGCTCGCAGGGGCATCAGGCCAAGGTCGGCAAGCACATCGGTCATGGGTATGAATAGAACACCTCAGGGGTGGTTTAAGGATACTCCCAGGAGTGAAATTAGACGCACTGAAACTCCAGCTTTCGCTAAAATATAACTCTAGTGAGAATCCTTAGGTCGATTCTCCAGGCTGGGACAGCCGCCTGACCTATCGCTCCAGCCATACCCTACCGGAATATTGCTCTGATCATGGTTATAAACCCTACTTTTGGTTAATCTATGGTTAGAACTGGCATTGGTATTCGCACCGCTCAAGAAACCAACGAGCGCCTGACCGGACAGATCCATGTCTACGACGGTGAAGGTAAGGGTAAATCCCAGGTGGCTCTGGGGGTGGTGCTACGGTCCATTGGGCTGGGTATTCAAAACTTTTTAGAAAGTCGAGTTTTATTACTGCGCTTTTTGAAGGGACCCGGTCGCACCTACGACGAAGATGCGGCCATTGAAGCCCTACAGCGCGGGTTCCCCCATCTCATTGACCAGGTCCGCACCGGTCGGGCGGAGTTCTTTGGGGTTGGAGAGATTACCCGGTTTGATAAACAGGAAGCGCAGCGCGGCTGGGATGTGGCCAAAGGGGCGATCGCCTCAGGGCTTTACTCCGTGGTCGTGTTAGATGAAATCAACCCGGTCCTCGATCTGGGCTTACTGCCCATCGACGAGGTGGTTAAAACCCTGGGACAAAAGCCCCCCCACCTGGAAATTATTGCCACGGGGCGAGGCGCTCCCCGTGCCCTCCTCGACATTGCCGACCTGCACTCGGAGATGAAACCCCAGCCCCACCTGAGTGATGTCCCAGGGCTCCAGGGCATTCAAATCTACACCGGATCTGGTAAGGGTAAATCTACCAGTGCCCTGGGTAAGGCTTTGCAGGCGATCGGACGGGGTATTAGCCAGGACCTATCCCACCGGGTATTGATTATTCAATGGCTGAAGGGAGGCAAGGGTTACACGGAAGACGCAGCGATCGCTGCCCTGCGCAAAATTTACCCCAATTTGGTGGATCATCAGCGCTGTGGCCGGGATGCCATTGTCTGGCGGGGGCAACAGCAGGCCATCGACTACGTTGAGGCTGAACGGGGCTGGGAAATTGCTCGCACGGCCCTGACCTCTGGTCTCTATAAAACGATTATCTTAGATGAACTAAACCCTACCGTTGACCTAGAACTCCTACCAGAAGAACCCATCGTCCAAGCTCTTTTGCGTAAACCCAGGGATACGGAGGTAATTATTACCGGTCGCTGTAAAGTCCCTCCGGCCTACTTTGAACTGGCCAGTACCCATTCGGAAGTCTTTAACCATAAGCACTATGCTGAGAAGGGCATTGACTTGAAACGGGGGGTTGATTTTTAACTAGACGCCCATTAACAGAATGGCCCTATGAAAGTTTTGCTGTTGATTCTAATTCGCACTTACCGCCAGCTCATTTCTCCCCTGCTGCCCCCCACCTGCCGCTTTACCCCCACCTGTTCCCAGTATGCCCTAACTGCAGTGGAACAATTTGGCCCGATGCGGGGGAGCTGGTTGGCCCTGCAGCGCATCAGTCGCTGCCATCCTTTTCATCCCGGGGGCTACGATCCAGTCCCCGAAGCAGGTAACCAGAAGAACCATACTTCCACCAGCCATCATCGCTGTGGTGAGAGTTCCGCCTATCAGGTTGATTGGGCCAATCCTGAACCTGGGGAGGGGCCTGACGGTTCTCCATAGCCAGAGCCATCGGGCTTGATTTTAGACGCTAACATAGCGGACCTTATGGTATGTTAGATAGGCAGCAGAGTTGTTCAGCGGGGCGTAGCGCAGCTTGGTAGCGCACCACTTTGGGGTAGTGGGGGTCGTGGGTTCAAATCCCGCCGCTCCGATAGGCTGAAACCTCCCAGTAATGGGGGGTTTCACTGTTTCAAGGGATAGGAGTTATGGCCCTATTGGGTATCTACCCTTGCCGATATTTAACGGAAGAATCAGGGTTTTGGCGATAAAATTGGTACGTATTTGGTACGCGAACCATGGCCAGGAACCAAAAAAACGACGTTGCCATCGAGAATATAGATGGGTGGATTCGCCTTCGCTGGCAGTACCAGGGAAAGCGTTGCAGCTTGCGCCTGGGCTTGCCCTATGACCCGATAAATTTGGCTGTTGCCCAGCAACGGGTCAGCCAGATCAGGCTAGATATTCTCTCAGGTCACTATGATCCATCCCTGGTAAAGTACCGAGGCGGTGAACCCAAGCCACAGGTCATAGGAGCAGTGGAGCTCTTCACCCGGTTTATCGATTGGAAAGCCAAGCGGGTACAACCCAGGACGCTGGAGAAGTACTACGCCTTAACAGTTTGGCTGAAGGATCAGTTTGGCGATCGCAGCGTTGATCCAGAGAATGCCGAAAAGTTCCTAGCCCACTTGCTAGATAACATGGAACCCATCACCGCCAGGGAGCGCCTGGCATTGCTTAACGCCGCTTGGGAATGGGGAGGGAAGCAGAACCTGGTGTCAGGTAACCCCTGGAGTGATTTAAGGGTCAGGAAGCCCCCTAAGCAAGCCCCCAAGCCATTTACCAAGGCACAGGTAGCTGCCATCATTGCCGGGTTTAGTGAGTCTCGTTACTACCGCCACTATGCCGATTATGTACGGTTCAAGTTGGGGACGGGTTGCAGGACTGGAGAGGTCGCCGGGCTGCGGTGGAAGCACATTACTGCCGATTGCTCCTTAGTTTGGTTTGGCGAAAGCTTCACTCACGGGCAATTCAAGGACACTAAGACAGGCAAAGCCAGGGAAGTAAAATTATCCTCCTCTTTGGCCACCATGCTTAAAAATCGGATGCCGGACGATGTTGACCCCGATGCCTTGGTGTTCAGTGCTCCCAAGGGAGGGGCAATGGATGAACATAATTTTTGCAGAGCCTGGAGAATCGTCCTAAAAGCCCAGGGCATTGCCTACCGAAACCCATACAATACCCGCCATACCTTTATCAGCCATGCTTTAGAGGCAGGCATGAGCCCAGTAGAAGTAGCTACCATCACAGGCCATAACGTCAAAACACTATTTGAGAATTACGCCGGCCTGATCAAGAGCCACCCCACCACACCAGAGCTGTTTTAACGCCTACCAAAAGGTTTTTTCCGGCCACTGGGGAGCGATCGCCGGAAGTTTTCTATCGCCGCCTGGTGGGTCTGGGGGGCATCCTGGTTGGCTAGCCAGTCAAGGATCAGCTCACGGTTATAGAGGATAGGAGCTGTTGGCCCTTGCCCTCGCCGATAGTAATGAACTCCATGAATCCATTGCTCCCGCAAGGCTTTAAGGCTGTCTGCCTTACACCGTAGCAGTTCACAGCATTCTTCAGTGGTCAACAGAGTGATCTGCATTAAGTCGCTCTCCAGTCGCTATCGCCCTTGGCCATCAGTCCTTGCTTGCACATCGAGGCATGATATCTATGCTGCACCTCCAATCCCCCAGCGGGTTGAGTAAACGGTTAACCCTAGCCACGCCCATAGTTGCCATCCTGAAGCCTCCTGGTCAGTTAGGGCCGCTAACCCTTCCCCTTCAGCAGGGCCAGAATTTCCTCTACCCCGCCGCGATCGCTAATCATCTGAGTCACCTGCCCTACCTTCGCCACCGGCACATACCGCTTACACTGCTGACCCTGGTCTAACCAGCCGTAGTAGTAGGAGACACTAGGGGTTTTACGATGCTTATTGCCCAAACGCTTTTCCAACCAGCCCGAGGCGGAACCTTTATCGCTGTATCGTCGTTTAGGCTGACCGGAGTGGGAACCTGCCATCACGGGGGAATCATCGAAACAAGAGAGTTGCCAATGGGCCACGGAAAAATGCCTACCAGCGGTTAAGGGGAATGCTCAGGGCGATCGCACCTTGACCGCTTCGCCTCCTAGGCGATCAACTGATTAATTTCCTCTTCGATCAGCTCACCAAAATCACTTTCAGACACCGTTGGATGCTGAGCCAGGACATTGTTGTGAGCCCGCAGAAACAGCAGAGCGGTTTTTAGCAACAAGGCCGTCAGGGTGGGGGAGAACATTGGCCAGGGAGTAGAGATCATATTGAGTGGAGAGCTAATCAGAATACAAGGATTACCCTTTCACTCGAATATACACTATCCTCCACTCATTCCAGAATTTCGTCATGATTTCCTGTATTTTTGCCGTTATCCCCAGAACAGTTTTCTTGAGGCCCCTCGGGGCCAAGCACTAAGCCCCAGTCTGGATTTTGGGCAATTGCCTGGCGAATACCTGGACGACAGGCAGGACTTTGCCAGAGCTGCTGGTATCGCCTGAGGCGTTCGGTTGGGGTCTCCTGCACCGGTGGGGGTAACGGTGGGGGGCTAGGGTGGGTCTGATGGGTGGTAACAGTTTCACCCCAGTGTTGATATTCCTGGTAAAGCACATCGCCGTATTTTTGGATCCAAGCCGTCGCTACACTCCGGGGAGAAGCGGGTTTCTCGGGCAGACGTGGAATTTTATAGCTCACCACCCACTCAAAGAAGTCAACATCCAGGAGTAAGGGATCGGGTTCTGGAGAGCTGTTCTGGGGATTGAAAAAGTCATCGCCCCCTTCTCTCTCTCTTGGATCGGATCTGAAATAGATCTGAGAAAGATCTGTAGGTCTCTGGACCCCTTGCCTGGCAATGGTTTCAGGAGCTAATTATGACATCCCTGACACACCCTGGGACATTTCTGACACACCCTGTGACACCTCTGACACACCCGGATCCTGGGACATTTTTGTCACAGTTGTGTCAATTTGACTCACCTGCTCTAAGCCATCCCCCTGGTCTTCCGGTCCATGGTTGGGAACACGCAGGTCAATGGCGTCATCAATGTTTTCCTCCAGCCTCCCGGCCAGGAGGAGCTGGGCCTTGGCCCGGTAGAAAGCCCGTCGATTCATCTCCCACTGGCGACAAAACTGAGAGATGTTATCAATGCGGAGCCACCAACCCTGACGCCGTAGGGCCAGGAGCAGATGGTACAGATAACCCGTAGGGGTATAAAACCCCTGCTGCCAGTTTGCTAACACCTGGGCTGGCGTCAACCGCAGGTGGCAGGCATGATCAGATTGACGCACCACCCCAGGGGGTTTGCGCCCTCGATGACGATATTTCATGGCGGGAAGTAGACCCTGAACGGGGCAAGGGACGAATGGTAGGCAGCATCGGTTCGACGCCCCTCAACAAGAGAGCCGCGAATCAGCAGCCAGAAAACCTAGGTATATTTATGCCGGTGCCAGTCAAGCTGGCGGGCGATCGCTACCCTTGCTATCCTCTATTTTTTTCAGTGCCTCGGCGGCCTCCGTAAGGTAGTCAGCAGCCACCTCATGATTGCCTTTATCTAACTCACTACAAGCCTTTTTGACGTTTTCTACGGCATCACGCCAGGTTTTCTTAGATTTCATCTTTTGAAAAAAGAGTAATGCTGGCAGGCTAAACCCCTGACGGCCTCAGCCACCAGCTTGACCAAATTGCCCCTAAGCCAGACTATTGGGTCGATGTGGCCCCAGGGTCACCCCTTTTGCCAACCACAACAACTCAGCAGCTCTCTATCGACAGATTGATAGTACCTATGACCTGAAGTTCATAAGTACTCCTAGATTCTTCCCGAATCCGTAGATTCTGCAGTGATCCTGATCATCGACCGGTCAAGTCCTCCCTAACGCTAGACACCATAAATCAACCCAAAGCATCACCCATGGAAAACCGATCTTTTTGAGCGGCTAAACGCTCAGATATGTTAGAATTGACTTTCAATCAAATATACACCATTCACCAATCAAATAGATCATGGGTTCTAGTTTGTCAGCATGGGCCGACAATGATCTTAGTTAGGGGTTGCCTTAGTTCCTTGCTTGTACTTGAGGTATCTAGATACACCATTAAGGAGAGATATACCCGTGGACCAAAAATTTCGAGATCGCTTTGCCCAGGTGATACTGGAGTTAAGGGGGAGTGAGCCACAGCGGAGTTTCTCCCAACGGTTAGGCATTTCCCAGGCATCGGTATCTGCCTGGGAGAGGGGCAGTTTGCCTACCATCGAGAGCTTTGTCAAGATTGCCACCCTGCGGGGTCAATATCCCGAGGAATTTATGGCAGAGCTCTACAACCGCAACCCGGCTGAAGTGGCCATTGTGGACCGGGCGGAGATCATGACCAAAGCTCAGTTAATCGAGTCCTTAGAGGTATTGGTCACTAAACTAAAGGAGAAAGAATTCGAGGCTAACTGACATCTGATTAAATAACCCCTGGTACCGATGGGCACCAGGGGCTGGTTTAGCTATAGGGAGATTAGAAATAGAGGCTTCAGAGGAGCTAACAAAATCATCTTCCCCCGGTTACCCCTATCGCGATAGGGATTGGCCCCCAGGTTCACTGGATGTTAACGAAAGTTGCTCCTATGCAAACATCCAATATTTTGTGACCAGAGTTACGGATTATTTCAAATTCCTTCAATACCCTAGGGCCCTTCCCCGACATAACAGATCCGATTGGTGCCCCCAGAGCGGCTATAGGAGGAGCGATCGCCGCAGCTGCGACCGGCATTATCCAAATCGTAGGGACAATCACAGCGGCCCCGTTGGGGCTCTCGAATCGGTACTGGAGTGGTCGGAGTCGGTTCAGGTAGGGGAGGGCTACTGGTTAACCCCTGACGGTAATCCCAGGGCATTAGGGGGTTAGCCTGGCTCCAGAAATTTAACTTTGCCCGCCGGGCCTGGGCCTCCTCCGCCAGCAAAGTTTCTCGACTTTCTGGGCAACCGCTGAGGTATTGCCGGTAGACCACCGCCTGACCCTCCTGCACCAGCTTGAGATTCACCGAAGTGCCATCCAGCAGGTATACCTCCGCCACAACTCGCCCGTAACGGTCGCGGTCAACCTCTCGAAACCTGATCTCTGTTTTTTTAGGTAATATAGCGGTTCTTACTCGGATGAAGTACAGTAGCAGTCTTTTGTGAACCAACCGCGAATATCCTTCAAGGTAACTTGAGCATAAGCGGATTCAAGAGCTTCCTTCACTGCTTGATACGTCCGTGCCCCAACTGACTTCA
>JBEITR010000101.1:0-4803 GCA_040374765.1 Leptolyngbya sp.
GTCGGTATGCGCTGGAGTGAGGATGGCTTTAACCATCTTCTCTTGCTCAGGTTAGCTTGGGCTAATGATCGTTTTGATGACCTCTTTCCCTCCGTTCCTAACCCCCTAACCGACCCCTCCCCTAACCTTTAGATACGCCCGTTGAAGTCTACTAGGGCCTCGGGGTAGCGCCCCATTGATCCATAGATTCCGGCACGACAGGCGATCAGATCTTTATTGTGTGGATCGATTTCGATGGTGCGGTCAACGTCTACCAGGGCCTCCGGGTAGCGTTCCATGAGTACGTAGGTCAAGCCACGACGGGCGATTGCCTGTTTATTTTGTGGGTTAAGTTCAATGGATTGATCATAGTCTGCCAGGGCTTTTTCCAAGTCTTGGTTCAGGCGGTAAACCTCACCTCGCCAGGCATGGATAATTGAGACCCTGGGCGCTTCCATACCCTCTGCTTGTAAGAGTGCTGTAAATACTGCAATCGTCTCGGCATAGTTCTGGTCTTCATAGGCCTTCAACCCCTTAACCAGACGCTCACCCCAACCCTGTAGGGCAGGTTCCTCTAGATCGCAACCGGTCTGGGCCATCAGTGCTGCCAGTTGTTGGGCAAAGCGGCGATTCTGGTGGAGGGCATCTAAAAACTGATTGAGGGTAGCCGATAGTTCTCGCTTAGGATGACTACAAAGCCGGTGATATAACCGTCTCAGGGCATAGATTTGCCAGGTCTCGTCAGAGTAGCAGGCTTGATCATTCAGTTGGATCTGCTGACAACAGCCATCGTAATACTCTGCCAGGGTTCGATGCTGCTCGGCCCATCGGTTGGCTGATTCTCGATGTTGGTAGCGCAACATCTGACCCCTGACTACATCATGGTAAGCCCAGCCATCACTGCGCTCACACACAAAGGGCATGGTCTTGAGCCAGCTAAAGAGAGCTTCGCTATTCGCGTCACCCACCAGGTGAGCAATCACATCCCGATTCAGGTGTTGGGGCAGGGCCGTATCCAGGGCGAGCTGGCGCTTCGCAGGATCCTCCACCCATTTCAGAAACCGCTCCACGGCGGTGCCACTGGCCTCCCTCACCTGGGCTGGATCCTGAGGTGACCCCTCCGCCAGCATCGCTAACAGCAAAGGTAATCGGTCCGATACCTCCAGAATGGTGTTAACCACCTCCGGGTTGGTCACCCCTTTGCGTTGCAAAAACTGGGTGGCTTCCTCTTCGGTGAAGCGCTCTAGCGGCAACTGCACTGGCTGGTAGCCAGACCAGTGGTTGGGGCTCAGCTGCTCCCGTCCAGCAATAACCCAGATGCAGTTAGCGGGCAAAGTCCCATGCCGTCCGGCCAGAATCTCTAGCAGCCAGGCTTCTAGGATTTCTCTTGTACGTTCGTAGGTATCAAACAGCAGCACAATTTGCCGATCGGCAATTGCTTGTAGATCCTTCAGAAATAGGGGGGTCAAAACCTCAATCGGTTCGTTGATCAACTGGATTTCGTCTTTATTTTTAAGTTTTCGGGTGACGTAGGCGGCCCATTCCCCTGCACTGTCCACCAGGGAAGTTTCATCGACCAGGTCAAAGGCTGCTCCGGCGATGGGTACCTGTCGCCCCAGCCGCAACCCCACTTTGGCGAAGCTCTTACCGACTAAGGCCGAAAATCCTTGAGGGGCGTCTGGGTCGGTTTCTAACTCTTCTCGCCTTTGGCGATAGACCTTGTAACGCTCACTGAAGTTGGAGAGCGATTGGTTTTGGTTGGCTAGCTGTTTGGCGAACTCGGCCATGGCCTCTGGAACGGTGACAATGGCTTCATCCAACCGGGCAGTGACGCCGCGACGGGATTTGGTAATTTCTTCAAATTGCCGTAACAGGGTACTTTTGCCAACACCGCCCTGACCCCAGACGTTGAAGAGAAAAGCCTGAGGGTAGGCAAACCCGTCGTTCTCTCGCAGCAGGTGGGTCAGGTTGTGTTTGAAGGTTTCTAATTGCTCCACCCGACCGACAAAGGTGGAGCGTTGCTGGGCCCGGATCAGATCCTGGCGGCTACGCTGGCTGGGGCTCATGGGAGGATAGAAATCTTAGGGGGTTTATCCTATTCTGGCAAATTTCTGTGGGTGTGGATAGTTAGGCCTACATTCTATCCGTTGCTTTTGGTTTGCAGTTGTGTGTCGGATTTCAGGTGATTAGGGTCCTGTTCTCAGCCATAGTGCCGGTCGGTGAAAAGCCCTGGTTAGCGGCCAGGGTGATCAGGGGGGCAGGGTTTTGTCGTAGGCGTTGCGGAGATGCTCCAGGTTGAGCAGGTCGTGGGGGTTGGCGATAGGCAATTTGCGGAATGTCGGCTCTTTATCTTGCTGCTGACCACTGATTACTAACTCACCTGCCTGTTGCCCGGCGTCTTCCCCCTAGGAGCAAGACTGCCGCTGATGATGAAGTAAGAACTTTGGTGATGTTTGTTGGTGGTCTGGCGACCGATCTATAACCAAGTGGTAATGAAGTAAGAACCTTAGTCATGTTTGTTGGTGGTCTGGCGACCGATCGATCATCAAAGGCTGGTGGAGTTTAAGGGTTTGTCGAAAATGGTTAAAGGATCGTCGCTGATCATCGATGGCTAGTGATCGATCATCAAAGGATCGTCGCTGATCATTGAAGGATCGTCGTTCACCATCGATAATCGGTGATTTATCGTTAAAGAGCGATCGCCCGTCATGTTTGGTGGGTCCCTCGTTATGCTTGGCGGGTCAGCCTAGAGAACGCCAGGTCTTTTATTCCCTGTCAACCTGCGGAATCTAGGGAAGAAGAGGTATTTGTAGGCGTTGGTGGTGTCGTTGAATAACCGGGCCAGGGCGGGGATGTTGAGGGATGGGCTGGGGGGTAGGGGGGTGGGTGGTTCTGACCACTCTCGCAGGATAGGCTGGATGATCGGGGATGATCGTTTGCAGGGTTAGATCGGCATCACCCATGAGAATCCTACTGATAGTCAACTCACTGCAAAACCATCATATTGGCGCATGAAAGGTGAGTGATAAGCCAGAACAATATCTTCTCTAGGGATTCCACGCTCGACTAGCTCATTGGCAACACCCACTTCTGTACCGTCATATTGAATCCAAATCTTACTTTCTTCTAGATCGATGTGAATTAATGTTCCATAGACTCGGCGTTCTTCAAGCCAACCTGTACGGAGCAGTTGATATCGATCTCGCTCTACATCAAACATCAATTTCATTTGAATTTCGCCATAGGCAGGTTTGATTTGACTATGTTCAGCCAGAACTTCTTGAACAATGCGCCGATAGCGTTCTAATTTATCCATTGGATACCTCCAGCTTTGATGTTATAAACCACAATCAAAATCTGCTGTTCGTGAACAATTTCTTCGACAAATTTGAGTCTGAAGAACTGGTCGTAAATTTGGCTGGGTACAGCTAGATACAGCCTTCTGTTGACTTCTTGGGCGCGTAGAGCATGGCGATAGTTGAGATATTGACCGACAGCCGTGTGAAACTCGGAGATGGCTGAGGGGTGGGTAAAGCTTTTGACTTCGACAGCGATTTTTTCGGAATCTCGTTGGGCAGCAAGTAAGCGTTCTGCACCCAGATCAATTTGCATTTGCACGTCACCATAGTCCACAGGGAATGGATCATGGGTAATTTCCCAACCTTCAGCAATCAGAGCTGATTTAACAATATCGTGGAACAGATCTTTTGCCATTACTTATCACCTCCATTGTCTCTGCCCATGCGGTGAGGGAAGGCAAAAGGTAAAAGTAAAAAGGCAAAGGTTTGGAATTGCCCTATTTTTTGCTGTTTTCTTATCATCGCTCCCACTCCCTTCGTACTTTTGCCTTTTACCTTTTTACTTGATGTAACAATGGCTCCAATGGTTTTCATGATTGCTTCTGCTGCGGACTGGAGCGATTGAATCCAATTTTCTGGGAGGATGTCAGCAGCACGTAGTAATCTAAGCCAGTAGCGGGCTTCATGGCCTTCTTTGAGGCCGATCGCAGGGGCGTCGCTACCCCAGTTCCTTTAGTTTAACCAACTGGGCAGTAACCGGGATCTGATCGTCTGACCCGTGGTAGCTGGGGGGTTCTGCTGGGGAGCCAGGGCGTGAGGGCTAGTCACCTTGCCAGGGAGCCCTAGAGCCAGGCGGTGAAGGTAGCGGTGGTAAGTTGGGTGGGGGTGATGGGGTAGGTGGTGAGGATGTGGTGGAGGGCGGTGCTTGCTTTTGTCATGGGGGGTTCGGGATGTTCAAGAAACCGTGCTAGGTCGGGGAGTGATCAGAATTTTGTGTAAGGGGTCTAGAATCCAACCCATAGACTAAGGAGACCGCTTTATGCCCCGACGTAGAAGAGACGTTAGCATTCCCGACGAACTGGTCGATGAACTGTTAAAGGATTACCGTGAACCAGCAGATCTGCTGGGAGAGTCTGGGATCATTCAACAGCTGACCCAACGACTGGTAGAGCGGGCGCTAGCCGGGGAATTGAACCACCACCTGAAGCGAGAGGCCGAGGAGGGCGACGACCCAGGCTCACCGGGGCCTCGTAATAGCCGCAACGGCTACTCTAAAAAGACCATCCAGGGAGACAAGGGTAGCTTAGAGATATCGATTCCCCGAGATCGCAACGGTGAGTTTGAGCCGATTTTAATCCCTAAACACCAGCGCCGCTTAGCCGGTCTGGATGAAAAGATCATTGCCATGTACGCCCGAGGCTTGAGCCTGCGGGATATCAGCGCCCAGTTGCAAGAGCTATACGGGGTGGAGGTTTCAGCCTCGTTGATTAGCGAAGTGACGGATACGGTTCTCGATGAGGTGAAA
>JBEITR010000069.1:0-13025 GCA_040374765.1 Leptolyngbya sp.
CCCGAACTCGGGCGTGAAACGTATCTGCGGCGAAGATAGTGAGGGGGCAGCCCCTTGTCAAAATAGCTCGATGCCAGAATATCCTTCTAAAGTCCAGAGTTGATTACAACTCTGGACTTTTTGCTCACCTATCTCACTTTATCGTTCCATTAACCAGGTTTTGAGAGGTTAGACCAGGGCTATAATCAACCCTATGGAATACAGGGCATAGGTAACCTTTTTGTCCTGCTTGTCTATTTTTATAAGTTCGTTTTATGGCGTATTCCACTGATATTTCTACTCTGGCTGCTTGGATGGCATCCGACTTTAGCAATCAGCAGCAGGCTTTTGATAATCCGCCTCTATTTGCCCATATTCGAGTGTGTATGCGGCCTTTGCCGCTGAACGTGCTGGCCGGGGTGGGGTTTTATCTGGAACAGGCCTACGATTTTCAATTACACCGTCCTTACCGGGCGCGGGGTATGCGATTGTTAGTTGAGAATGACCATATTCGTATTGAGAACTATACCCTTAAGAATCCGGAGTTCTTTTACGGGGCTTCTCGAGATGGCGATCGCCTGGCCCAGCTTACCTCTGATCAGTTTGAGAAAACTCCGGGTTGCGACATGATCGTACGTTGGACCGGCCATAGTTTTAAGGGATCGGTTGAGCCAGGTCAGGCTTGTATGGTGGAACGCAATGGTCGGCTCACCTACCTGGACAGTGAGTTTGAAATTGACCAGCATCAATTTATCAGTTGGGATCGGGGTCGGGATCCTGAGACCCATGAGCATGTCTGGGGTGCCCTGGCGGGACCCTTTCATTTTCAGAGACGAACCAGCTTTGCTGATGAAGTGTGTTTATAGAAATTATAGATTTCGGGCTGATTGCCGTTAGGCTGGGACTGGGCCGTGGGTAAAAGGCACCGGCATAGGGATAGGATGGAGTAGAATTGTAGCCTTGGCCAGAGTGCTTAAGACCCGGTTGAACCATCAAAGCCAAGACTGGGTAGGTGTTTTGGCTTGCCTTTGCTCTATTCTATGGGGCTATGGCTATAGCTTCGTTTTAATCTCACTATTGCAGCAGTAGGAGCCAGGGACGTGGAGTCCAAGTATACCCCCGGGGAAATCGAGCTCAAGTGGCAACGGGTCTGGGCCGATCAGAGTCTGGATCGGGCCGAGCAAAATGCCCATCAGCCTAAGTTCTATGCCCTTTCGATGTTTCCTTACCCCTCTGGAAACCTGCATATGGGCCATGTGCGTAACTACACCATTACTGACGTGGTGGCGCGGGTGCGGCGCATGCAAGGCTATCGGGTACTGCACCCGATGGGGTGGGATGCTTTTGGCTTGCCAGCAGAAAACGCCGCTATCGATCGCGGTATCCATCCGGCCCGGTGGACCAACCAGAACATTGCCCAGATGAAGCAGCAGTTACAACAACTGGGCCTTTCCTATGACTGGAGCCGGGAGGTGACCACCTGTGCCCCCGATTACTACCGCTGGACCCAGTGGATTTTTTTACAGATGCTGGCGATGGGTTTGGCCTATCAGAAGGAAGCAGCGGTCAACTGGGATCCGATCGATCAGACTGTGCTGGCTAATGAGCAGGTGGATAGCGAAGGCCGGTCCTGGAGGTCGGGGGCCTTGGTGGAAAGGAAACTGCTGCGCCAGTGGTTTCTGAAAATTACTGCCTACGCTGAAGAATTGCTTACTTCTCTGGATCAATTATCGGGCTGGCCAGAGCGGGTAAAACTCATGCAGGCTAACTGGATCGGTAAATCCAGTGGAGCTCGGGTCGTGTTTACCACAGCTAATGGAGACGAACTACCTGTTTTTACCACTCGCCCCGATACGCTTTGGGGGGCCACCTTTTTAGTGCTCTCACCGGAGCATCCCCTGGTGGAGAAGCTCACCACCAGGGATCGAGCCGCTGTGGTGGTGGACTATTGTCAGCAGGCAGCCGCTCAGAGCGATCTAGACCGTACGGCTGAAGACCGCGAAAAGACAGGGGTGTGGACCGGTAGCTACGGTATCAATCCGGTGAATGGCGAGGAAATTCCCATCTGGATTGCTGACTACGTGCTGATGGGCTACGGGACTGGAGCGATTATGGCAGTGCCCGCCCACGACCAGCGCGACTTTGAGTTTGCCCGTCGCTTCGATTTACCGGTGCGGGTGGTGGTGCAGCCACCGGGGGAAGTCTTGGTAGGGGCAACCCTAACGGTGGCCTGGCCGGGTGAGGGGGTAATGGTGAATTCCGGCCCCCTGGATGGGTTACCCGCTGGTAAAGGGCCGGGTCAGAGTGTGGCGGCGGCGATTGAGTGGCTCGAGCAACAGGGCCTGGGGCAGGGGGAAGCCAACTATCGCCTGCGGGATTGGTTGATCTCCCGACAACGCTACTGGGGCGTGCCGATTCCCGTCATCCACTGTCCCAACTGCGGTGTGGTGTCCGTACCTGATGCCGATCTACCCGTTACTCTACCGGAGGATGTGGAATTTTCTGGTCGGGGTGCTTCACCTCTAGCTCAGTTAGAGACTTGGGTAAATGTTCCCTGTCCCTCTTGCGGTACCCCGGCCCGACGGGAAACCGATACTATGGACACCTTTATTGACTCCTCCTGGTATTTTCTGCGCTATACCGATGCCCAAAACCCCCATCAGCCCTTTGCTGCAGATCGGGTCAATGGCTGGATGCCGGTGGATCAGTATGTGGGGGGTATTGAGCATGCCATTTTGCATTTGCTCTATTCTCGCTTTTTGACTAAAGTGCTGCGCGATCGCCAATTACTAAACTGCGACGAACCCTTCCAACGGTTACTGACCCAGGGAATGGTCCAGAATCTTACCTATAAGAACCCTAAGACGGGTAAGTACGTGGCGGCTGAGACCGTCGCCGATCCTAGCCAACCCACCGACCCCGATACCGGCGACAAGCTGGAGGTGTTCTACGAGAAAATGTCCAAGTCCAAGTACAACGGTGTTGATCCCCAGGCGGTGCTGACCCGTTACGGTGCCGATACTGCCCGGATGTTTATTTTATTCAAAGCGCCGCCGGAAAAAGATTTGGAGTGGGATGCTGCCGATGTGGAAGGCCAGTTTCGCTTTCTCAATCGGGTCTGGCGCCTGGTGACAGAGTGTATCGATGGCGGCACTGCCACCAGGGCGCCCTTGGTCGCTTCCCTATCCAGACCAGAAAAAGCTCTGCGCCGGGCTATCCATACCGCCATCAAGGAGGTTACGGAGGATATTGACGGCGATTACCAGTTTAATACCGCCGTCTCGGAGTTGATGAAGCTCAGTAACGCTCTGGCTGATGCCCCCTGTAGAGATTCCCCAGTCTACACCGAAGGCATTCATAGCTTGGTGCTGTTGCTGGCTCCCTTTGCTCCCCACTTGGCCGAGGAACTCTGGCATCGCCTGAGTCAGCCTGGATCGGTACACCAGGCCCCCTGGCCTAGCTACGACTCCGCCGCCCTGATAGCGGAGGAGATTACCCTGGTAATTCAGGTAATGGGTAAAACCCGAGGTACCCTAACGGTGCCAGCGGATTCCGATCGCAGCGCCCTAGAACAATACGCTCGTACCTCTGATATTGCCCAGCGTTACCTGGCGGGCAAGCAAATCAGAAAGGTGATTGTCGTACCTGGAAAGCTGGTCAATTTCGTTGTAGCAGATTAACCTATAGTTAAGCTAGGGTTAAGTCAAGCCTTGATGCCTGAGGGAATGGGTGCTGAACCTGGTGGGGAGATGAATTTTTTGTTAAGTCTTAGACCCTGGTCCCATGGTTAGACCACTCAGAGCTGATATGATGAATCCGAACAATTTGTCATCCTTTTTATGAGTTCCCTAGCTCTTCTACCTCAGTCTCAATCTGATGTACGGCTCCGTTTGGGTCGCATTTTATTGGTTGAAGACGAGGAGCTAATTCGGGAGTCTATAGCTCTTGGTCTGGCGGAAGAAGGCTTCGATATATTGGTCGCTGAAGATGGTCTAACTGCCCTTGATATGCTGGGGGGGACTGCTGCCGCCAGCCGTACTCAGCGGCCTGAGATTGATCTGGTGGTGCTTGACCTGATGCTGCCCGGTATGAACGGCTTAGATTTATGCCGCTTACTGCGTCACCAATCTATCAATATTCCAATCTTGATTTTGAGTGC
The DNA here is from genome assembly GCA_040374765.1 of Leptolyngbya sp. Lineage (GTDB taxonomy): Bacteria > Cyanobacteriota > Cyanobacteriia > Phormidesmidales > Phormidesmidaceae > Nodosilinea. The sequence goes on from JBEITR010000069.1 coordinate 4,139, forward strand.
TAAGGGTACGGAGACCGATCGGGTGCTGGGACTGGAAACCGGTGCGGACGACTACCTGACCAAGCCCTTTGGCATGCGGGAACTGACTGCCCGGTGTCGAGCTCTACTCCGGCGTCAGCAGGCTAAAACAGCTACCCCTGAGGGGAAAATTCTGCAGTTTGAAGACATTACCCTCCACCCTCAGGAGTGTAGGGTTTTCCTCAGGGGCGAGGAGGTTGGCCTCTCCCCCAAGGAGTTTCGCATTCTTGAGTTATTCATGGAACAACCCCGTCGGGTTTGGTCTCGCGATCAGATCATTGATCGAATCTGGGGCCATGATTTTATGGGAGACAATAAAACCGTCGATGTCCACATTCGTTGGATTCGGGAAAAATTAGAAATTGATCCTAGTCATCCCACCTACTTGAAAACGGTCCGGGGCTTTGGCTATCGACTGGGCTAGGTAGTCAGGCAGGTCTAAATTTAGCTGATTAGCGTTACCCACTATGCCGCTCACCATTTTACTGGCAGAAGATGACGAGGCCACCTGCCTATCGATTTCTGATTATCTGGCCTTAGAGGGCTATGAAGTGGTTATTGCCTATGACGGTGAACTGGCTTTGCAGCAGATCTTTGAGCGTCAACCCCAGTTGATTATTACCGACATAGCCATGCCCCATCTGGATGGCTATGCCCTGGTGCAAAGAGTACGACAGTATCCTTTGTTTCGGTTGCTGCCGGTCATATTCTTGACCGCCCACAATCAGACTGAGGATCGGATTAAGGGCTATCAGGTAGGAGGGGATGTTTATCTGCCCAAGCCCTTTGAGCTAGAAGAACTATGCGTAGTTGTGCGTAGTCTACTGGAGCGATCGCAGATTATGCAGGCTACCTGGATTCAGCAGGTGGCTCTACATACCGCTCAGCAGTTAGCCCTGGAGGTTGAAAGTCGCCAGTCCCTTTCCCAGCCTACCGCCGCCAGGGTGGATCCGACAGCCCTGGGTCCAGCCCTGACCGCCCGCGAACAAGATGTGCTTATGCTCCTGTCCAACGGGCTTTCTAATGCTCAAATTGGCGATCGCCTCTTTCTCAGTCCCCGCACCGTTGAAAAGTATGTCAGCAGTCTGCTGCGGAAAACCGATACCACCAACCGTTCAGAACTATTGCGGTTTGCCCTCAGTCATCACCTGGTGGGCTGAGGGGTTGACAGTGCGGTTTCAAGGATTGATGGCTGAACGAGAAGTGGGAGGGTTACGGCTAGTTGGGAGGGTAGATCCGGACCTGCTGGGGTGCTATCAAGGGACGCACCCGATCACCGGGAGTGATACTGCGGCCAACGGGTAGGCGAGCATAGAGCCCCCGACCGGAGGCGGTGGTCAGGTAATAGCGATATTCCCGACCTAAAAACTGGCGATCGCGCACCACTAGAGCCCCCTGACTGTCGGCTGCCAGGTCCAAATCCTCCTGACGAATCATCACCTCTGCCCGGGTTAAACCAGTCAAATTATCTCCCCCAACCCGGGTGACCAAATCTCCAGGAAAGGAACCGATCTCGGTTTGCCAACCCGCCGGACCCGCCTCAGCGGGGAGGAAGTTAGCCTGGGTGAGAAACTCTGCGGTAAATCGAGAGATGGGCTCACGGAAGACGGCCTCAGGGCTGCCCCATTGCTCTAGACGGCCCTGCCGCATCACCGCTAACTGATCAGCCATGGCCATGGCCTCTTCCTGATCGTGGGTGACAAAAATACCTGAAGCGTGCACTTGATGCAGAATAGATCGCACCTCCTGCCGCAGATAAACCCTGACCTGGGTATCTAGGTTGCTGAAGGGTTCATCCATCAAAACCAACCGGGGTCGGGGGGCTAGAGCCCTGGCCAGGGCTACCCGTTGTTGCTGCCCCCCTGATAACTGGTGGGGGAAACGCTTTTCTAATCCGCCTAGTCCCACTAGCGTTAGAGCCTCGGCAGTTTGTTGCTGTACGGCGGCGGTGGATAGGCGGCGGCGGCGGCGACGGGCCTCTAAGCCAAAGGCAATATTTTGCGCTACGGTCAGATGGGGAAATAGGGCGTAGTCTTGAAATACCACCCCCACATCTCGATCTTCGGGGGGGAGAGTACGGACTCCGGCTCGACCCTGATGGCCCAGGTAGAGATCGCCTCCATCGGGGGCTTCAAACCCGGCGATCAGCCGTAGTAAGGTGGTTTTACCGCAACCCGATGGCCCTAGAAGAGCTAGAATTTCCCCCTGGGCTAGGGTTAGGCTAATGCCATCGACCGCCACCACGCCAGGGCCATAACGCCTGGTTAGGGATTCGAGGCGGAGAACAGGTGCGGTTGGCGGTGACAAGGTCCTGGTCATGGCTGGGGCCATTGATAATGAACGATAGCTATCACGGGCTTAACCCTATGGTCTGTCTAACGGGACTGAAAGATATTCTGCACCATTTGGCGATCGCACTGGCTGCTAGCCCGGTCCAGCTCAGCCATTTCTCCACTATCCAGGCTCCAGCCCAGGGCTCCCAAATTTTGCTCAGCTTGGGCTAGGGTTTTAGCCCCTGGAATCGGAATAGCCCCCTTACCCATGCACCAGTTAAGGGCCACCTGGGCTGGGGTTTTATCGCGGTCCGCAGCGATCGCCGCTAAGCTCGCCAGTAAGGGCTGGACTGCGGGTAGCAACTGGCGAAATACCAGGCCCCGCAAACCTCGGGGTAGGGATGCAGGGCTAGTATACTTGCCTGTTAGCAAACCTAGCCCCAGGGGGCTGTAGGCAATCAGCTGAATACCCAACTGATCACACAGGTCCTTTAGACCTAGATGGGTGACTGGGTAGGTCGATAACAGAGAGTACTGCACCTGCAAGCTGGTAATGGGGATGCCCCGTTCTTGAAAGCGCTGATAAGCCCGTTTTAACCGCTGGGGACCGAAATTCGATAGCCCTACCCCCCGGATCTGTCCCTGGTTGTAGAGATTCATTAGTCCCTGCAAAAAAGGATCTTCTTGCCAGGGGGCATAGTTGGCGGTAGACCAGTGCATCTGAGCGAGGTCAATGGGGCGATGGAGGCGCTGGGCAGAAGCCATAGCCGCTTTTTCCACCGATCTCGCCGTCCATCGCCAGGGATAGACCGCCAATTTAGTGGCCAGGCAAATTCGGTCCTGGTTAGGGCCCTGGTAAATAGCGGCAAACTGGCCCAATAGGGTTTCGCTACGGCCATTTAAGCGTCCTGTACCGTAGGAATCACCGGTGTCAAAGAGGGTTACTCCCTGGTTCAGGCAGCGGTTAAACACCTGCTGGAGTTCCCTATCCATGGTTGGGTCGTAGTTCCAGAGCAGGCGATTGCCCCAGGCCCAGGTGCCGCACCCCATGGGGGCCAGGGAAAGAGGACTCTGATTGGACACGGCCATGGACTTTGGGCTCCTGATGGGTTAATTGCGTTAGATAAGGGACTATCCCCGCTGCCAGACCTGCCGTAGCCGGTAGCCTAGCAGAAAGGTCAGAACCATGGCAAATAGGGTGGGATAGGTGAGGTCTGACTTCACAATCATGGCATAGTGAACCACGCCACCGATGGCCACGATGTAGCTGAGGCGATGGAGCTGATTCCATTGCTTGGGCCCTAGTCTTTTGATCATGGCGTTGGTGGAGGTAATGGCTAAGGGCAGCATCAGCAAAAAGCTAGCCATACCTATGGCAATGAAGGGCCGCCGGGTGACATCTCCAGGGATGGTGAGCAGTTGCCCGCCGCGATCGCCGATGATGTAGGTCAATAGGTGGACCAGGGCATAAAAGAAGGCGTAGAGTCCCAGCAGGCGGCGCTGTTTGAGCAACCAGGTCCAGCCGTAGATCTGACGCAAAGGGGTAACCGCCAGGGTTAATACCAGAAAAACCAGGGCCACTACACCCGTAGCCCGGGTTACAAACTCCACCGGATTGGCTCCCAGATCGCCTCGCCAGCCATCGAAGGTAAGTAGGGCGGCGGGCAGCAGACCGTTGACCAAAATCAACTGGCGATGGAACTGGGTATCGGTCGTTAAGGTGATCATGGGTTAAAAATCATGGCGTAAGTCCATACCGGCGTAGAGGTGGGCTACCTCATCCCCGTAACCATTAAACATCAGGGTGGGTCGCAGGTCGGTTTCGCCAATACGGCGCTCGTAGGCTTGGGACCAACGGGGATGGTTGACCTGGGGATTGACATTGGAGTAAAAGCCGTATTCCCGTGGATTAGCGCGGTTCCAGGTGGTGATTGGCTGGCGGTCAGTGAGGGTAATTTTAACTACAGACTTAATACTCTTAAAGCCGTATTTCCAGGGTACGACCAAACGTACTGGGGCACCGTTTTGGTTGGGCAAGGTTTTGCCGTAGAGACCGGTGGCCATCAGGGTAAGGGGATGGAGGGCTTCATCCAGTCGTAGCCCCTCCACGTAGGGAAAGGCGATCCCGGCAAAGAGGGAATGGGGCATCTGCTGGCGATCGTAGTAACTTTCAAAGGCCACATGGGTAGCCTGGTCCGTGGGCTCGGCCAGGCTGAGCAGTTTCGAAAGAGGGAAACCCACCCAGGGGATCACCATAGACCAGCCCTCCACACAGCGAAACCGATAGATGCGTTCCACCGCTTCAAAGCTCATAATATCCGCTAGATCTAGGTTAAGGGGATGGTGTACCAGCCCCCCCACCTGTAGGGTCCAGGGAGTAGTTACGAAGGACTGGGCCCGGGCGGCAACGGCAGATTTGTTGGTAGAGAACTCGTAGAAGTTGTTATAGCCAGCAATTTCCTGGAAGCTGTTGGGTTTTTCCCCGGCAGCGATCGCCCCTGGCAGGGGGCTCTCAGCCACCGTAGCGATCTCCCTGCCCGTGTTTTTTATGGCTGGGCCGGGCTTGAAGGCCTGATAAAGTCCGGCAGTGGCCAGGGTAGAGCCGACCCAGATCGTCGACTTGAGAAAGAAGCGACGGTTTAGGAAGGTTTCCTCAGGGGTAATTTCTTTGGAGAGAGGGTCGGGAGGGCCGCTCATGAAGCTATCAATCGGTTAGGGAACGGGGATTTTTCCTTCAATATAGTTCAAAGGACCTGCCCTTGTTTTAGTATTTTTCTGGACAATTCCCCATCCGTAGCAGCCTCTGGATCTATCAGATAGTCCTCGACTTAGGAAAATCTTTCAGGTTATGAGTTTGGGTAATTCCCCCATACCCTCTCCGAGTAAGAACTGTTACGAATACACCTCAAGATGATGGTCCCCTATCTCAACCTGATCCCCTCTCACTAACTTACGACCGCGGCGAGTTTCTACACTACCATTGACCCTGACATCACCATTTTGGATCATGACTTTGGCTTGGCCTCCGGTCTCAGCCATACCCACTTGTTTAAGAAACTGATCGAGCTTAATGTAATTGAGTGTGACCATCGTGGGTATTCCAGGTTAATAGCGATAGAAAATCTTTAGTTCTAGATCGACTGAGGACATCTAAACTCATAACTAGGGTTTCATCTCAACTGTTTTCCCTTTGCTTTCTAAAATGGAGAAGGGCATGATATCAAGCAATTACCAACTCCTGCAAGAACTAAAGCAGAAGCAGCTTCAGTTGCAGGCTTTTCGTAATGCTTCGGGTTCATCTCTGCAGACCATACTCGACCAGTATGATTGGGGGTTGATCTCTGGAGGTGGTCATAATGGTTTGCCCTTAGTGACCCTGCGGCTGGGTCATCGCATCACCTTGAGTGATCCTGACCTGTTAGAGTTGGCTGAGGAAGCTGAGCAAATCTGGGGACCCGTAGACTTTGCCTTATTTTCTGGGGAGACCCATGAGCCGGTCAGGGTTCTTAGTAAGACTCTCCTCGATTGGCGTCGGCGTCATTAACTGTAAATTGGCGTAAGCATGGTGTGACTCGATCCCTACCAATCAAACTACAAGGTCTACCCTACGGATAAATCTTTCCCCATCGGCTTTAGAGAATAGAGAATAAATTTGGCCTGACGCTGAAGACAGAGGTGATTTATCAATTGAATGGTTTCTAGTTGACAAATAGGTCTTGGGTTAAGACCTATGCAACGGTGTGAGGCTGGTCAGGTGAGGTAAAACCCCTACGTCCTACTCAATTTTCCTACGACTATAGATTTTAACTAATTAAGCTTGAGAGCATTTACCGGGACTTCATCCCATGACTTGACGGTACGTAGGCGAGCGACCCATCCGGATTGTCGTTGTTCGTCGGTAAGATTGTCTTGAAAAGACTGATAACAAGCTTGAGCTTGGGATTCATCTAGACAGGCAATGCAGGAATAAATAATTCCAGAGGGATCTATTTGCTCGTTTATCCAGATCATGTGATCACTTAGGTATGAGTTAGTACAATTAGGGCGGACAGCAAGAATGCTAAGGGACTGGGACCGCATGGTTCTCACTGAAACTTAAAATTGTTTGACGGAGCTCTGCGATAGATTCAATTTGATAATCATTGAACTCCTGCAACTTAGCAACAGCTGTTGTTAACTCCGCTAAAGATTGACCTATTCCACTGGCATTATGCTGGGCTGGACTAATCAGGTCTTGACAGACCTCGAGTTTTCCAGCTAAGCCAGCCAGGGTAAGCTGCTGCTGTCGCAGATCACCTTCAAAGGCTTCAACCTCAGTCCGACGAGATGCCAGATCTGCCTCCAGCGAACTAATTTCCAGCTTTAGCTGGTTAATGATGGTTTGAGTTTGGTTTATTTGTAGCTCTAGTTCATGGATCGTTTCGCTAGTTCGTTGGCGCTCTTCATCAATTGTGTTGAGGTGAGGCTCTAAGTCGATACCTGGAGCCGGTGCATGCTCTTCTAAAACCAATCCTTGACGTCGCCTGAGTACAGCCTGATGCTGGCTTAAGATCTCTTCCCTTTCAATCAGGTTACGCCGCTGCCCGACCAGAGTTTCGTTTAACATTTGGTAGCGGTCCTGTTCTTCTGCCAGCCTGGTTTCTAACTGTGAACGATCAACATCATTAGCCTCCTTGATCTTGAATTTGATTTCTTCCATCGCCTGTTGTTCCAGGGTCAATTCTTCTTCCTGTTCAGAAACAAAGCGAGAAACTTGATCGAGATCTTTTTGTAGATCCTGGATTAATGTTTCTAAGGCGTCCAGGGCCACAGCTTCCAGCTTATTCACGTCTACCTTCTTGCTCAGCCGAACTTTGTCGCTAGGGCTGAGCAGACTGTAAAGCTGCCGATGAAGGTTGGCTTGATAACGCAAGGTCTGAGACAGAATTTGGATTTCTTCCTGCTGTAACCTAACGGACTGCTGGCATAGCTTCAGCTCTTCCTTCTTAGTAGTCAGGATGGCTTCGGACTGGCGCCAATTGGCCCACTGTTGAGCTAGCTCGATATCCTGTTGTTCTAACTGTTTTTGGTATTCCTTTAATTCTCGCCCCTGACCTTCTAAATTTTGTTGGTAACTGCTGAGAAATTCCTGATGATTAGCAAGGCCATCATTAGCTTTGGCTAAGGGCTCACGTACCACCTCGAGGGGTAAAATCGCTTCAGTCAAACGTTGTAGAGCAACTTGGGCGCGTTCAAGTTGCCCCCTATCAAATCCTTCAGTGAAGGAGGTTAGCCTAGCACCCTGGTTCTCTTCCAGGCGACGCATTTCTCCCTTTAGGTGGGCCCAGGCACCCTCAAGATCATGATTTTTCCGTGTCAACTCCGCCTGTTGTTGCTCTAGAGTCTGACGTAGGTTTTCAACTTCCTGGCGTTGGACCTCCAGTTGTTCTAAGTCAGCTTCGGCTCGCTCTAGCTGTTCCTGACGGGCTTCAATCTCTAGTTCCCGTCGGTTTAACTCCTGACTTTGATAGGTAAGGGACTGCTTCCATTGTTCAATTTCCTCTTCTTGAGTTTTAGACTTTTTGCTCAGGTTAGAAAAGGTTTGCAAAATATTGGTCAGGGTTCGCCCTGCTTCGTAGTGGCGCTGCACTTGGCGATTACTATTCACTTCGACCATCACCAGAGCACCGCTGTTATAGGAGGCATCATCGGGGGCGATCAGCACCTCATCGCCGGTGACTGCAGTCCAGAGATATTCACTGCGTTGGCAAGCTAACAACCTGAACTCAGGTCTGCCGCTACCAATGAATCCTGATTTTTTCTGGACTTCCGCAAGATACAGCACGCTGTTGGTCCTCTTGAATAAATGAAATCGGGTAGGTGGATAGAATATGGAAGTAATGTTATGGCCTAATAGTTTCTAAATATAAGGGCTAACAAGACAGCTTGCCTGTTCTTTGCCAAGATCGATTCAGTTGCCTAACCATGGGTCACACCGAGAAAGATATAACAGGCGCCGCTGTCATCGTACTGAAGAGCCATAGAAGCTGCCGTAAAGATGGTTAAGGAGCTGATATATAATGTTACATTTTACACCTTAAGCTTCCGTAAGTATCTTGCTATGGATATCCTGTTACCCGTATTATCTCGGTCTGAATAGCTGCCTCTAGTCTTAATAACTCCCCTAAGCAGGAATTTCATAAGGGTATTAAGCTTGGCGAAACTCTTAGCAGGGGCTGTTTGAAAAGAGCTTCGACTAGTCTATTAACTTCAGTCAGGTGGATTAAGTAATCTAAATATTGAGATTTTTAAGGCAATTTACGGCGCTAAAGCTGCGTACTGCCTAAGCATGGGAGACTGGCCTATAGCCTCGAGGCTCCGATCCGTTGGAGTTATAAACTCACCTGATGATTGACTGGCAATGAGGACTGTAACCATTGTTAATATCCTATGTAAGTGGTTGAGAAATGATACGAGTCGGGAGCATCCCACTTTTGCGATGAGTACAATTGCTTAGAGACATGACAGCAAATTCCCGTCACACTATAGGCACTCATTGCCCTGTCATGCCATGAAACGCCTATCTCGAGAAGAGCAGAAGCAGCTTGATGCCCATC
>JBEITR010000097.1:0-5226 GCA_040374765.1 Leptolyngbya sp.
CGCTGCATCAGCGTTCCATTAGGGCGGGGTTCACGCCCGTTTTTCACAACCTGGTGGCTCTGGCAGTGAGGACAGTCCATAACTTTGGGGTAATTGCACTATAGCCATTTTACCTATCATCGCTTACCAGACCAGTGCCGAGGACAGAAAAGCAACGCAGTGATAAAGTCTGGCACTATTGGTATACCGATGATTTAAGAGCCGATTGTAATGACATTTCCTTTGAACCCAAACAAAACTTTAAAGATAAGGATGAGTCCTACCGGATTGCACCTCGGATTTTAGGGAGGGTTTATCAAGCCAGCGATGCATCTCGACAAGAGGAAATTTGGGACTATTTGACCTTTCCTCTGTTGGATAACTTTGTGCAGTTACTAGAGGACTATCCTGCACCACAGGTAATCATAGTTCTCCTCACAGATCAATCAACTGTTTTTGGCGATCGCCAGCGCAAACTAAATAGCCCTTACTGGCAAGATACCTGGGAATTAAAACCAATTTTGCAGAGTTATTTTGCAGAAAAATTTCCAGATGTTGCCTGTGAGTTTATTCCCTTAATTCCAGAGTCTGAATCTGAAAGCCTAGATAATTGGAATGCAGTCCTAGACTTGGTACGTGGAAATTTTCGCAACTTAACGATCGCCGGTCAACCAATTCAGATAAATTTAGACGAAAATGTCTATGTTAGTCATCAGGCAGGAACACCGGCGATTTCTTCTGCCGTGCAGTTTTGCAGTTTGGCGAAATTTGGCGATCGCGTCAAGTTTCTCGTCAGCAATGAGTATAATTCCACACTCCCCGAAAAACCGCTTGAAGGTTCTAGCTATCTGCGCGGCATCCGAATTCAGGAAGCAAAAGCCTTGCTAGACAGCTATAATTATGCAGGTATAGAAGCATTAATTAAAGATTATATAAAAGACAATGAATATATAAAAACTCTACTTAATGCCGCAAAGAATTGGAATGTTGCTAAGTTTGATGAATTTCTTAAAGGACTTGCTGATCATCCAAAGTTTGTATCTGAAGTCGCAGAGCGAGAAAGAAAAGAAAACTGGTGGTGGATTGCCTATGAAGAAGCCTATCTCGCCGTAATTCGTAAAAATCAGGACAATATTGTTGAAGCATTTTTTCATTCGTTTAGAGCTTTCGAGTATATTTTTGTAGCATGGAGTAAGCGTGAGTTTGGAGGTGATAAAGATCATCTCGAAGAAGATAAAGGAAAATTTTTTCTAAAGAAATCTATTTTATCTGACAATAATGACTATTTCGCAAAGGCTAAATTTAAGCAAAATGGTGATCCAAAAGATGATTTAGCAAGGCTTAAGTGTCGAATCATAGGAAATGAAACAGTATTGCTAGATTTTTCGACGATTCATAAATTATTTCGTGCTTGCAGAAATGAATATGAGCGTAATTGTAAAGAAATTGAAATATTCTGGGATCAGAAAAATAATAAAGAGAAAAATATCTCTGAAAAAAGAAATAGTGTTTTTCATCAAATTCAAGGAATGTCTGAGTCTGATTTATGGGATTTCTGGAATATCACTTCATCACAAGATTCAAATGAGTCTAAAGCCAGACTCTGGGAGAAGAAACTGGTAGGGTTCTTAAATTTTATTATTCTAAATGACTTTCCTGAAGGGTTTGCAACTTTGGAAGAAGCCAGTTTGATGGTGAAAGTGCATCAAGAACTGAAAGAGGCGATCGCCAACCTCTAATCAATTCCGTGTTCAATTTGTTTCTATCTCGCTAATACTCCTGGAGCCATCCACCTCTTTGGCCTACAGCCCTAAGTCAACAGCTCACCAACCCTTTAGCCATCATGCCCAGCATCCTCCTATCCTTCGTTGGCAACCAGGACCCCTTCAGCAAAAACCACACCGAAGGGTCCATCATCAGCCTGGTGCGCTACCTAACAGCCCAAAACCACCCCATCGTCCGGGCCATTCTGCTCCACACCCGCGACACCGCCAGCAATGCCCAAGAAACCCAGGACTGGCTAGAGTTAGAGCTGCAATTACCCCCCGCAGCGATCGCCCTGCTGCCGGTGGCCCCTGAGTTCTCCGCCGACCCCATCGATTTGTTGCTGGCCAGTCAAGAAGCCCGCCGGGCCATCCACACCGCCCTACCCGGCCTGGATGCCACCACCACCCTGGAACTCAATGCCTCCTCTGGCACCCCGGCGATGAAAGCCGCCTGGAGCATCATGCAGGCGGCGGGCTATGCCCCCCACAGCCGCATCTGGCAGGTGCGTAATCCCCAGGAAATTCGACCAGGGCAGGATCGGGTGTTTGCCAACAACGTCAACATCCTCAAGCGAGAGTTTGACCTGAAGGTGATCCAACAGCAGGTGCAGGATTACAACTACCGGGGGGCTCTGATCACCCTCCACCAGGGGGGCCTGCTCACCCCCACCCTGGAGGCCCTGTTGAACTATGGTTTTTACCGACTGGCCTTCGACTTTAACCGAGCCTTCTCGAGTTTGCAGGGTTGTCAAGGGGCCATCGATCCAGAATGGTGGCAAGACATTGCCCCCCTGCGCCAGGGCGATCGCCGCGCCCTGCTCAAGGAGGCCTACTTTAAGGCCTTGATTCAACTCCAGCACCACCAGTACGAAGACTTTCTGGTCAGCCTATTTCGGCTGCAGGAAAACATTCTGCAATTCCTGCTGGTGGAGAAAATTGGGCTGTCCATATCGGGCCGCTTTGGGGAACGGGAACGATCTTGGCAGGCCATTCGGCAGGTGGATCAGGGCCGCCTCTACCAGCACCTGCAACAGTACACCCTCCCCAAGGGGGGATCCCTGCGGCTGGAGGAGGCGATTAGTCGCTATGTGAACCTGGCCATCGTGGAGTATTACCCCCAGTTTGCCCCGGTTGTCGAGTCTCTCAAGGCGCTAAATGAGTATTGTGAGCAGCGCAACCACTCCGTGCATAACCTGGTGGGCGTCTCAGAAATTGAGGATGAAGAGACCATGCTGGCCCATCTGACTAGGGTGATGCGCCAGGTGGTGGGGAGCCCGGCAGAAAACCCCCTGAGCCGGTTGAATCAGTACATTTGCGATCGCCTGTAACCGCTGCCATCCGATTTCGTCCTTCGCATTAAAACCCTCGACGTTCCCTTTTAGGCTGGCTACGGTGGATGCATAACCGACTCTATGGAGGGTTTGCCAATGTTCCTTTCTCCCCAGACTGCCCGAGTGCGGAATGCCCTGGTGGCAGGTACTAACGGGGCCATTACCCTGGTGATTCTGCTGATTGCCCCCCTGGGGTTGGCAGCGGTTTTGATCAATACCCTCCTGGTGGTGGCCGCTAGCTTTGCCACCGCCAGCTTTAGCGATCGCCTGATTTTGTTTCTGCAGCGGAGTAACCCCAACCCGAGGATGGACCTGAGGGTGCCCCCGGCTGGCCCTGGCGATAGCATTCGCCACCACCATGACCCTCGCCGCCATTAGGGGCCATTAGGGCAATGCGAACCTTGTATGTATCCCGCCAGGGTTGTTACCTGGCGCTACGACAGGAGCAGGTGGTGGTCCGCCAGGGAGAGACGGTGCTGGATACAGTACAGTTGCCCCTGCTGGAGCAGATCCTGATCTTTGGTCAGTCCCAGGTGACCACCCAGTTGATCCGGGCCTGTCTCTGGCGCGATATTCCCATCGCCTACTTGTCGCGGTTGGGGTTTTGCTATGGGCGCATGTTACCCATCGCTCGGGGCCACCGCCAGTTGGTGCGTTACCAGCAGCAGGTGGGTTTTCCTGACCGCCTGTTGGTGGCCCGGCAAATTGTCCAGACCAAGTTAAAAAATAGTCGGGTGTTGCTGTTGCGCCAACAACGGCGGCGATCGTCCCCGGCCTTAGCGGCGGCCATTGATCGCCTGGAGGAGCTGAGTCAGCAGGCCCATCGGGGGGAGGCCATTGACTACCTGATGGGCATAGAGGGGCTGGGGGCCAGGGTCTACTACGGGGCCTTTGCCGACTGTCTAGATAATGCCGCCTTTAGCTTTAGCCGCCGCAGCCGCCGTCCCCCCGAAGACCCGGTGAATGCCCTGTTGAGTTTGGCTACCAGGTGGTGTGGAACCATTTACTCACCCTGATTGAGTTGCAAGGACTGGACCCCTACCTGGCCTGCCTGCACGAAGGTAACCACCAGCATCCGGCCCTGGCCTCTGACCTGGTGGAGGAGTTTCGCGCCTCAATTGTCGATTCCCTGGTGCTGTATCTGGTGAATCGCCGGGTGATGGATGCCCAGCAGGATTTTGAGTACCAAAACGGTGGATGCCTACTCAACGATGGGGGCCGGCGGAAGTTTTTAAGGGCCTTTGTGCAGCGGATGGAGGAACCCCTCGCCGCCAGCGATGGGGAGTCCCATCCCCGCTGGCATGGGTTGAATGCCCAGGTGAAGGCCTATAAACAGTTTGTCTACGACCCGGCCTGCTCCTACCGCCCCTATCAGATTCGCTGATGCTGTTTTACGTGGTTACCTACGATATTCCCTCCAATCGCCGCCGCAAGCAGGTGGCGGATACGCTGGAGGGTTACGGGCGGCGGGTGCAGTACAGTGTGTTTGAGTGTGTGTTGTCGGCCAAGAAGTATGCAGAGTTGCAGGCCAGGCTGCGATCGCGGGTGAATTTACAGGAGGATAGTGTGCGGTTTTACCCGTTGTCTCAGCACACCCTGGCTAAGGTGGAGGTGTGGGGTGGGGTGCCGGTTACGGATCCACCAGGGTCGGTGATTATTTGAGGTGGGGGGGTTGCGAGGGATAGGCAAAATGGCTGAAATGACGGTTTCTCGTTCTATCCCTCGATGGTTTGTGGGGTAAGGGTTTGAGGCGGTTTGGAGGGGTGGTTCTGGGGGTGAGGTGGGTGGGAAATGGTTATCCCTCGCAAACGGGGGTTGAAATGCCCTGCCCGTATGGGGTTTAATGGGGTAGAGTCCCCACTCGCTGGGGATCCCAATTGAATGGAAACTGAACAATGTGGGGTCTTGGATAAAAGTCTTATTAGCTTGTCCCCACTCGCTGGGGATCCCAATTGAATGGAAACATTAGACTGCGCTACGACGCCAAGCACACCACACAATGTCCCCACTCGCTGGGGATCCCAATTGAATGGAAACCCGTTACCAGCGTTTGACCGGTTAAGGCCTGGGTGGTCCCCACTCGCTGGGGATCCCAATTGAATGGAAACCTCCTTCTCTTTCAAAAGAGAGTCATCATCATCTTTTGTCCC
>JBEITR010000031.1:0-37182 GCA_040374765.1 Leptolyngbya sp.
GCCCCCTTTTCACTAAACGAGGGTCACTAAAAGCGGTTCCTTTAATTTGTTCGGCATGAATGATAATTGGGTTATCCATGAGGACTGCTGCTTTTAGGGGACTATCCTAGTCTAAGTTCAATTTGTGTGTACACGGTAGCTATGGAGGGGGGGGCAATGGCACGGGCACGGAAGCCAGTGTGGCCTCTTCTTCCTTTGGCGGTATGGTCACCTTTACCACTCCCCTGGGGGGACGGAATGCAACCAGTTGTGAAGAGATTGGCGAAGCCCAGCTGAAGGCGGTGCAGGCCCAGGTTCAGCGCACCCAGTTGGAGGCGGCCAAAACCCAGACCGACATTAACCTGGTGACCATTCAGCAGTGTATTAATATCCTTGAAAAGGCCAGACTCTCTGGCCAATTCGTTGACGCCTGTGCGGGGGTAAACCTGGTGGGACAGGCCAGTACAAGTCAACCGTCGGTTAACCCAGCCCCCGTAGCGGCGGTTGCTCCGGTTACCCTTCCCCAACCTGACCAGGCTTGGGCCAAGCTCCATGCGGCGGTGCCCGTCTGGGATGTGGATACCGCCCTGGTCAACCTGGCAATCTTGAGGCAAAGTTCTGGGGTTTGCATTCCCCAATTTGCCGATCGCTTTGCCCAGGTCCTGCGGCAACGGGGGGCTGAAGGCTTTAAGGAGATTAATCCGATCAAACGTACCCTGAACCAACAGCAGGGCTGCAACCTGCCCATCCAACCCTACGACTTTTCTCCCTAATCCGTCGGTTTCAGCCTGAAGCCTGAAGGAAAAAAGTATTCAAAATAACAAAAATAATCCTCTAAACTAGGCCAGGGATGGGATAACTCTATTGTTTATCCCTATCTCTATCTATGGAGTTCTATTGGCAAACTTAACCATGATTCGAGTTAGGTATTTAACCCTGGGGGTATTGGCCCTCCTCACCCTGCTTGCCAGCCGGGCCGGGGCCGATGTCCCTGCTACGGTTGCACCAGCCCAGCCCGTTCCAGCGGTGGCCCCCGCTCCTACCTTAAACCTACCCACCGGCATGGTTAGTTCCATCGCCGATGGTGATACCCTGCGTATGGCCTATCAGGGCAAGCTGTTGACGGTACGCCTGGCCTGTGTCGATGCCCCAGAGATTAGCCAGGTTCCCTACGGTCCGGCGGCGGCTAACCGGTTGCGAGAGCTTTTGCCCAGGGCGACGGTGGTGCGGTTTCGGGAGGTGGATCGCGATCGCTACGGGCGCCTAGTGGCGGAGGTCTACACCCCAGAGACACCGGCCCAGGGGGTAACCCCAGCCATGCCGCCTGGTTCATCGGTCAACCTGCAATTGGTCAAGGAGGGGCAAGCGGTGGTCTATCGCCAGTACCTCAGCGGTTGTCCCGACAGCCGCACCGTTCTATTGCAGGCCGAAGGCCAGGCCCGCCAGGCCCGGTTGAATTTCTGGAACCAGCCTAACCCCCTCATGCCCTGGGATTACCGCCAGGGTCTCACCACCAGTCCCCCCTTACCGGACCCCGGCCCCATCGCCCCAGTGCCGCTGCGGGAACCCCAACGGGGGCGCTGCGATTGTCCCTACGATGTGGATAATGCCGGGCGTACCTGCGGCGATCGCTCCTCCTACACCCGTTCGGGGGGTAGTAACCAGCGCTTCTGCTATGTCGGGGAAGGACCCTAGGGCTAATCGAGGTGGGCTGCCGGTATGCCTTCGGTGAAAAGGTATACCGGCAGGGCAGTGCCCCGACCCTATTGGCCCTGGGTTTAAACCTGATTCGAGAGCGAAAAGAATGGCACGAGGCCTAACTTGGCGACTGCGCCTTTAGCCTTAGAGAGAATTTTTCTGGGTATGGCTGTGACCATGGCCTTGATCGATCGGGTCCGGACTAATTCAAGCTTAAGATTGCCTATTTCCTTTACTAAGAGTGGAGTAAGGAACTCCCCTAGATCCTCAAAGGAAGCATCTGGATATTCACTGGTCAAGTAAACTGAAAGGTTTACGATGGACCGCGTTAGTATCTCCTTTGCCATGGACTGATTTTCCTGTAAATCTTTATAGATATACATTTGAGTCCTCAAGGTTTCTAGAATTCGATACTGTAAGGATTGGGTTGCCCAAACTCCATTACCATGAACACGGTAAACCGCCATTTCCTCATCAATACAGAATATTTTTCCATGCTGGGCGTTCATCATATGGAGATAATAATCTCCGTTGATAACCCTTGAAAAATGCTCACCAATTTTATCCATACCAGGATAATTATTCCTAAAAACACAGGAGGTTGTATGGATATAGTTGCCTTTCGCTAGGTCATGAATATCCGACATGAAATCGGGTACTTTAGTTAAGTCATCTTTTCTAAAAGCATTATTCTCTAACATCTTGACTTTATGAAAACAAATAGAAAAGTCAGGATTGGCTTCTAGGAAATCGACTTGTTTCTGCAGCTTGGTTGGGTCAGTCCAGTAGTCATCGCCGTGGCTCAAGGCTATATATTTACCCCGACAAGCCTGCAGGGCGGCTAAAGATGTTAGACCTATGACCCCAGGTAAAGGCTTCCAAAGATTGCGATCGGCAATCAGGAGGCGAACCCGATCCGGGTATAAATTCTGGTACTCCTGAATAATCTCAATCGTGCCATCGGTGGAGCAGTCGTTTGAAATGATAACTTCGTAGGGAAAATTAGTCTGCTGGCTAATCACACTATCGATAGATTCTCGAATAAAATCCTTATCGTTAAAGGTGATAACGACTACGCTGACTATGGGGGCGATGCAAAGTTCTAAGCCGCGAGTTTCATGGACATGATTATCTATTAATCGCTGAGATTCATTGGGAATATTAACTGAATCGAAAATAGTAACTGAATCGGAAACTACTGCTGTGATGGCCATAATTCGAAATTGATTAAAGTTCAGATTTTTTGGTGAATTGTACGCACTAAGAACCTATCTAGTTGATTCACATAGTAGAAATATGCTCGAGCATAGATCAGGATAAACTTTTCCGAGCTTATAGCATCCCTCTAGATATTCTTGGGAAATAATATCGGTTTGCAGAAGCCGATCCCATTGAAAATTCGCCAGTGCCTTAAAGAAAATCCCTGAGCGATGAACTACATTCAAGCCAGCCGCCACAGCATCCCGTTCTAAGGTGTCTAGGGAATAGGTACAGCGGTGACCCTGTTGGGCCTCAGCGTAAGTGACGGCAGCATTGTGAGAAATCAACCCCATTTTCACGGCAATCTGGCGCGATGGTGCATTGGGGCATACCATAAATAGTCGCCCCGTTTCGGTCAACCATTCATTATTGATGCGTTTTAAGACAGAAACGGGGTCGTCAAGGTGCTCTAAGACATGCACCAGAACAATATTATCGTAGCGCTTGGGTAGGATGACTGTTTCAAATAAACCATTGATTAATTCAACCCGATCGCTCAATTTTAGTCTAGCCTTCTGTATCGCTACTGTAGAGGCTTCTACGCAAGTGATATCGTCAAAGTAGTTAAGCAGTCGTTGGGTAAAATCCCCTTGAAAGCTGCCGAGCTCAAGCAAGCTTCCGGGTCTAAAAAATGGCTGAAATGAGCGAACCATGTAGGGATGCATGACATCGAAATCAAAGTTATAGGCATATTTGTGGTCCTGGATATCTTTGATTTCAGCGTTATATTGACGTTTCTTACCTATCTGTAAGGTCATCATCTGTGACTCACCACTGATCTGATCGACTAGGAACCCATACTTTTCGTACAAATTCATCGCTTTGGTATTGTGGCGATTGACTTCTAGTTTGATCGCAATAAAGCCTAACTGGGTTAGGTAACTAATGCAGTTATTAAGGAGTTTAGCCGCCACCCCTTGCCCTTGAAATCTGGGGGAAACGCTAAGGCTGGTAATGTATGCCGTAGCTTGACTCTGGTCGTTACAATAAGCCGCTAGTAACCCGGCTAAACCATCCTCTGTCCACGCTTCAAATCGGGTTGCTAAGCTGGCAATTTTTTGGCTGTATTCGTTGACCTCGACCCGCTCACTAAGGGGTGGAATAAACAAGCCATCACATTCCCTGAGGTGGTTAGCGATCTGACTTGTATCGGCACGATTCAGACTCAGTTCAAGGGTTTTGTTCATGGTAGAAGTTCCGCTAAGCCAAAGCCGTTACGCCCAAACTCATTGCCGTTATAGAGTAAATAAATCTTGCCATCACAGTCGAAAACATGGGGGTAGCACTGCATATCACTGTCCCAATCGCCTGGTGTGCCTTCAAGTTGTGGATCGTCGTCGTCCCGTATCCAAGTTTTCAGATCGTCTGACCAGGCATGACCGATACGGTAGCCTCTCTGCTTGTTCTGGCGGAAATCGAAGGACTGGCGATAGCAGAAGAACATGTGATATCGCCCAGCGATCGCAATAACGGTTGGTAGAGCTTGGCTCTCATCCTCCCCCAGCCGATCCGGAATAATTTGCCGAGCTTCTTCCTTAACCCACACGAGACCGTCTTGGGAAACCGCATGACCAATTTTGTAAGTCCGATCAGGGGAAGCATCGGCTGTGTATTGCTTCCATGTGGTGCCAAAGATGTACCACATATGAAACTCATTATCGATCACCTTTACGAAGCCATCGCCCACCAGGTACGGTTCATGTAAGGACGGACCGAGTACGGGGCCATCCCCCACCCGTTGGAAGGTAAGCCCGTTATCTCGACTAATGGCAAGACCAATGCCGGTATCGACGGAAACGGAAACCCGCCGATTCCATCCGCAGGTATAACCGTACACCAGGTCATGGTAGCGAAGCACATTCATGGGAAAGATCCCGTGCTCGTCAAAACAGCCCAGTTGACCGAGGGGGATTACCGTCTTGTCTGCCACACCGATGATGTCGCGGAGGTTTTTATCCATATCGACAAAGGCGACATGGCTGAGAAACTTACCGTTGCTATCTAAGGCACGGGTTGAAAAATAGATGCGAACAAAGTCATCGCATACAAGCACCTGAGGTGACTGGGCGAATTCTACGCAACCGTTTGGTAGCTTGTGCTGAGTTGGATCAAAGATTTTTCCGAGTTTATGCCACTGCATCGCCTACTCCAGGGTACCTTCCAATTGGGCCAGTCCAAATCCAAAACGACCGACCTGGTCCCCCAGGTAGGCCAGGTAAGTTTTACCGTCGACATCGAACACATGGGGATAGCTGATCATCTCGGCATCCCAGCCTTCCGCTGAGACGTCAATACCTGCTTTGCTATCATCTCGCACCCATTCGGTTAGGTTGGTGCTGGAGGCATAGCCGATGCGGTAGCCGTTCTGCTTACCACGATAGTGGCTGCTGTAGCGGTAGCAGAAGAACATGTGGTATTTGCCATTGGCGTAGAACACATCCGGGCTGGCCTGCGCCTCATCCGCTTCAATGCGACTCTCGATCAGATCTTGATTAAACTTGTGCCAATGGATGCCGTCTTGGGATGTCGCCATACGAATCTTGTAGACTGGTTCGGGCCGTCCATCGACTATCTTCCATTTACGTCCGGCAATATAGAAAAGGTACCAGAGACCCTGAAAGCGCCGGATCTTTGGACCGCTCAGTACAAAGGGTTCGTCGGGAGAATAACTCAGCACGGGGCCCTTACCCAGCTTGGTAAAGGTTTGACCGTCATCATGACTCACGGCACAGCCGATAGCCACATTAAAGGGAACGGATTCGCACCTTGTCCAACCCCCGTAATAGGCCCACACTTCCTCACCGTTGCGAATCACCGAAACAGGGTAGGTACCAAACTCGTCAAATTCCCCAAGCCCACCCAGACTCAGAATTGGCTGCTGGGCCACGTCACGCACCTTAAATAGGTCGGCGCGGTCTAGATCGACATAGGCAGAATAGCTTACATATTGACCATTGTCATCCGCCGGAGGACGGCAGGAGAAGTATACGCGCACGATATCATCTAGGAGTAAGGTGGCTGGTGCTTGGGCAAATTCCCTGAGCCAGTTCCGACCTACCACCGACTGCGGTGTGAATACTTTACCTAGCTTATTCCAGTAAAACATCATTTAAATCAGTTGATAATTACTAAAAATACATGTATGGATAGTACTAAGGTCGTTAAACATCATCACATCTACAATCGAAAGCCACGGTATAAATTCGTTATTAAATTGTACATATTCAAAGGCATTAGACTTGATGAACTTCAGTTCGATACCAACGGTTTTGAACGCCTCTTTGTCATATAATTCCATACCACCAATAGCGTTAATATAGGTATTGGCATCAAGGGCCTGGCATAAGCTAATTACCCTATCCTGGCTCTTCAGTTCGGGATTGACAGAAATATGGGAAGAAACGCGAATTTCCGTATCAATACCTAAATAATCACAAATCTTGACTATCGAGTGATAAATAAACTCAAATAAATTTCGTTCCTCATAAAGAATAATTTTCTCCAGCAGAGAGAAAACCTGTTCAAAATATGGAGCCTGTCTATAGGCACCCTTAAATTGATTTAGTAGTTTATCGGGACTAAAATCCTGAGAAATTTCTCTTTCAACAATATCAAGAAAATCAGAGTCCTTTTTCAAGGAAAGGGAAAATATCTTATCTGTCCCGTTCACTAGCATTCTATTGCGATTGATCCAGCCTTTTTTTGTGTATTTTATATTGTCGTATAGAACAAACGAATCTACTGCAGCTAGAAGCTGAAAATAGCCAATATAAGGTAGGAAATAGGGCTGCATGATTGCCAAACGCATGATCTTAATTCCAGAACATTGAGGGTCCGATAATCAGGTTCTTGATTGAGAAACTGGCATGATGGCTGAATCCTAGACTTTCTTCGCTTGAGGTAGCTTTGGCCAGAAGGCTGAGGCTAGAGTGGACCGGTCCATGGGATGGCTCTCAACTAATAGGCTTACCCCGTGTTGTGAGCCATCCAAACCTTAAGGTTGGCTCGGCGGTTTGACTGACCTTAAAGGAGATTAAAGTATTTCGGCAAAATCCTTGAGCTTGAATAGCTTTTTGGTCGGTTACCCGTAGCTACCGCTTCCTTCGAGAAAATCAATGGCTACGGCTTACATCGACAGCTGCTTCCTATGGTTATGGACATTGTTTTTATCCGCTGGTGCTCCTGTTGATGAAAGTAGAACTGCACAGCGAAGGATTTGGCAAATTATGCTGATATCTTCTTCTGAAGTGGCCGTTCCCGTTGGCAAAATTAGAATTCGCTCACATAGCTTTTCTGTTTCAGGCAATAGCAGACCAGCATGGGGAAAGTAAGACCGGTAGGGTTCCATTCGGTGGCATCCTGGATAAAAATACCGGCGAGCAATGACATTCTCTGCATGGAGAATCCGTACTAAAAAATCTCGACTTACCCCAGCTAGAGCCTCATCAACTTCTACCACCACGTACTGGTAATTATTCTGCTCTGCCTGGTTGAATGGAAACAGACTAATCCCTGGTAAATCCGCTAGCCCTGCTTGGTAGGCATGGTAATTGCGGCGATTGACCTGAATAAACTCGGTTATGCTCTCCAGGGAGGTTAACCCCATCGCCGCTGAAACTTCGGCCATTTTGCCATTGATGCCCAGATAGATCACCTGGTCGTAGTTGACAAAGCCAAAGTTTTTCATTAACCGCAGCTTCTCATTTAATTTGTCATCATTGGTGACGATCGCACCTCCCTCGAAGGTGTTCATAAATTTTGTAGCATGGAAGCTAAACACTTCGGCATTGCCAAAGTTGCCAACCATCTGGCCCTGGTAGGAACACCCAAAGGCATGGGAAGCATCAAATAAAAGTTTAAGCTGGTGCTTCTTAGCAATGGCCTCCAGAGCTTCTCGATCGCAGGGTTGTCCCCATAGATGGACCCCAATAATCCCCGATGTGCGGGGAGTAATTAACTTCTCAATCTGGTTTGGATCTAGGGTATGGGTTTTGGGGTCAACATCTGCAAAAACGGGGGTAATTTCCTGCCATTGCAGAGCGTGGGCCGTAGCTACAAAGGTAAAGGACGGTACAATCACCTCCCCCGTCAGTTCCAATGCCCGAATTACTAGCTCTAGGGCAACGGTGGCATTACAGACAGCGATACAGTGTTTAACCCCCAGATAGCTGGCGACTCGCTGTTCAAATTCCTGCACGTATAGACCATTATTAGAAAGCCAGCGGCGATCCAGAATATCGTTGATGCGGGCAAGCAAGGCCTGGCGATCGCCTATGTTAGGGCGACCCACGTATAGCTTTTGCTCAAATTTTAATTCACCACCGAAGTAAGCAAGGTCAGAGTATTGGTCTAGCATGGGATTTTAGTCAACCTCTAATCAAACAAGTATTTAATAGAAGCTTGGAAAAATTGCAGTCTTAAATTGGCTGTAACTAGGGGTAAGAAAGGGGTCACAAGGACTACTGGAAAAGGATCCTGCAGCTCAAAATTGCCGAAATAAAGCCTATCCGGTCAATTAACCCGATTCTTAAGGTTGGAATGCAAGCTGCATTGCAAACATAGCCAGCGCAGCTATGTCAGGCAGGATATTGAGTTAGGCTCTAGGCCTGAACCTATACAGGTTACAGCTAGGATGTTACCGTTTTCCCTGAACCGGACTGGCGACTGCTAGAGCTAATGGAATTAAAACCTTTGCAAACCCTTCATGGCTATTAACTTGCGATGAAAGGATAATTGTCACCTTTGCCGAAGTCAAACCGATAACAACTAAACCTATTCTTTCAACCTTAGACCGCCAACATCAACTTCTCCTTATCAATAAGGAGAAAAACGATGGACCCATCTGAAGGAAAAGTGGCCATTAGTCTTAATTAGACTAAAATCGACTTTTGGAAAAAAATGACTGTCATTATTGACGGCGATAACAGAAGATTTACTCAATTATGGAGAAACCCTTTAAAACTTCGCAATTCAAGCACTTGATTTAAAAAGTCTTGTCTTGTGTATGAAGAATTTATTAAGAAATCACCGTATATATGAACATAGGTGAATTTACTGAATTTTGCAATAAGTATAAAAGCGTATTTTTAAATAAGGGATAAAGAATCCTTTAGGAGCTCCATGGCACCTGGTCTGTGAAAACTGCCTTGATACAAAGTAATACGGTAGATCAGGTTGACTGAAAGTCTTCCTTTGATTTTGTAGATAGTTCTTGTAGAAACTATTAAGGCGGCTATTGGCTTTTACGGATCTGATTGTGAAGCGAACTTGACTATGTTGTGGTTAATCCCTTGATAGCTGCGCAGATCTCTTTGATTACCATATAAAAATACTATATAAGTTGCCAGCTATACCTATGAATTTGTGGCCCCATAATCAAGACTGTTAATGGCTGAGTAGTTGAAATAATCGCACTATCCAGGCTTTAGTTGAACCCGATGAGTCAGAATCTCTTTCATCCTATTGTTGGATGTTTTCAGACCCGCAGGTGTCGACTAATGAAACACACACTAGCTGGTCAACTGGATTCCCAGCGTTTTTACCACAGCCAATTAATAGTTTTAGACATGAAGATTACATGAAGTTTGTATGAAAATTCTATAAACTTCAGTTCCTGCTTTGAAGAACGGGCTTTCATTACTTAGATCTAATCTTGCCATTATCTTTTCTTGATTTAGTTTTAGACAATAAGGAGCTATGCTCTTATGGGTAACAACTTTTATTTATTCATTAATGCTGTTGCATTGAATTGACCAATAAGATTTATTTCCATTCAATTGATCAATAAAATTCATTGACTAAGCCTGGTTTCCTAGCCTATTTCAACTAATTCTTCGTTAGTTGAAGTCATGGTCAGACTCAATCTTTAACATAGAAATTTATGGTGGCATCTACAGCATCTACAGAACGACTAAATTCCGACGTTATGGCGCAGATACCGATCACCCAGGGTAATAGCTGGGGATGGCTCGGTGAAAAATTGGCGCCAGAGTTTTTGGCCTTACTCCTTTGGATTCAGCTAGCAGATCCACTTTATGCCGATCCAGTCCAGTCCCTTGGGTTGGGGTTGATGATTGGTTTGGTTTTGCGCTGGAGTTGGCAGGGGGCCATGGTTCTCCACGGCTTCGGTCATACCCTGTGCCGGACTCTAGTAGACCGGCAAGCCGCTGCCTTCACTTGGGCCAACCTGCTGGAACACCGTTCTCCCCGCCAGGTGTTTGCGGCTTTATGGCCTCTGGCTGCCTGCTTTGTGTCCTCTCCCCAGTCCCCATCGCGGCCCTGGTTAGGGGTTGGCGATCGCACCCCCTGGAAAGTCCGTTTGAAGGCCTCCGGGGGGCTGGTTTTGAACCTGGCGGGGTTAGGTTTGGGCCTTTACTTGGGTGCTGGCGTTAACCCTCTGCAACCTGGCCTGGTTGGGGCTAGCCAGGTTCCCAGTTTGGCTATGCTGGGTTATAGCTTTGGGCTGGCCAATGGCCTGATGCTGATGACCTCTCAATCCGATTGGAGGACCCTCATTACTGGTCAGGGCGATCGCCTCTATTGCGGTAACTTTGGCTTCATCAGCCAGGGGGAAACGGCCAAAGCTGGGGATTTGATCTCCGACCATGGTAATAAATTGTTTGCCATCATGGGGCAGGAGACCGAAGTGCGAGGAGAACAGGCCGGAGGTGGCCTGGTGTTTGCCCGCGATCTTCTGGGTTACACCCACTTTGTTGGCCACAAGTTAGTCAAGGCTAAACGGGGTAAGTTGACCACTGCCCTGGCCAGCACCTTTACCCGCATACGGCAGGAGGCCCGCCGATCGGGCCTTCGACCGATGGCTGCAACCATGGTAGGGGCCTGGCATTATCGGTTTGGTACCAGTGGACCACCCTCCGTCCTGGAAACCCATTGGCACGAATGGAGCCCTGCCCGGCTGGAGCCGGTTTGGGCTTTAGACAAGGGGCATTGGCAGGTACGCCGTCAGTTAGTTAACCATCGCATCACCCATAATGGGGACTTTGATGGTTGGCTGTTGTTTGGCCAACTGGTGGATTACGTCAGTCTGGGACTTTGGTTAGAACGGGTACTCCATGTACCCAACCAAACCGTGGGGGATTCTCCCAAAATTGCCGCCATGATCGACCTGCTGGTGACCCAGGGCATGTGGTTACCCTCCGTCCGTCTGGCCTATCAGATGACCCTGGCCACCGATCTCAGGGCTGCCTTTGGCGGCGATTCCCCCTCTAAAACCGCTGCCGCCACCGCCCCCAGCCCTGATCAGTTGCAACGTTGGGCCGATCGGTTCGAGGCGGCCTTTGTCACCCATCGTAAAACCCTGGCCGCTGCCGAACAGTTGCCTAACCTTCCCGGTCAGCAATGGTTACATCAGACCCTGATGGGAACCCTCAGTCAGGATGAAAGCCTTGGCCAGGTGCCCACCGAACAGCTAGGTGCCTTTATTCAGATGACCCTGGAGGTTTTCCTCAGGAACGACCTGTATGAGGCCACTCGCCTATTTATGCAAAGAGCTCAGGGAAGCTTTGGATTAGTGGTGCTATCTACCCTGAATCCAGACCAGATCATGCTCAGTAGCCTGGGACAGCCCATTAGTCTAGGATTTGATCCCAATCAGGGCTACGCAGTCTATGCCTCTGAACCGGCTGCCATCGATGGGGTGCTGGGTAAAAGGCCAGGGGCCTATCGCTTGGATCTTAATCAAAATACTGGGGAAGTAGCGGTGCTCAAGGCCACCGCTGTAACGGTCTATTCCATGACAGAAAACCGTGAGGTCCGCGATACGGAGCTGTTTCAACGACGGCTGACCTACCCCATCCTCCATCAGAGTCGGTATCCTGCCTCGGATCCCGTCGCCCAGGACTTGCAGGATATCCCTGATCTGTTTCGCCAAATCAAAGATACCTGGCTTAACCCCGCCTCCGGTAACCGCCAAAGTGCAGAATATCTGGCTAACTTTTTGATCGCCAAGGCTCACTATCTGCAGCAAAAGCAGGAACAGCTAACCAGCCTAGGCCTCGATCCATCTCTGGCTAAATCTAACCATGTGGATCTCTTAATTACGGGCGTAGAGAACAGTCTGTGGGTGGGGGAACAATTTGCCAGGGATCTGGAAAGGCTTTTGCCTTTACTTTCCATCAAGGTGCTATCGGCCAACCAAATCTTGCAAAAGTTGCAGTACGATTTCTCTAGTCTGGGCCTGGCTAAACAATCCTTGGTGTTGGCCATCACCCAATCAGGACAGACCTTTCCAACTCGTCAGGTGCTAGAAGCCTGTGACCTGTTGGTGCGCCAGGGAGTGATGCGGGAGTTTTTCGTACTGACGGGAGAACCCACCAGCTTTTTGGGCTCATCCCTGCTGACCCCTACCTTTGCCGGTGAACCCTTTAGCCGTCGGCTGTTTACCAATGGCAGTGGGCGGCGAGTGGCGGAGCCGGCGACCGCCTCGGTCGCCGCTACCCACCAAACCCTGACCGAGCTGTTGTTATATCTTAGTCGTCAGTTGCAGATCGCCTTTCCCGACCAGCAACCCCTGGGTTTAACTATTTCCCCCGACGGTTTAGCTGTGCTGGATGATCTTGATAACGAGTTTTTGCTCCAGACTACGGAGGATATGCTGGGCATGAACCACCGGGGCCAGGATCGCCCTTCGCGCCTGCACCGACAGATTGTCGAAGCGGGCCAAAAGTGGGCCTTACACATTATCGAAACTCCCCTGGCCTGGGGTATCCATGCCCTTTATGTCGCGGTGACGGTGGGGTGGGCGATTCTGTTTGGCTATTCCATTCCCCTGGCCCAGACCCTATACCAAGGCATGCTAGCGGTTTTAAACCTATCGCCAGAGACTGGACTGGCATCGGTCCTGGCAACCTTCTTTCAGGTAGACGATATCATTATTTATATCTTTGGTCCCTGGTTCTGGACCCTGGGCCTGCGGTTTCTGCAAAAACGTCCCCTCCTGGCCCGTACTGGCAAACGAACCCTGGTGCTTGGGGATACGCCCTGGGTCAGGAAGACCCTGGAAAACTATGTTAGTAAGCTCTTTTCCCTCAGTTACGGAATCGCCACCTTGGAGGTGCATGGGGCTAACCCCCAGGATGAGCTGGTGCATGGATTTGCCCATCGAGTGGTACGGGGTACCTTGCTGTTTCTCGGGGTTCCCGACGGCCGTCGTAGTCAAAAACAGCAAAGTGAAGAGAATGCGGTGATACTCTCGGCTCGCCAGGCCAACGGTATCCGTAACCTGGGGGTTGGTCCTGAAATTGTGACCCTAGGTTCCAATCCCGTCATTGCCCATCAGAAGTTTGCAACCGCCCTCCTGTTACCGGGCCTCACCTCTGCAGTCGGGACGCCATCAGGACAATCCCCCCTGACCAGCGATTTGCTTGAAACTCTGCGAGAATCTCGTTTTAATTCTCTCCAGAGGCTGCTGGCCAGTTACCTATTTTTCTGGGCCATGACCCGCCGGGTAGCTACCTTGCCGCTGTTAGGCTACGACTTCTGGAAGTCCCAAAGTCGCACTAAGGTCATGACTACAGCGGCTCCGGTATCCGCTCCTACCCTGGATCGGCCCGAACCGGAAGAAGTGCTGAATTTGGAACTGGCCCGGCTGTCCCGTCAAGAACAAAGTTGAGGCTTGGCTAAATCCGACGATTGGGCTGATTTGGACCCCTGGTCAGCCTAATCCTCAGGCATCAGTCTAGCCAGGCGATGCCTGGAGAGTCTACCCTACCCGGCCTGGCGGCTAACAATCCCTGACCACTGTACCTGCTTTTCTCCGGTCCGGCGGTAGGAGAAGAATCGATCCGGTTCCTGAAAGGTACAATGGGGTGCGATGGCAATCTGCTGCTGGCCTAAACCCAGGTGGGTTAACTGCCAGAAATTAATCAGACGCACATCCAGTCGGGCTTTACCGGGCTCCTGGTCAGGTAAAATCGGCTGCGGCCCTAGGTTTTGTAAGTGGGTGATTAAATCCCCCGTCTCTAGATCCGTCCCCTCCACCAGGGTACGGCCTACCTCCTCCGCCACCGACTGGGATACCTGGTACACTTCTCCCGCAATGGCCGGGCCAATGGCTACCACCAGATCTTCAATCTGGCTACCTGCGGCGGCCATTCTAGCCACCGTTTGGGGCACAATTTTCAGGGCTGTACCCCGCCAACCGGCATGGATGGCGGCCACCCGTCCTGATCGGCGATCTCCAATCAGGACCGGATTACAGTCGGCGGAGCAAACCCATAGGGCCTGGGTCAAGCCATCACTGACCAGGGCATCGGCCTGCACAGGAGTCTCCTGGTCGGTAGCACTGGCCAGGGCGACATCGGTCGGGGTCATAACCCGATTACCATGCACCTGCTGAACCCGTTGCACGGAGGCGGATGGATCAAGGGCCACTGTCAGGCGATCGGGGAGTTGGGGCCAAAAATCCCGGGTAAAAAAACCATGGGCCCAGGGCTGTAGCAGACTACAGGTAAGAAAACTCTGCCCGTTCCAGGGAAGCCATTGCCAGAGCGTCATAGTGGAGGTTGGTGCGGAAGATCTGTCGGGTCCTCAACATCGGCTTTAGTGTTTCCCAACAGGATGTCAAGGTCCTGATCGGTGTGGGCATTATCAATCGCGGCATTGATTAAATCCTCTAAGCCTTGCCCAGACTCTTGAGGCGTGAGGGGCTGGGCCTCGGTAGCCGATCGCTGCAAGAACTGCAGGCGATTTTCAAACTCCTGCTCTAGCTCCTGGGTACGATGGGTGAGTTGGTCCTGGTAATGCTCAATTTTTTCTGCCAGGCGCTGTTCATAATCTTGATGGTAGGTATCCCGGGCCTCCGCCAACTTTACCCGCAGGTGCTGTTCGTAGGCTTGTTGAAGTTTAGCCGCCACTTCCCGCAACCGGGTTTCATACTGGTGGCGAATTTGATCTTCGATTTCCCCTGGAGTGCCTACCAGGGTTCCCAGGTTTCCGTATCCAGTTGGGTCAGGGCTAAACACCTGCTCGGTTGCTGCCTCCGGAGGGGTTAAGGCCTGTCGCGACTGGTATTCGGTTTCCAGGCGGTTAATTTGATCTTCATGTTTTTGCTGATAAACTTCCATTTTCTCAGCTAGCTGGGCCGCATAGTCTTGCTGTAGTTGCTGGGTTGCCTCTTGGAGCCGCTGTTGGTGCCCTCTCTCTAGATCATCCTGGCGCTGTTGACTGCGTTTCAAGGCTTCAGTCAATTCATTAATTCTGGCCTGGCGGAGATAAAAGCCCACGATGATGCCCAACAGCAGCATGATGGCCAGGGCAATAAGCACACCTTGTATAGATTGCAGCATAGGCTATCGTTAACTCTACCAATAGGTCCACCAGCTCGAGAGAGAGGTAGGGGTGGACTTGAAGACCTGGGTCCTACCATGGTTCTCTATCAGGCTAGCGCTGAATAGTCAGCCCCATCATATACCCTGGAACGGGTTTGGGATCTCTAAAGTTGTTGGGCAAAAACTGTCTGAAAAGGGTGCCAGAGATTGAGCCAGCCAGGCATTTAAACCGCATTTAAACCATTGATAGGAATCAGGCCTTTTCCGACGACTGGTCAAACCGTTCTAACTGCCAATCTAAAACCTGCCCGAATTGATTCAGGTCAATTACACCGTATTGCCACAGGGTTACCGGTAGGAGACTGGGCACCTGGCTACAACTACGCCAGGCTAGCTCAATGGCCGGTCTTGGTACCGCCATTTCTTCCTGTAAAAATTCAATTAAGCGATCGCCGGACATGGCGTTTATCATCTCCCTCAAAAATGATCCTGATTGCAACCCCGTTGTGGAGAAGAAATACTACTACAGACTGACAAAAATGAAACAACTTCCCGGAAAGTATGGGAGAAACCAGGATCAACCCTAATGGGTAACCTGGCCTGTATTGGTCCAGTTCGCCGTAAAAGTATCCCAGTAATCTACAGGAGACCTAGGAAACAGAGCCTTGGCCAGAGGCTGGGGATAGGATACATCGCTGACGGCCAGGACCGGGTCAAGGTTTTGGCTCACCTCCGCCCCATTAAAGGTGGCTGCGGCTATACGTGAAAACCAAATATTTGGTTCGAATCATCGGATTTATCGGGGCTTAATCGGGGATAAATACGCCTTTCAACCACCTGCCAAATCCAATGGAAATATCATATAAACTAATGTAAACTTATTCTCATAAAGTTCCAGTTCTTAAGCATCTCTTTATATTTATGTGTAGCTATAGTCTGAGTTTTTTTGAAGCCGGAGAGTTTCTATTGTTCCCCGATTGCTTAGAGGCAATGGTATAGGTGACAGAAGCCCTGCCACTAAGGTGAGTGGTAGGGCTCGATTATAGGATATGGAGTTAGAGGTTAGAGTGCCGTTATCAGCTGTAGTCGGGGCAAACCAGGCGATGGAGTTCGAAGTTCGGTACTGATAGCTGCATTGCTGAGTACCTGTTTGCTTCAATACCGGCTTCTTAGTCGATTTCTGATGCCAGTAATAGAGTACTGAGACTCCAGTAAAACCTCCCGAAATATTTCAACTATCCGGTCTACTTTGCTATCCCAGTCAAAGTAGTTTTCTTGCACCCGTTTCAAGCTGCCTTTGCCCAGCTGTTCTCGTAAAGATGAAGAGTCGGCTAATTTTACCATAGCTTTGAAGAGTCCTTGAACAAAGGCCTCTCGTGTGGGTACATCAACCTTAATTCCACTATTGTCATCAATATAGGCTCCAGGGCCGGCCCAGTTAGCGGCGATTACGGGTAAACCCATGGCCATCGCTTCTAACATGGCGCAACCGCCACAGTCTCGGATGGCTGGAACCAGGTAAACATCACATTCCTGGATCACCTCCGCCGCATCCTGGAGAGCCAGCCAACCATGAAAAACAACCCGGTCCTGAAGATTAAACTCACGCACCTTAGCCTTCATACTCTCAAACAGTTCACCATGACCAATCAGGTCTAAGGTGGCGTCGGTGTGGTGGGCTACCAGGTTAAAGGCCTCAATTAGAAAGGGAATTCCCTTCTGATCCACAAATCTAGCCATATAAACAAATCTAACGGGCTGATTAGCATCCTTTTGGGGCTGCTTCGCCGGTTGCCAGATCGATAGATCCACTCCGCTTTCTACCACTTCATAAATTTTGCCCCTACAGTTTTGAGGTAAAGCTCGAGCTGTTTGCTGATTAGCCACTAGCAAGGCAGCAGCCTTAG
The DNA here is from genome assembly GCA_040374765.1 of Leptolyngbya sp. GTDB lineage: Bacteria > Cyanobacteriota > Cyanobacteriia > Phormidesmidales > Phormidesmidaceae > Nodosilinea. The sequence goes on from JBEITR010000031.1 coordinate 17,132, forward strand.
GTTTACCGGGGAATAAGCGATTTAGAACATAGGCAGCAGAACGACCTAGGTAGGTGGATAGCCGAGTTAAAACAGATTCTAAATCCTGAAAACAGGGAGGAAAATCAATACCTCCACACATTGGCCCAATGACAACAGGAACTCCGAGGTCGTATAGGCAACTAACCGCCTTGGGAGATATGACAGAGGGAGCAAAAACTAAATCTATTCCCCACTCTTTGACTAATTCCTTGATAATTGGCCGAGCCTTCAGTTGGGTAATCAAATGTAAAAGTTGTCCAACTATGCTATCTCGAATTTGAAAGGGTAACCGCTGACTGAAACGATAGATAACTTTTTGCAGGCGGGAATCTTTGATAAAACGGATACGACGGTAAATATCCTCACCGTAACGGCTATAAAGCTCGGCCTCTACCCGCTCATGGCAAACCAGCCAAACGTCGTGATTTCTTTGCCTTAAGCGATCAAAGTAGTAAAGGGCTAAGGCCGCTTCACCACTCATATTCATGGAAGCATTGTCAGCAAAAATCAGTATTTTGATATCCCGAGAAGAATTTCCTAAGGATATAGATTCCTCAAGGTTAGTTGGGAGATAACTCTGGGCAACTGCCATAAAAAACAATTCCTAAAATAGTTTTAAAAACAAATCAAAAAATAGAATTTTTCTAAAAGTTATGGCAAGTTTACTAAGGCTTGAAATCTTGGCAGAGTCCACATAGAAACATGAAAAATAAATAACATCAACTGAACAAAAAATAGTAGAGTTTCCAGGCTGCTTGATCGGTAAGGCCTAAAGTTAATTTTTAAATTATGATTCTTAAATTTTTAATTTTCCTCGATTGAAAAAACTATCAGATAAAAAATTAACCAATCTAAGTTCCAGGTGGGTTACAGGAGTTCATCCTAACCTGGTAAGTCTAGGAACAAGACGGCACTCAAAATCCTTAACTTTCGCAGGTTTGACAACTATTCATTTGTATTTATCGCAAAACTGGAATGTATCCGGTTACGGAGTCTTAATCAAAACTTGTCTATCAAAAGTTAGACTTCCTAGATGGTTTATTCACCACCTGTCTTTTAATCCGCCTAAAGCTTTAGCTAGGAAAATAAGTATTGAGTTCCCTGCGTGAAACTACTGAAAGTAATTTAAAGGTGATTTCAACTAAAACCGGGAGACCTGTGGGTAATTCATGAAGTCTTTATGTTTTCTTTGAGTTTGTAAATTTTCTGTGAAGCTAAAGCCGACTGTACCCTGGCGTTTTTTTAGGATGTCTAAGTAGATCTGCCATCCCATCGATTGTCTTTCATTTCAGACCCTGGCTGTCTAGTCTGAGATGGGGCTTTAGGGTCTGGAGGGCGCTATTCTGGAGATGAGTTGGCGGCGATCGCGGCAGAGGTTTTCCACCCCTGGCCGATCACCAGGGTGTGAATCTGCCAATGGGGATTGGGCTGGGGATAGTCGTCGCGAAAGTGGCCACCCCGACTCTCGGTGCGAAAGGCTGCGCTGGTGAGGACGAGCCAGCCGATATCGTAGAGATTGCGGAGCTCTCCCCAGGATCGCAACTGTTGGATCGTTAATCCCGGGGGCAGGGGTTGGCTATTCCCAGGCCTCAGGTGGGCTAGGTAGGATACCAGGGGCTGGTCAGCCCAGTTCTGACGCCAGTCGGCCAGGGTGGCAATGGCCAGGTCTAAGCCTTTCTGGTTACGGCTAATGCCGGCGTTGTTCCACATCAGATCGGTCAGTTCTTGCCGTTGGCGGGCAATATTGTGGAGGTCGGGCATGGGAGTTGGGGTCTGATCCGATGCCCCTGACACTGGCCAGGTGGGGCCTTCGGCCTCTGTCAAAGGGGGACTTTGCAGGGGTAAATGGGCGAGTTCTGCCCCGTATACCAGGCACTCCAGCAAGGAGTTACTGGCCAGGCGGTTGGCTCCGTGTACCCCCGTACTGGCATTTTCTCCCACGGCGTAGAGACCCGGAAGGGTGGTTTGACTGTGGAGATCGGTGGTAATTCCTCCCATCCAGTAGTGGGCGGCGGGGGCGACTGGCACCAACTGGGTGAGGGGGTCGCAGCCCCACCGGCGGCAAACCTGAATAATATTGGGAAAGCGATGGTACAGCCGTTCCTCGGGAATTACCCGCATGTCAAGCCAGACCTGGCGATCGCCAGTTTTCTGCAGGTGCTGGAAAATGGCTCGGCTGACCACATCTCTGGGAGCTAGTTCCCCATCTGGGTGATAGTCCTGGGCAAAACGATAACCTGCGCCATCGACTAAGTGGGCTCCCTCCCCCCGCACCGCTTCGCTAATCAAAAAAGGCGGTGCCCCAGGTTGGGACAGGGCGGTGGGATGAAACTGAAAAAATTCTAAGTCCCGTAACTCTGCCCCCGCCCGCCAGGCCATGGCTACTCCATCGCCAGTGCTGGCGTCAGGGTTGGTGGTGTGGGCGTACACCTGACCACCGCCGCCAGTGGCGAGGACGGTGGCCTGGGCTGACAGCCAGTGCAGGTGGCGATCGCAGGCCATCAGTAGGCCCCGACAGCGCTGCCGATCCAGCCACAGATCCAGCACAAAGGCATTCTCGTAAACTTGAATATTAGGCCGTTTTAGAACCGCCTCGGCCAGAATTGAAACGATAGCTCGGCCGGTGGCATCGGCCGCATGGAGAACCCGACGGCGGCAATGGGCGGCCTCCAGGGTCATGGCCAGTTGGTCGTGGTTACGATCAAAGGCCACCCCTAGGTCGAGCAGATGATGAATACAGTTGGCGGCCTCCCTAACCAGGTGATCGACCGCTGCCGGTTCACACAGACCCGCTCCGGCCCGGAGGGTATCTTGACGATGCAGCAGCAAAGAATCATCAGGACCCAGGGCAGCCGCAATACCACCCTGAGCCCAGTCACTAGCCGATAAAGATAGATTGTCTTTGGTAATTAGGCCTACTCGCCACTGGTCAGGGATAGAGAGGGCGGCGTACAGCCCTGCTGCACCGCCACCCACCACCAGTACATCAAAGGCTGTCAAGCGGGAAGCGTTATTTATAAACGCCATTGTTAAAGCGATCAGCACCTTCCACCAGGGCCGGATCGGGGGGGGTTACCGTAAAGTTATCCAGGTTTGCCTTCAGCACTTCAACTTGCTTCTCTGTTAGCCCTGGCATATCCAGTACGTCTTCTACCCGATCAAAGGGAGCGTTTTGAACAATCTTGCCAGCCAGAGTTGGGTAAAGCCCGGGAAATTTGCTGAAATTCTGGACATTGGTGTTGTTCAAATCGAGTTTGGCACCATATTCAGTGCCAAGCTTGGCATCTACCGCATTTCTCAGGGGTCTTTCTGCGAGCAGAGGGATCATCCCTGTTGATGCACTATTCAGGCCCACAGCCAGAGCGGGATGGGTCTGGCCTAAGCCCATCCAAGCACCCAGGATCATAAAAATCCCAATCAGTAGGCTAACCAGTCGTTTCATATCCCCTATTCCTCTCCTAGAAAGTTGATATACAGCATTTCTAAGAGCCTATCATTTTCTCATACCTCCAGGGGGTATGGAGACCTGAGGAAATCCACCCTTGTCCCGAACCTTAGGGAGACGGTTGGGGTAACCGTTCTAACTCCTGGGCATAGTATTCACCCCAGTCCTGCTGGCCGGCTGGGGCCGATTGGTAATGAATGGTTGCCCGAATCGTGATGGTTTGCCCTAGGGGTGGAAGCGGTTGGTCCGTAATCACCCAGACCTGTCCACTCCGATCCGCCAGTTCGTAGAGGGCCTTACCTACCAGCGGTAGGTGGTCCTTGACCTGACCCTGCAGATAAATGGTGTCTTCCCGGTGCTGCTGGAGATTGGCCATAGGCACGACCGGGTCCAAAAAGCTCAGCATGGTCCTGTGGTAGAGCCGATCGCGCCAAAGGAAGACCTGTGCCGAATTGACTATGGGGCCACAACTGACCAGGGTGATCAGCCCCAAACCAACTAACCCAGGGTAGCTAAAGTACTTCATGATCGGGAGTGGATTGTCAGTAGTGGAGCTGGTAGGGGATAGTGATATGGTCAGGTTAGACCCAGTCTCCAATCCCAGGGAGGCTATAGGGGTGTCGCTATGGACAACGGGGGCAAGGGGCGTCAAAATGCCTCCCTAACCTGCATTTTTGGATGGGTGGCGACTCGCGGCCCCCGGGTCCTTTACCAGACATCCAATTGACCAGTTAACTCTGTCCCCAGCGTTCTGGCCAAGGCTATATTATCCTAACCTCGATCTTGCTGACAGACCGAGGCTTTAGGATGGATGCCCGTGACTTCTTTCAAGGTAGCAGTACCATGACCCACTTACTTGACGGTAAAGCTCTGGCTCTCCAACTTCAGACCGAACTGGCTGAGACTATCCACCATCTGACCCGTCACGGATACCGCCCCCCCGGATTAGCGGTGGTGATGGTTGGGGATAATCCCGCCAGTGCCGCCTACGTCCGTAACAAGGAACGGGCCTGTGCCAGGGTAGGAATTGCCTCCCTGGGGCAGCATCTACCGCTACAGACCAGTCAGGCGGAACTGGTGGACCTGATCCAGCAATTAAACGCTAACCCCACTATCGATGGCATTCTGGTGCAACTACCCCTGCCTGACCACCTGGATGGTGTTGCCCTCTTAAACACCATTGCCCCTGATAAGGACGTGGATGGCCTCCATCCTCTTAATTTAGGTCGACTATTGCGGGGTGAGCCGGGCTTACGGAGTTGTACTCCCTACGGTGTGATGCGGTTACTCTCGGCCCATGGGATTGATCCGAAGGGGGCTAGGGCCGTGGTGGTGGGCCGCAGTATTTTAGTCGGTAAACCGATGGCGCTGATGCTTTTAGAAGCTAACGCTACGGTTACCATGGCCCATGCCCTGACGACTAATCTGTTCGACCTGACCCGACAAGCTGATATTCTAGTGGCGGCGGTTGGCCGACCAGGTATGATTACCGCGGCGGCGGTTAAGCCCGGAGCGGTCGTAATTGATGTGGGTATTAACCGGGTCGAGTCGGTCCCTGGTTCCCCTCAGTTGGTGGGAGACGTGGACTTTCCTACCGTTGCCCCCCTGGCTCGAGCGATTACACCGGTTCCCGGTGGGGTAGGGCCGATGACCGTGGCCATGCTCCTGGAAAATACCGTGTTGAGCTACCGTCAAAGACTACAGATTTAGCCCCTAGGGCTACCCCCTTGCCTCAGCGATCGCGGCCTTCCTGCTTTTAGACTAGAAAAAGAACCTTTGCCACTTATGGTGCCAGCCAACTCCCTTAACCAGAAGACTCTGAACGATTTTGACCTGTCCACTTACCTGGTAGAGCGTCGCCAATGGGTAGAAGCGGCCCTTGACCAAACCCTACCGGTGCAATATCCAGAGACCATCTACGAAGCCATGCGCTATTCCCTGCTGGCGGGGGGCAAACGATTGCGCCCGATTTTGTGCCTGGCCAGTTGTGAGCTGGTGGGTGGGGATAGGGCCATCGCCATGCCCACTGCCTGCGCCTTGGAAATGATTCACACCATGTCCCTTATCCATGATGATTTACCCGCCATGGATAATGACGACTACCGCCGGGGCCGCCTGACTAACCATAAGATCTATGGTGAAGGCGTCGCCATTCTGGCGGGAGATGCTCTCCTGGCCTATGCCTTTGAATATATCGCTACCCATACCCAGGCTGCCCCTCCTGATCGGGTACTGCAGGTTCTGATGGGTTTGGGTAAGGCGGTGGGAGCCAGGGGGCTGGTGGGGGGGCAGGTGGTCGATCTGGCCAGTGAGGGTGTCCCCGATGTCAGTCTGGAAACCCTAAACTACATTCATCGCCACAAAACCGGTGCCCTGTTAGAAATCTCCGTCACCGCTGGGGCAATCTTGGCGGGAGCCTCTGCCGACCAAGTTCAAAAGCTGAGGGAATATGCCCAGAACATAGGACTTGCTTTTCAGATCGTAGACGATATTCTTGACATTACCTCTACCCCCGAAACCCTGGGTAAGTCAGTGGGTAAGGACATCAACGCTTGTAAGGCCACCTATCCCAGCCTGTGGGGTCTAGAAGAGTCTCGCCTGCAGGCTCACCAGCTGGTAGAGTCTGCCAAGCAGGCTTTAGAGGAGTTTGGCGAAAAACGCCAGCCCCTCCTGGCTATTGCCGATTACATCGTCGCCCGCACCCATTAAATCCCGAGCCTTAAACCCTCGAACTCTGTCTTCGGACCTTGCCCATATCCCAGGAGCCCATGGAAAACGTTATGGATATCGTTAATAACGATGTACTGCTGGTAGCCTTACTGGCCTGTGGTACAGCTCAGTTGCTTAAGGCGATTATCGAGTGTATTCGGCATCGCAAGTTAAACCTACGAGTGCTGGTAGAAACCGGCGGTATGCCCAGTGCCCACTCTGCCCTGGTCACAGCCCTGGCCTGCGGCATCGGTCGAACCCTGGGTTGGTCCAGTCCTGCCTTTGCCGTTACCTCTGTGTTTTCCATCATCGTTATGTACGATGCTGCTGGTGTGCGGCAGGCCGCGGGTAAGCAAGCCAAGGTACTGAACCAGATTATCGATGAGCTCTTTCAAGAAAAGCCAGAGTTCAATCAAGACCGCCTTAAAGAACTGTTAGGCCATACCCCCTTTCAGGTTATTGCCGGGTCAGTGTTGGGGGTAGTGGTTTCCTATCTGGCGGCCCACTTTACTATCAGCCAGGCCATTAGTTAGGGCCAGCCACCGCTGGGGTGAGCATGACCACTTCTCGGCTATCAACAATAAAGCTGGAAATACCATAGCCCTTTAACACCGTCAGGGTAGAAACCGCTCCGTCTATGTTGGGGCTATAGGCAATTAACAGATAGGGGCGTTGGCGATACACCGCCAGACCAACGGCCTGCTTAACCTGGCGCTGAATAGACTTAGCAATTTCGGGTTGGTACTGATAGTCAACCAAAACTCCAAACCCGGTCCCTAGAGATTGGGGTGTGTAGGCCACCGACGGGGATGGGGGCACCTGGGCTGGAGGAGGGGATGGGGCAGGACTCGGAGCAGCGGGGGGGGTAGGACTCGGAGCAGCGGGGGGGGTAGGACCCGGACCAGCAGTGGGGGTAGGGGTTGAGGGTGTTGTCGGGGTTGGGGCACTGGCGGCGGGTCGGGCTACAAAAGCCTTCAACCCTTCTACTTCGGTCATATACTGAGCCCAGGCATTGGCATTTTCCAGGTTGGTAAACCCCCCCGCCCGGACTACGGTGTCATTCAGGTAGTCGCAGATCATCACGGTGCTATTGGAGGGTAGTAGGGCCTGTACCCGGTTCCTTTCCGCCTCCGTGTTACTGCGCACCAAGAGCAAATATTCATTAGCCTGGGGTGGGGGACAGGGGGGAAAGGCGGCCTGGAGCTTGGCCAACGGCCCTGACAGCCCCAGCAGGAAACCACCGCTGAGTAGAGAGCACATGACTCTGCCAACCCGATTAACGTAGCCTTGGGCCATGCTGACGGTATTGATAAGCCCACCAGACCGATTGATCATTACACTTTTTCCCTGCCATAGTCTGCCAGCGATTGTAGCCTAAACCTGGGGTTTTCGAGTTCAACGCGTTGGCAGTTCCAGATTTGTATAGCAGTCGCCAGTCCGGATAGATCGGCTAGGCCTGGGATGCCCCTGGCTATCCCGAATTGCTCTCAGCACCATCGGCTATGACCTGTGCCAATCCCTGGACTAAATGGTTCAGGTGGTCTTGCTGGTGAGTCGCCATCAGGGTCAGGCGTAGCCGACTGCTGGGAACGGTGGGGGGACGTATTGCAGCTACGGCCAAGCCCAGATTTTCCAGGTGGTGGCGAGCCGCCAGTACTGCCCGGGCAGAGGGATAACCCAGGCAGATAATGGGCGACGCCGAGGGTAGGCGCTGCACCGGTAATCCCGCCAGGACCCGATCTAATTCCCGGTTTAGGTAGCTAACATGGTGCCAGAGCCGCTGGCGGCGCTGGGGTTCTTGGGCGACTATCTCTAGGGCGGCCAGGGCGGCGGCGGTGTCGGCTGGCGATAGGCCGGTGGTATAGATCCATCCCGAGGCCCGATTGCGAAGAAAGTCGATTAAACTGGCGGAGCCGGCGACGTATCCCCCCAGGCTACCCAGGGCCTTACTCAGGGTGCCCATGTGCACCAGGGGATAGCCCCTATGGCCCAGGTGTTCTACCACCCCGGCTCCGGTTGGGCCAAACACTCCCGTGCCATGGGCCTCATCTACCAGCACCATGGCATCGTAGGACTCCGCCAAGGTGAGGATCGCCTGGAGGGGGCAAAGATCGCCATCCATGCTAAAAACGCTGTCGGTGGCAATCAGGCAGCGGCGGTGATGGTGCCGATGGGTTTTAAGGTGATCCTCCAGTTGGGTCATGTGGTTATGGTCATAGTCCAGGCTAGTTGCCCCACTGACCTTGGCCCCGGCCTTTAGACTGGCGTGGTTGTACTGGTCGGCTAGAACCAGATCGGGTGCACCCACCAGGGCCCCCAGGGTGCTGAGGTTGGCTAGATAGCCAGAGCTAAAGACGATCGCATCCTCCGTGCCCTTGAGGGCCGCGATCGCCTGTTCCAGTTGGCGGTGTAGGGGGCGGTGGCCGCTCAGCAGGCGGGAGCCAGTGCTGCCAGTACCGTGGCTATGGATGGCCGCGATCGCCGCCGCCGCCAGGCGAGGATCACCCGCCAGCCCCAGGTAGTCATTACTGAGGAAATTCACCAGGGTCTGCCCCTGCCGCTGCAGGGTGGGTCCGGCCCTACCCTCAATCATCTGGGGAGAGCGATGGCGGTGGGCCCGCTGGAGAGCCGCCAGGGAGTGATCAATCCAGGCGTAGGCAGATGGGTTCACAACGTGTTTTATAACCTCAGGTAAACATTAGCCCCTACCTGGGCTCAAGACCGTAGAAACCGGCAATCAGCAGGGGCGTCAACAGGGTCAAAATAGCATTGAGGGGTAAACCAATCCGGGTGAAATCATAAAATTTATAGCCACCCGGCCCGTAAACCATGGTGTTGGTCTGGTAACCAATGGGCGTCAGGTAACTATTGGAAGCGGCAAAGGTGGCGACAACCATGAAAGCCATGGGATTCAGCTCCAGGGTTTTGGCCACCCCGGCGGCAATGGGAAGCATCAGAACCACGGCGGCATTATTAGATAGGACCTCGGTGAGCAGGTTGGTGACCAGGTAGAAAACGATCAACAGCACCAGCCCCGGTAACCCACTGCTCCAGGTGGCCAGGTGGTTAGCCAGCCAGGCCGTGGTGCCAGAATGATCCATGGCCGTGCCCAGGGGAAGCAAGCCGGCCAGCAGAAAAATCACATCCCACCGCACCGCCCCGTAGATTTCTCCGGGCTTCAGGCAACCGGTCAAGACCATGGCCAGGACCCCCACCAGGGCAGCCACCAGAATCGGTAGTAGATTCAGGGCGCTCACCATAATCACCGCTAGAATAATGGCGATCGCGATCCAGGCCCGATCCAGCCGCAGGCTCTCCACCTCTCGCGGCTCCATCACCAGCATCTCTCGGGTGGTCGTTAACCCGGTTAAACTATCCCGGGGCCCTTGTACCAGCAGGAGGTCGCCAAACCGTAGGGGAACCTGGCCCAGGCGTTCTCGCACCAACTCCTCACCCCGGCGAATGGCTAGCACCGTGGCATTGTAGCGTTGACGAAAGCGCATTTCCTTCAGGGTAGACCCCACCAGACGGGCATTGGAGAGAATTAGAACTTCGGCAATCTGTTCTTCTCCGGTGTTGAGCTCATCCTGCCAGGGCTGACTAAACTTGACCTCGGGCACAATATCCAGACCCCGCTGGTCCCGCAGCTTCAGCAGGTCCTCCCGGCCACTTCTAATCAGCAGCAAATCCCCCGCTTCTAAAACCTTATCCGCCAGCGGTTGGGGAAATCGGGTCCGGCCTCTGATCAGTTCCAGCACATCAATATCGTACTTGCGCTGAATTTCACTGGCTTTAAGGGTTTGGCCAATCAGGCTGGAGGCAGGGGTAACCACGACCTCGGTGACGTAATCCTTCAAATCGTAGTCCATCAGGCTGAGGGCCGGTGATTTGCGATCGGGCAGCAACCTGGGGGCCGCCAGGGCTAGATAGACTAAACCCACAGCAAAGGTAAGGATGCCTACTGGGGTGAAGGCAAACAGGCTGAATTCGCCATAGCCCAGGTCCTTAGCCAGGCCGCTGGCCAGAATATTGGTAGAGGTCCCAAGCAGGGTAATCATGCCCCCCAGCACCGTCGTGTAGGAGAGGGGAATCAGCAGTTTGGAGGGAGAAATCTCCTGCTTTCGACACCAATCTTCCACAATGGGTAGAAAAACCGCCACCACCGCCGTGTTGTTAATAAAGGCGGTAATCGGTCCCACCAGCAGTCCCATCACCAAGATCTGCCGGGATGGTTGGTGCCCTCCCCACTGCACCAACCAGTCTCGGAGCACCTGAATAACCCCGGTTTTGGCAATTCCCGCACTCAGAATAAACATCAGGAGAACCGTAATGGTGGCGCTATTGCCAAAGCCAGCGATGCCCTCCTCGGGGGTAACCAGGCCCAGCAAGATCAATAGGGTGGTGACGGCGATCGCCGTCAAGTCCACCGGTAGCCACTCTGCCATAAAGGCCACCAGGGCTACGGTCAGAACGGCCAGGGTCAGAAAGATCGGGTTGTGCAGCAAGTCCATATTGGCAATATCCCATTCCTAGCTAGGCCTTGCCAAGCCTGGAGACCGTGGGACCTAGGGTTTACCTACCCTACCGCGGCTGGAGCCGGCATGGGGAACCATGGCCATGCTTGCTGGTCAAGGCTTCGGCCCTGGTATTTGCAGGGCTGGGGTAGGCGATCTAGCTACCCACCCTGGCGGCAAAGGAGATTAGGACTATAGAAAACCTCCTGGCCTATTTAACAAACCTAAGGCGTGTATCTATGCATCTCCCGGTGTTGCTTGCAAAGGTCAACGCCTCACCGACAAAGGCCCTGGCTATCCCTAGGCTGCTGTTAGCCTGATGCCCCCATGGGTACTGCTGTGGCGGCAGGCTTAACCCCTGGGGAGGGGAAGGGTTCAGGTTAGGGGTGGCCGCCAGGGCTATAGCAGGGCTATCGTTCTCCCACCTGAAGGTGGGGACGAATGCTGCGGTAGCGGTCCTGGCGAATGGTTTCCAGGGCCGAGGTAATCTGCCAGACCGGCTGCCCCAGGGTATGGAGCAGGTGGGAGCCCAATTCCAGGGCGGCTTCAAACTCAGGTTGCACCACCTCTCGAGCCCCTAATTGGGTGAGAACATCGATTTCCTCATTGGTGTGGGACCGGGCAATGATGTCCAGGTGAGGGGCCCGAGCCAGGGCCCGTTGCAGTAGCAGGCGCGTGCTGGTGGGGTCGGGCAGGGCGATCGCCAGGGCTTTAGCGGTTTCTAGACAGGTTTTTTCCAGCACCAGTTCGTTGTCGGCATCGCCAAAGACGTAGGGAATCTGCCGCTGCCGTAGGGACTGCAGGGCCACTTCACTATTTTCGATCACCAGAATTGGGTAGCCTTGGCTGAGGAGAATATTCACCAGCACCTCTCCCACCCGACCGTAGCCCGCCACAATCACATGGTTCTGAATACCCTCTGGCACCGACAGCAGTTTTGGTTCCCGCAGTCCATGCAGGTAGCGCTGCACCAGGGATAACCGATCCAGTCTGAGGATGACCTGGGGTGCCCAATGAATCCACAGGGGGGTGAGCATCAGGGTAATGGCGATGGTCCCCAGCAACAGGGAATAGCGCTGGTCGGAAATCAGTCCCATCTGCAACCCCACCAGGGCCAATACAAAGGAAAACTCGCCAATTTGGTTCAGGCCGAAACTGGTGAGGATGGCGGTTTTGAGGGAGTAGCCAAAACGCAACACAATGGGCAGGATAATAACCGCCTTGCCCACCATAATCACCGTCACCAGGCCCAAAATGAGCGGTAGGTTTTTAATCAGCAGGGTGGGGTCAATGAGCATGCCAATGGAGGCAAAAAACAGACAGGCAAAGGTATCCCGTAGGGGTAGGATCTTGCCCAGGGCCTGGTCGGCGTAGTCAATTTCGGCAATCATCAACCCCGCTACAAAGGCCCCCATTTCAATCGACAGCCCCAGTTTAGAGGTGATCCAGGCGACCCCCAAACATAGGGCCACCACCGTGAGTAAAAATAGCTCGCTGCTTTCCGTTGCCGCCATGTGTTGAATTAAGCGGGGCACTACCCAGCGCCCCAGCCCCACTGCCAGCCCTAGAAATAGACCGATCTTCAGTAGGGCGATGCCCAGGCTCAGGCCAAATCCATCGGTTTGTTTGAGGGCTGGCATAATGGCCAGAATGACTCCCAGGGAAAGATCCTGGGCAATCAGTATGGCCAGCATCACCTGGCCATGAACCGTACTGGTTTCCCCCCGCTCAATCAGGGTTTTGAGCACCACCGCCGTCGAGGACAGAGAAAGCACCAGCCCCAGAAACAGGCCTTCCAGGGGGGAGTGGACCCACCCCGCCAGGAGGGATAGGGATAACACTAGCAGGGTGGTTAGGCCCATTTGCCAGAGGCTGCCCTGGAGGGCGATTTTGCGCACCCGCTTTAACTCAGTTAGGGAAAATTCTACCCCCAGGGCAAAGAGTAAAAAGGCAATGCCAATTTCCGCCAGAGATTGAATCTGCTGCACCTCCTTCAGCAGCCCCAGGCCGTAGGGGCCAATCACCAGGCCGGTGGCCAGGTAACCCAGCAGGGCTGGTTGCCCCAGGCGATGGGCACCATAGCCTCCTAGGGCAGAGGCCCCCAGGGCCAGGGTCAGGTCAAGGATGAAATCGGTTTCGGCGGCCATAGGATGCGGGGAAAATTATCGGCTTTTACTTAGTATGGGATGGATTATCCGGTAAAGGTGTAACCTGAGATCACTCCACCACCACCGCCAGCCAGTTAATGCATACCCCCTAAGGGGTTTGACCCAAGCTATCGCTGCAATTTTCAGCGATGGGGCGGTCTCGATCCGGATCTCTGCCTGGCTTGTTTACCTGCTTCTACCCTGGTTAGGGGACATCTAAGCCTGCCATGCGTCAACTCCTGCTGATTCCGATTGTGGCCTTTGCCAAACTGCTCACCTTAGGGTTGCGCCTGTCTGGGCGGGGGTCTGGGACGGCATTGCCTGGGTACCTGGTGGGTAAGTATTTTCCCTTTGTCCTAGCCAGTTTGATCAGGCAAATTCCTACGGTGATCGTGATTACGGGCACCAACGGTAAGACCACCACCCAAACCATGCTGAGCGCCATGCTGAGCCCCCGGGTTGGCGATCGCATTCTGCGTAATCGGGCTGGGGCTAACCTGCGCCAGGGGATTTTATCGGAACTCCTGAAACAGAGTGATGCTTGGGGGCGGTTACGCTTTACCCACGCCATTCTGGAGGTAGAAGAAGCCACCCTGCCCCGTCTAGCTTCCCTATTGCAGCCCCGGATCATTGCGGTCACGAACCTCTACCGCGACCAGCTCGATGCCTACGGCGAGATTGACCGGACAGAGCAGCTGATTCGCGACGGCATTGCCCAGTGTCCCCAGGCCCAGGTGGTAGTCAATGGAGATGACCCCCGCACCGCCCGCCTTACCCAGGGGCTACCCAACCCCACCTATTTTGTTTCCCTGGCGGAGGCCTACGCCAGGCTGCTGCCCTACGAGGGCCAGCGGCGATCGCCGGAACCTGGGCAGCAAGGATTGGTCGCTACCCAGATTACTGTCAATGCCGACCTAACCACGGATTTTGCCGTGGCCGGTGAGATCCAATCCCAATCCATCCATCTGCCCCAGGTGCGTACCGTTTCGCCGGGGTTTTTCCATGTCTACAATGCCCTGATTGCCCTGACCATTGCGGTGCTGTTGGGGATAGACGGCCAGATGGCCTTGCAGGGGCTGCAAACCTTTGAACCTGCCTTTGGCCGGGGGGAGGTTCTGAGGCGCCAGGTGGGATCCAAGGGGGTTAACTACCGCCTATTGCTGGTGAAAAACCCGGCTAGCTTCAGTCTCAGCCTGGAACTGCTGCGTTCCATCCCCGCCTTGAAGCTGGTGTTGGCCATTAACGATAACACCGCCGATGGTCGAGATGTCTCCTGGCTTTGGGATAGCCAGCTAGAGCGCCTCAACCAGGCCCAGTTAGACTGGGTTATCTGTACCGGGGTGCGGGCTCGGGATATGGCGGTACGCCTGAAGTATGCCCTCGATTTTCCCCCGGCCCAGCCCGTTCCTACCCTGGAATCGATTCAGGCCGCCATTGACCTGTCCTTTGACCGGGCTCTGGATGGTGATACGGTCTTTGTCATGCCCACCTACACCGCCATGCTAGAGTTTCGTAAGTTGTTGGGTAAAACCCTGGATAGGGTGTAAAGTTATGACCTACCACCTCACCCTGACCCACCTCTACCCTGACCACCTGAATCTTTACGGCGACAGTGGTAATCTAATCGTGCTGAAGCGCCGCTGCCAATGGATGGGTATTGATTGCACAGTGCGATCCCTAACCATGGGGGAGGTAATCCAGCCTGGAGAAACCGATCTCTACTTTATGGGCGGCGGTCAGGACACCGACCAGGTGGCGGTGGTGGACGATTTCCACGCCCTCAAGGCGGCTGCGATCGCCACTGACACCGAGGCTGGTGTGGTGTTTCTTGGGGTCTGTGGAGGGTACCAGTTAATGGGCCACACCTTTTTAATGGGCAACGGCCAGGAAACCCCCGGCCTAGGCATTATTAATGTCCACACCCGGGCCCCCGGTTCGGCCGTACAGCAGCGCTGTATTGGTAATCTGGTGGCTACTCTGGAACCTGCTATTTACGCAGAGATGGTCCGTCTCTACTCCACCCCCAAAACCATTCCCCCAACCCTGGTAGGGTTTGAAAACCACTCGGGGCAAACCTTTTTAGGTCCAGGGGTACAGCCCCTGGCCAAGCCCATAGCGGGTTTTGGTAACAATGCCTCTGGGGATTACGAAGGGGCCCGCTACCGCAATGTCTTTGGTAGCTATATGCATGGGTCCCTACTGCCTAAGAATCCCCATTTTGCTGACTACCTACTGGGTCTCGCCCTGCGGCGTAAGTATAACGACCCACAACTGACCTTGCCAGCTCTGCCCGACAGGGAAGAACTGGCCGCCCATAATTACGCCGTAGAACGCTACGGTCACTAGTTTGGCCTTGATCACAGGACTGGGGGTCGGGTGGGTCAGTCCATAAAAAATCAGGTCTGGCCAGATATTCTGACTGACCTCCCGGGGTGCTGAAACACTACGGTAAACCCTTCGCCTTGAACTCTACCCTTGGTACACTTCTACCCATGGCTGCAGTGGTCTATCTTAACCAATTGCCGACCACGGCAAAGGTTAAGACTTCGAGCTCCAACGGCGCTGCTTGTGGCGACTCAAGGTTTTACGTTTCTTCTTTTCAATCGGGGTTTCGAAGTAACGATGCTTACGCATGTCGGAAAAAATACCGGCCCTCGACACCTTTCGTTTAAATCGGCGCAGGGCTGACTCGATTGATTCATCTTCTCCCAACACAACTTGGGCCATGGATTTTCCTCAATACATTGCTGTCTATCCAGCAAAGGGGACAGGCTTGATAAGCTTAATACAAAAAGAGACCAGGTTAGCCTTCCTACTGCCTCTGGGTCAGGTTGAAACCACCACCAGAAGTAGCCGGAATGCTTGACCAGGAAAGGTAACGGCGGGCAATTAGGAAAAACCTACCAGGAAAAATGAAGCTAATAGCGATCGCGGGGTTTATTCCAACCGCCCCCGGAAGATCCCCTGGAGTCTCGAGGCCCTGAAGATTGGGTACGGGGCTTAGCCTTATTCACTTTCAAATCGCGGCCCATCCATTCTGCCCCGTCAAGGGCTTGAATGGCCGCATCTTCTTTGGCGGCATCTACCATCTCGACAAAGGCAAAGCCACGGGGGCGTCCAGTGTCGGGCGAGGTAGGTAGGCTGACTCGAGAGATCTCACCGTACTGAGAAAAGACCTCAGTGATATCTTCCTTTGTAGCTTCAAAGGATAAATTGCCGACGTAAATAGCCACAGCTACATCTCCATAGAGAAATTAAGAATTAACGTTATATGGAGATGTACCAACGCTCAGAGTAGAAAACAGCTAAGCAGGTAATGCAACCATCAACTTGGCAGGAGCATTGGGTCTCAACCAGCAAAAAAGGGTGGTGGGGAGAAAACTTCCCACAACTAACTTTCCTGAACCATCCCACCTCTGCCTAGTATAGCATAGGAGCTTTAATCTCTTCGCGGTTTCTGTCAATATCGAGAAATTCTGATTATTCTCGGGTTTTAAGCCCTCCACCGGCCTAGATTCACTTCAGTCCCAGGCCACAGTACAGGTATGCTAAAGTCACTTATCTCGTAATTTCTCAATAAACTTGTCGTACTCAGAATTGCTGTTAGTAACATTCTCTATTTAACTAATCAAAGTTAAGTAGGGATGATTGAGTGGATTTCTAAATGATTGATTCAGTAGTTGGCTTGGCGCTTTAAAGGGAGTATTAAACTCCTAGTATTTCGGGTTTAGATTTGACTCCTAATTATGAATACTGATTTTGTCTGAGCTTACTTTGGTGGTGGATAAAGTTCTATTTTCATGACTTTATGTAACTAGTTCCTCGGCCGTCTCAAAATTTCTGGTTTAATGATTCTGCGATAAAAACGTTATCCCATGACACAAGTAATATTGCCGGGAACCTATATTGAGGTTCGCGCTGAAGGTTTGATTAGTGCAGGAAGAGTTTCTACAGGAAATATTGGTATTGTTGGAACTGCTGCCAAAGGCTCTGTAAATGAGGTGCATCTCATTAGTAGTTTGGCCGAGGCCAGAGAAATTTTCGGTGATAGTGATCAGTGGATTGATGGCACCAAGAATGAGCTAACCTTGATGCGATCGCTGGATTTGATTTATAAAAACGGCGGAAAAACAGTCTATGCGGTGCGCACGGCTGATTCAAGGCTGGCCTCTGCCACATATTCCCTCAAGCAGGGGAGTACCACATTGGTAACCCTGAAAGCCGCCAGCCCTGGAACCTGGGGAAATGGCATTGCCATTGCAGTGACCTCTTTAGAGATCGATGGTCCACCCCCACTAGACACTGCCGAACAAGCTCAATCGCCAGGTGGCAAGTCATCTACAGTTAAACTACCTCTGACGGTCGTGTTGACCTGCGGCTTTATAGAAGAGACCTACGAGTTTAGAGATATAGGGGATCTCTGTGAACAAGTCAACCAACGGTCTTCCCTGGTGACAGCTACACTGGCTAATGAAAATAATGAAGGATCATCCCCCGAAGTTGGATCGGGTGTATTCGGAAGGGGGGATAACGGAAGCGGGGATAACGGAAGCGCAGCGACATCGGAGGATTATGGTCAGAGCCTTGGGTTCTTAGGGGACCAAGACGTCAACTTGGTGCTACTGGCCGGGCAATCCGAGGATTCTAAGGGTATGGCGGCAGTGCTGGCTGGGCATTTAAAATACACCGCAGAAAACAAACGGGAACGCATAGGCGTAATCGGCAGCGGTAGCGATGACCTAGACAAGATTACCGGCCATACCCTCAATAATGACCGATTGATTTTAACCGCCCCAGGGGTGGTGGTGACCGCCCACGGTAAACAAAACAAGTTGCCAGGAGGGTACCTGGCGGCAGCGGTGGCAGGTTTGATCTCTTCCCTGCCGGTGCAGGCCAGTCCCACCAATAAGGTACTAACCATCGAAGGTTTAACCACAACCTTCAATAGTTCAAAGTTGGAGAAATTAGTTCAACATCGGGTCTGTGCGGTCGAGCAACGCAATGGCTATCGTATCGTCAAAGGTATTACCACCAATGACGAAGCCTGGCAGCAGATTACGACCCGCCGCATTGTGGACTATGCCATTTCTGGGGTCAGATCGAGCTGTGATCCCTATATTGGCAAACTCAACAACGAACGGGTGCGGGGAGCCATGAAAGCTACGCTGGATGGGTTTCTTACCCGTATGGTTGAGAATGAAGCCCTGGTAAGTTATCAATTGGCCGTTTCTGCTACCCGCCTCCAGGAGATTGAGGGAACGGTTATGGTGACGATGACGTTAATGCCAACCTTCAGTATCGACTTTATTAAAGTGACGATGTATCTGGGCTAGAAGGGACAATACCTGCAGGAGAAGTAAAATGCCGAATGTGAATGTGTTTCGTGGCTCAGATGCTGCCCTAGTGCTGGCTGTAGACGATGGGGAATCTGTAGAGGGGAAATTAGCCGATGCCCTGATCGGTGAATATGAGTTTTCCAGCGTGGTGGGACGGTTACAAAACGTTCAGGTGCGGGTGGAAAATGAATTACGCCCCTACCATGAACTAGGAAAACGATTTGCGACAGAGTTGCGCCCGGGTAATATCAATGTATCGGGAATTGTAGAGCGTGCCCATATTAATGGGGCCTTGCTTCATTTGCTACTGGGTGATGGCGCTAGCAGTCCACCGCCAACCGGAACCATCCCCCAACCCTCCTTCAATATTGTGATCAACCTAACAAACCCTGCTATTCCTGAAAATAGTAGCATTCTCACCATTTTTGGCGTGAAGTTTGAAAGCTGGAGTTTTCGGTTGCCAGAGGATGATTTTGTGATGGAGGCCGCGACCTTCCGGGCCCTGCGTATTAGCGCGGAGGAAACGGGTAGTTAGCCCGTCCTTCACTAACTATGAACCAGATAGAGTTAACCCCTGACGATTTACTCATGGGGTCGGCGGTTTCCTTTGAGGTGGTGATACCGCCCCACCTGCTGCACCGCAGTGATCCCAGGGTATCTAGGACTCCAGAAGATGCAGCGGCTTTTGTGGTCAGGTTGCGGCCTTTAACCATTGGCACATTTCAACTGATCATGAAAGCCGCCCGCAATGACCCAGGGTTAATTCCTCTGTTGATGATTAAGGAATCACTGGAACAACCCAATCTGAGCCTGGATCAGGTGCGCGGCATGCATCTAGGGTTAGTAAATTTTCTGATTACCCAGATTCGTGAGATTAGCGGGCTGGTGGAAAAAAAAAATCATGAATCTTAAGGATTCACCTCTAGTACAGGCAAGCTATCGACTGTCGCGCACCTTTGGGTGGACGCCTCAGCAGGTGCAAAGCTTAACCATGGGTCAAGTCCTACTCCATTTGCAATTGTTGGATGAGGAGCAACAGCGTGAGTCATCATTCTGAGGCGTTACGAGACCTGGGGGAGCGTCTACAGCAGGAGGGACCGGCCAACCATCTGGTTCAGGGGTTGCTTCAGGTCGGCCTGACGCCCCAGGATTTCGCTGAATTGCATATTCTGGAGCAGATGATTGGCCAGATGGCGCAAATTAGTGGGGATTGTGAAGCCCTGGAGCAATACTTCACCACAGGATTTTTGCCCATTGATTTAGTCTCGCCAGCACCTGCTCTATCGGTCGATTCTAATCCCCGAAATGCCCTAGTGGCAGAACAATCCCATCTGAGCGGGGGCGACTCCAGGGGGGGAGGAATAGCTGATTTCCCATTACTGATCCCCTCACCCAGCCTGCAACGGGTATGGGCCCAGCCTGTTGATGTCCCCTCTCCCGTGGGTCAGAAGGCTGGCCCTAGCGTTTCTCCGTCTACGGGTTCTGCCCCGGTTGCAGATTCCAGGCGGTCTGAGGCTACAGCCAGGGGTGGTTTGTCAGGGCTGGCTGGGGCCGTAGCCAGCGGGGAGTTTGCCGACCCTGGTCTGACCCCGACGGATACCGTGGCTCCCTTTGACCTGCCATCCGTTCTCGAGGGCAGTGCGCCCGAGGGAGATGACCTAACCCCGGCCCCGTGGTCAGATCCGCCCGTCGGCCCTGAGCTCCTTGGCCCCCAGGTCTCGGGGTCCTTAGCCGCGTCTACCCCGCCCTGGCCCCAGGCAGCGATCGCCCCAGCGGGTCTGAGCGTTTCTCCGTCTACGGGTTCTGCCCCGGTTGCAGATTCCAGGCGGTCTGAGGCTACAGCCAGGGGTGGTTTGTCAGCGCTGGCTGGGGCCGTAGC
>JBEITR010000110.1:0-3754 GCA_040374765.1 Leptolyngbya sp.
CCATTTCAACGCCTCTAAACTCGGCATAAATCGCTGTTCCCTGGGTAGGTCAATCCGTTCTCCCCTAAAGGCCATCATCCCCCGGCTTTCCTGGGGGGCTTCTTCAGTAAACCGATCGCGGGGAATCACTATCCGGTAATCATCGTCCACCCCAAACCAGCCCCGGTCAAAGGCCCAGTGGTGGTTTTTGCAGAGGGCGAGGCCGTTGACGAAGCGGTCATCGCGAAATTGGGCGAAGGGTTGGATGTGGGCGCCGTCCACCAGGTTGACGCCATCCCAGCTGATTACCCGGAGTTTGCAAAAGGCGCAGCGTTGGTCGTAGAGTTTCACCACATTGCGGCGAAAGGCGGCGTTGCGGACGAAGATCTGGTCCTGGTCTTTGAGGTCGTCGGTGTTGTAGGTAGCGCCGCCGGAGTCGAAGAGGGTTTGCTGGATGGTTTCGAATTCGTCGTATTTGAAGGACTCGGTGATCTGGTCCCGCTTTTCGGGGAACCAGGCCTGGATCAGCAGGGTGGTGAGGTGCTGGCGGCTGGGGGCAGCCTGCAGGAGGGCGAACAGCTCCCCATCCAGGTAGGCGTATTGCACCGCCGATCGCAGCGCCGGTAGGGTGCGAAGCTTCACCCGCGCCTGGATGGCGGCTTCGAAGCCGGGGTTGGGCATCAGGTGCCAGAATTGGTCGCCGGTGAGGTGGAAGAAGGGCAGGGCGATGTTGGAGTGGTGATCGCTGGCGGCGAACTGGTGCCAGAATTTGAGGAAGTTGGCGGTGAGCTCGGGGGAGAGGTAGACCTCGTTGCGGTGGATCTGCCCCTTCTCAAACAGGTCCAGCACCGTCAACAGCAAAATGGGCTTGTGGGGGGCAGTGCCCCGGGCCTTGTCGACCCGCAGGTTGGTGAACTTCTTCGCGTAGTAGGCAAGATCCCTGGCCACCATGGCCCTCCTCCTCAGCCGTCCTGCAGCCCTGGCCCGTAGCTGGCGTAGGCTTCTATAAGGTAGCCTGGCGGGTCTTGCAGGGCGTCGGTTTTTGAGATTTCCTTAACCTTCGCCAGTTGCCCCGGAAACCAGCGGGCCACCAGCACCGCCTGCAGGCAGTCGCGATACTGGGGGAGCTGCCAGAAGTCGAACAGGTCCTCATCGACGTAGGCGTAGGCAATGGCTTCGCGCACCTCCCCTGGGGTTTTGAGTTTCACCTTGGCCGCCAGGATGGTTTCAAAGCCGGGCCTGGGCACCAGGTGCCAGAACTTGCCACTTTTCATGTGGAAGTAGGGCCGGGAGATCTCGGGGCGATGGTTAGCGGACCCCAGGTAGCTCCAGTATTTTAGGAAGGTGTGGGTTAACGGGGGGGAGAGGTCGATACGGTTGTGGCAAATTAGCTGGCGCTCCACCTGCTCCATCACCGCCAGCAGCAGGATGGGTTTGTGGGGGGCCAGACCGTGGGCGCGGTCTACCCGCAGGCGCTGAAAGCGTTGGCTGTAGTAGGCTAGGGCTTCTAGCCGGTGTCGCTCCATGGGGGGTGACGGTGGGGTAGGTAAAGGTAGGGTAGCAAATCTCCAGAAAAGTGGCGCAGCGCCGCCCTGGGGTCGGGGGCAGCGGCAGGGTGTCAGGTGACTAACCCTAAAAAATATCCGATAATAGTAACCATAACGGGGTGCCAGGGATAACCAGCGATCGCGGCGGTGTCAGTTAACCGACTGGCCCCAGCCGGCCACAGTTAACTTACTATCCATCTATAGTGTCTGCCTATAGTCAAGGGTTGAAGCCATGCAGCCAGTCAACTCAGGCATCGCCTACCTGCTTTGGAGCCTCTGCTTCGTGGGTGTGTGCGGCGGTCAGCGATTTTACACCGGCAAGGTCACCAGCGGCCTGATCTATCTGTTTACCTTCGGCGTGTTTGGCCTTGGTCAACTGGTAGACCTGGCCCTGATTCCCGGCATGGTTGATCGGCGCAACACCTACCTGCGGGGGCTACGGGGCAGCGACCAGGGCACCGGGCTCAATCCCCCCATTACCCTAAACCTGGGGGACCTGGCCCAATTACAGGCGCGATCGATGCCGCCCATGCAAAAGCTGCTCAAGGCCGCCCAAGACCACGGCGGCGCCCTATCCATGGCCCAGGCGGTTTTGCATGTGGAGTTAGCGCCCGAGGAGGTGAAGAAGCTGCTGCAGGAAGCCCAGAGCCACGGCTTCGCTGAAATCGGCAATGACCCTGACAGCGGGGCTATTCGGTATTATTTTGATGTTTAGAACCCAGCCGGGAGATTTATCTTTTCCGTTCCGCCAGCGTAATTAGTTAGTAAACATAGAAAGTTTTCATTAGATAGGTTGACTCAGTTTCTAAAGTTTAGAATTACTTGAACTTAATCAAAGGAGAAATATTATGGATTTCATGGATCAGCTTCATCTACTAGCAAACAATATTGAGAAAACTAGAGAAATTATCCAAACGGAAGAAGCTACTAAGACAACTATGATAATGCCCTTTATTCAAGCACTGGGTTACAACGTGTTTGATCCATTAGAAGTTACTCCAGAACTGGTAGCGGATGTTGGAATCAAGAAAGGAGAGAAAGTCGATTATGCTATTTTACGTGATGGCAAGCCCATCATCCTTTTTGAATGCAAGAAGTGCAGTGAAGACCTAAACGGAAATCACGCTAGTCAACTTTCTCGGTATTTTCATGTTACTGAAGCCCGCTTTGCTATTTTAACAAACGGTATAGTATATAGATTTTTCTCTGATCTCGAAAAACCCAATAAAATGGATGAAAAGCCATTCTTCGAGTTTAATATCCTTGACTTCAAGGAACGAGATCTTGAAGAGTTAAAGAAATTTGCAAAGGTAACTTTTGATCTAGATACTATTCTGTCTACTGCGAATGATCTGAAATATACGCGAGCTATTCAGATGAAACTGGCTGAGTGGATGGTTAACCCTTCAGAAGATTTTGTGCGTCTTCTCTCTGCTGACCTTCGTGGATCAAGACAATTTACCCAAGCAGTAAAGGATCAATTTACGATTCTTACAAAGCGTGCGTTTGAGCAGTTTATAAATGAGCGGATTAATCAGCGCCTAAAAGGTGCGATGACGCCGGAGTTAAAATCAGAACCACAATCTGTAGAAGTTGAAGGATCACAACAGGAAGCAGGGACTGCTGTTGTGACTACTGATCAGGAAGTTGAAGGTTTTTATACAGTTAGAGCAATTGTCAGGGAAATCATTCCGACTCAGCGCATTTTTATGCGAGATGCCCAAAGCTACTGTGCAATTTTATTGGATGATAACAATAGAAAACCTATCTGTCGTTTACGATTTAACAACACCCAGAGACTGAAACTAGGTTTGTTTAATGCCAGCAAGGAAGAAGAGCAGGTTTCGATAGATTCAGTGGATGAGATTTTTAACTATGCTGAACAGATACGAGCAACCGTAGCATCCTATGTTGAAGATAATCAAAGTAGTTCAAGCTAAAAGTAATTAATTAAAAAAACTATTTCAGGGGTCAGTTACCTATGATCGATTGAGTCGCTTTACAGAAGATCCCAGATGGCTGGGGTCTTCCAACGAAGCAGCACTATAGCGGATTTCACTTGGGTAACGTGCGATGTGATCACTCCCCCTGCCCCCCCTTGGCAAGCTACCGTGTACACACAAATTGAACTTAGACTAGGATAGTCCCCTAAAAGCAGCAATTCTCATTTTGACAAAAAGCTATCCAACGGCCAGGAATAAGGGTATGGTAATGCCATCTGAGAGAGC
>JBEITR010000111.1:0-3655 GCA_040374765.1 Leptolyngbya sp.
CCATTTCGGCTCGAACTGCTGGCAAAAATCATCAATATGGCAAAACAACTCTTCTAGACTGTCCATAGGGGGGCCGGCTGAATCGTTTAGGTAATTTCAGCTTACAGAGCCCCTCCTTTCCTTATCCCGAACTGAGGTTAAGCAGGGTTTTGTCGGGGTCTTTGAATTGCACCACGAGGGCCTCCACCACCAGGGCGAGGGCGTCGTGGTGCTGGGCGATTTTGTCTTGACTACCGAAGGATAGTTTGAAGTAGCTATGGGGAAACCAGGCATTGGCCAGCATTTCGACGATTAAATCGGAAAAGGGGATGGGGGCGGTGATCTGAAACTGGTGGCGGCGGAGAATATCCAGCAGGGAGAGGAAGAAGAGGTATTTGTAGGCGTTGGTGGTGTCGTTCTCGGAAACAGCTTGGACTGCTAGCCAAGCGGGTGGACTGGCAATCCATTCTTGAAGAGCACGTGGTGCCAAGGGATCCAGCATTTCATCCCGAACCACATCGGGAATGATGATTTGCCCAAACAACCGGGGGAGCAGGTCAATCTTGCCAATCAGCAGCAGATAGTTAATCGGTGAGGTATCGGCAACGACGATCATGGGGTGCTATTGGTAGCCTGTGCCCGAAGTTGGCGGAGGGTTTCACGATCGCCCTCCAAATCTGCCTCATCGTAATGTAAGTCAGCATGATGCTCTTTGAGAAAGGCATCCACAGTCCAGCGAGAGGGGAGCTCTAGAATACGACCGACTTCAGCATGGGTAATTCTCTCGGCTTGGTAAGCTTGTGTCACTAGAGCCTCCAGGATTTCACGCGCCAGGCGATCGCGACTAAAGTGCTGAATTAGATCGTCGGGGAGGTCGATGGTGATTTGCATGATTTAGACTCCATGATGAAGTAATACTGGCGCGCGACCGACGCGCGACGATGAAGCTGCTTTGCTAAATATTCTAGCGGCCATATTCTAGCTGCCATAATTGAGGAGATGAAATAATCAAACTCCGGAGCGGTAATAGGTGAGCCATTCCCAGGCGGCCCAACGGCGGATGATGGGGTCGTGCTTTTGCAGGTAGTGGAGCCAATCGGGGTAGGGGATGATGCCCTGGCAGGTTTTGTACTCGGTGCTGTCAAAGCGGTAGAGGGGGCGGCGGCGGTCAAAGTGGCGGTCTGCGATGGCGGGCATGGCCACATCCAGTTGGTTGCCCTTGCCCCGGCTAACGGCCCCCAGGTCGGCTGCGAGGAAGGGGATGATCAGGCGGAAGGGGACGTAGCGGCGCAGGTGGGTGATGACATGCCAGAACGCCTACCCAGTCTTAGCTTTAGTCGATCACCCCGCTCCTAAGCGTTCTGGCCAAAGGTATAGATTCAGGTCCTGGCGGGCGATCGCCTGTCTGAGCAGGGTTTTGCCAGCCCACTTGGCAAACCGTCTCTAGTTCTCTAATCACGATGGACTTCTGAATTGGGGCTCTAGGGGATATCAGTAATGAGGAGAAGCTACCAGAGAAGTTGGCAATCATAACGTTGAAAAATAGGGTCGCGGCTGACGATCGTGGCATCTTCAACTCGACTTTGGGAAATCAGTAAGCGATCAAATGGGTCTCGGTGGTGCTGGGGGAGTTGTTCGAGGTCTAAGATATGGGAAAATTCAATGGGTAGCAGGATGATATACCCTCAGCCTGCTGTTGGCCAACGATATCGGCTAGATTACCTCTTAGAGTTAGCTTGCCAAGCTGAAGTTTGATTTGGATTTCCCAGAGGCTGGTAAGGCTCAACAGCACTTGGTTTTCAGGGGACTGGAGGCGGTTAAGTGTAGCTGCTGGAAGTTTGGCAGTATCCCTATCCCACCAGATAAAGGCATGGGTATCGAGTAAAAGTTTCATAGCTCTTCACCGAGCCAAAACTCATCGGGCAGCGGATCGTCAAAATCATCGGCCATCCAATAGGGGTCATCTTGGTGAAGCCCAGCGATTCGGGCCTTGGGGGCAGGTTGAGGCAGTTTTTGACGCAGAAAGGCGGCGAAGTCTAGGACTGCTTGCTGTTGAGCGGGGTTGAGGGCGCGAACTTGCTCTAGTAGGGCTTGCTCGATGGTGGCCTGTTCCATCCCTGTAGAGTCCTCTTGAGGTTGGGTTACTGGTTCAATTATGGGCTAAGTTCGTGGGCGACGACTTAAGCTGTACCCCGTTATTTAGACACTTCGCGGTCGGGCCGATCGCGGGGGCGTCGCTACCCCCAGTTCCTTTAGTTTAACCAACCGGGCAGTAACCTGAAGCTGACCGTCTAACCCCTGATGGCTGGGCGATTCTGCTGGGGAGCCAGGGCGTGACAGCCAGTCACCCTGCCTGGGAGGCATAGTGCCCGTCGGTGAGAAAGCCCTGGTTAGGGGCCAGGGTGATCAGGGGGGGAATCTCTGTACCGTCCGCACCAAGGCAGCGTTAGCCTGCGGCAGTAAACGCCAAATTCTCACGACTCTTGAACAAAGTTCATATCTTCTACCCCCAGCCAGAAAAGTAAGACATCTTCAACCTGGGATAGCTGCTCTGAATCCAATTCACCTAATTTTCTCAATAGTTTGGTATGGGGAATGGTGACAAGATTCTGAACATCAAAAGCTCCTGGTTTCAAAAACCTTACTTTCACATCGACCTCAAAACGGGAGCCTCTTGGGCTTGTCGTATGAGGAACCAGCGTTGCCAAAGCTCGATCTTGCATCAGAGCTGGAATGCTAATCACCAGACAGGGCCTAACTTTCGCTACATAACCCAAATCAACCAGCCAAACTTCACCGCGAGCTGGGTTACTCATGGTTCTGACTCTTGTTGATCTAGCTCCAAAAACAGTTCCTCAGCATTCAAGACTAAGTCCTCATCATCCAAGGGTGAGAAATCAAAATGGATGATCCGCTTCAGTATTGCCAGCGCAACCTCAATTTGATCTGAGTCAGGTAACTCATCAAAAGTCTTAAGAATTTCCTGAGTTATAGCAGTCATCACCTCAAACCAGTGCCATATAAATAACCCATATTATACTCAACTAATTTTTCTAGGTTATTAGTACTAAGCTCACCACACTGGCTATTTACCTGTGACCTCACTCTCATGGGGAGGGAATCGAGTTACTGGGGGATGTTGTCTTGACTGCCACAGGATAGTTTGAAGGAAAGGTGTACCCCGTTAGTTAAAGGACTCCGGTGGACAGGCTGTGGATGGTCTGGACAGCCTGGTGGAGGAGGGCGGCGGTGGGGTGCAGGTCGCTATCGCTCGAGAATTTACCCAGGCTGAGGCGGAGGGCGCTGTCGAGGATGGGGGTGGGTAGGCCCATGGCGCGGAGGACGTGGGAGGGGGCTTCGATGCCTGAGCTGCAGGCGGAGCCGGTGGCGATTGCTAGTTGGTGGCGAACCCGGGCGATGATGGCGCTGTTGGGGATGCCGGGAATGGCGATGTGCAAATTACCGGCCAGGCGGTTGTGTTGATCGCCGTCGATATATTCTATTTCACAACAAGCGCCATCCGAATCAACTCGGGGTAGCCGAAATTGAGGCGTTTTTGACCCATTTAGCTGTACAAGAGCACGTAGCTGCCTCTACACAAAATCAGGCCTTAAGCGCACTACTGTTTTTGTATCGAGAGGTCCTTTGCTTGCCCTTAGATGCACGCATTGATGCC
>JBEITR010000043.1:0-25717 GCA_040374765.1 Leptolyngbya sp.
ACCGGGCGAACCTGGGTATGGAAGTAATGCACGAGCGCAATGCTCACAACTTCCCTCTGGACCTAGCTGCGGCTCAGGCTCCTGAAATCATCGGTTAGGTTTAGCTGACTGAGATTTGAATAGGGCGTTCCTGCGGGAGCGTCCTATTTTTTTGGGTAGTTTTTATGGCTTTGGCCAAAAGGCTGGGGAAACAGATCCTGAGCAGGGATGCCAGCATGTCTACCTAGGATCTATCTGCTTATCAACCCCTCGGATTCTTCTTAAAAAGTCAAACGGACTGGGTTGATGGACAAACTCTATTTTTGCCAGGGCCAGCGGGTACCCATTTCGGTTACCGCTGACCAGCACAGGTACAGAATTAACAGCCCCACCCCAGCCAGGAAGGGGAAAATATCATGGTGCATGGGCAGAAAAACAGCCTTTGGCTATAGCGAACTTGACCAGATTCCAGCAGGGCGAAGAAAACTAAACCCTGGTAGCCAGGACGGGAGATCAACTCAGCTAGTCCCCCTTTTTGGAAGCTAGCCGCAATAACTATACCGAACTGTTTAACGATTTCATTGTGTCTTGCCATCGATCTTTAACAAGATCGATCTCTTTCTCAGATTCTGCCTACTAGTCGGACCAAATGTAATCAAGCTGTTTATGCAGGACAGTAGTTCCTGAACCTCATTCCCCCATCAGGTGCGGGTGCCATCCACCCTCGACTTTTCTTGCTGCCACAGGGTATGCTCCCATTCCCTGGCCCGCTATGCTGAAGACAGTCCGTTTTCCCCATCACCCCTATGGTCAGCCCTCCCGGTCGGCGGTCTTCCACCCTGGTAGCGATTATTCGCCTATTACGTTGGGATAAGCCCAGCGGCCGTCTGATTTTAATGATTCCAGCTCTTTGGTCGGTGTTTTTAGCTGCCGCCGGCCAGCCTCCCTTGACCCTGGTAGGGATCATGGTGGTAGGTAGCCTGGTCACCAGTGCGGCAGGCTGCGTCATTAATGACCTTTGGGATCGCAACATCGATCCCCAGGTCCAGCGTACCCGCCAGCGGCCTCTGGCAGCGAAGGACCTATCGGTGAGGGTGGGTCTGGTGGTACTAGTCATCGCCCTGTTATGTGCCTACGGCCTTGCCCTCTATCTCACTCCCCTGAGCTTCTGGCTCTGTGTTCTGGCTGTACCGGTGATTTTGCTGTATCCCCTCGCTAAACGGGTGTTTCCCGTACCCCAACTGGTCCTTTCTCTGGCTTGGGGCTTTGCCGTGCTGATTCCCTGGACCGCCGTCACGGGCACCCTGGTGCTGCCCGCCTGGGTGCTGTGGCTGGCGGTGCTTCTCTGGACCCTAGGCTTTGACACGGTTTACGCCATGCCCGATCGCGAAGATGACCGGCGCCTGGGGATTAACTCTGCCGCCCTTTTCTTTGGGGACTACACCCCTCAGATGGTGGGGCTCTGTTTTTTGGGTACCTGGCTAATGTTGGTTTGGCTAGGCATTCTCCAGATGCTAGCTTGGCCCTACTGGTTGGCGCTAGGGCTGGCATTGATGATCTGGGCGCGCCAGTCTTACCAACTCAGCCAGTACCAGCTTGGATCGAAAGTCTATAGCCAGATCTTTCGCCAAAACGTTCAGCTAGGATTTATGGTGTTGGGGGGAATCATTTTAGGAACCTTACTGTAAAACCTATGGCCTTTGCTTCTAACCCTCTTCCCTATACCGATCTATCCGTAGAGCGACTGGGTCAGTATCTGGCGGCCCCCAACGGTGACTGGCAATTGATTGATGTGCGTGAACCAGAGGAACTGGCCCTGGCCAGTCTGGAGGGGTTTACCAACTTACCTCTGAGCCAATTCGCCCTGTGGTCAGAGACCATCCCTGGTCAATTCGATGCCCATCAGCCAACGGTGGTTATGTGTCACCATGGCCGCCGATCGGCCCAAATGTGTTTGTGGCTGGCTCAGCAGGGGTTTACCCAATTGCATAACTTAACCGGCGGCATCGACGCCTATGCCCTGGTGGTGAATCCCTCCGTTCCCCGCTACTAGGGAGTAGGGGAGCAATCCTGGGGTTAATAATGGCCGAGTTACAGCAGGATCAGAGCACCAGGGGGTAACCACGCTGGGTAAACTGGACTGCCTCTATGCCCCAGTCGGGTTGATCCATGAGGGTTTGGCGCAGACTACCCAAGAGAGCCTTTTGCTCACAAATAGAAAGGGATTGCAAGCGCCTGGGGGAATCGCGGCTTACTCTCAGGTCAATGGTGACGGTGTGGCCGTCTACCTTCACCCGATAACCTGATAATTTCAGGTCGGTGATGGTTTGCTCTGCCAGGATCAGGCCTACGGTAGCCGCCATACCATTCGCCCGGGGCACCTGTACCGTTTCTGGCTGGAAGCGATCGCACTGGCTATCCAAATGGTAGAGGGACACCGTCAGGGGATCGGCGGGTACCACTAGCCGGCGGGCTCTAGCTTGCAGGAGGCGCTGGGCTGCCTCTAGGTGATTGTCTCGCCTCACCAGGGGTTGGAGGGGCGGGGGATCGGGGGAAGCAACGGGCATACAACCAACCCCTAAAAGCCCGCTCACCAAAAGTAGTGGAAAGTAGACCCAACAATAGGTCGGGGAAAATCCTCCCCTTTGCCTATCCCCCACCGACCGGATACCGCTATGGTAGTGACGGTGATAACGGGGCCTGGATTGAAGGCGGTAGATCATGAGCAATGCATCCTGGAATCGACGGCATGTGCTGTCTCTGGCAGACTTTACGGCAACGGAGTTAGAAACCGTGGTGCAAACGGCGGTTAGTTTTCGGGAAGTGCTCTCCCGGCGTACCCGCAAGGTGCCAGCCTTGCAGGGGGTAGTTGTAACCACGATGTTTTTTGAGTCATCTACCCGCACTCGCAGTAGCTTTGAACTGGCAGCTAAGCGTCTATCGGCCGAAGTTCTGAACTTTGCCCCAGGCACGTCCTCCCTGAGTAAGGGAGAAACCATTCTGGATACTGCTAAAACCTACCTGGCCATGGGTGCCAACCTGATGGTAATTCGCCATCGAGATTCTGGAGTACCCCAGGTGATCGCCAGAGAAATGGATCAACTCAATAGTGGTGTCGGCGTATTAAATGCCGGAGATGGGTTACATGCCCATCCCTCCCAGGCCCTACTGGATCTATTTACACTGGCCCTGACGCTGAATCCGGATAATCCCAACACCAGTTTATTGCAGGGCAAAAAAATTGCCATTATTGGCGATATTTTGCATTCCAGGGTAGCCCGATCTAACCTCTGGAGTTTATCCACCTGTGGGGCTGAGGTACATCTGGCGGCACCCCCCACCCTACTGCCGCCCGGATTTGCTCAAGCCTTTATAGACCAGTCTCCCCTGCCTGGGCATCGGTCTATTGTGCAGCACAGTAGCCTGGCGCCAGCCCTGGACCAGGCCGACTTTGTCATGGCCCTGCGCCTACAACGGGAACGCATGACCCAGCATCTGCTGCCCAGTCTGCGGGAATACCAGCAGCACTTTGGCCTCACCCGCGATCGCCTGAAACCTTGCCAACCTGGGGTTAAGGTTCTCCATCCTGGGCCAGTCAATCGGGGTGTGGAGATCAGTTCAGACCTGATGGATGACCCTGACCTCAGTTTAATTAGCGATCAGGTTACCAATGGAGTTGCCGTACGCATGGCCCTGCTTTACCTGATGGGGGTAGGTAAGGCGGGATGACCTACCCCTACCCTGCCTTGACCTTAATCGACTAACCCGGTCCTCAGGGTTCTGGTCAAAGCTACCTATAGCTACTCACGGGCGGAAAGACTAAAGTTACGGAATTGCTTAGCCTGCTCTTCAATACGACAGGCGATGCGATCGCAGACCAAACTACACAGATCAAAAATCAACTGGTCACAAATACTGTAGTAGGCAGAGGTGCCTTCGGTACGGCGGCTCAGAATACCCACCTGCATCATCACCTTAAGGTGCTTAGAGACATTAGCCTGGCTAGTCTGAGTGGCTTCTACCAATTCCTGAACGCATCTTTCTCCGTCCCGCAGCACGTTCAAAATTCGCAGGCGCATGGGTTCGCTTAGTACGTCAAAATACTCAGCCACCTGCTGGACAACCTCAGGGGGAACAGTGTCAACCACAGCCATGGCTTTCCCGAACGAAGAACCTTGGAAATATTTTAACAAATTTTTTATTTTTACCACTAGCCTGAGGGATGAATTGTAGTCCCAGTTATAGCTGCAACCAGGTTGAAAGCCACGGAGGCGGGTCAGGACCCTTAGCCAGCAAGGGTTTTTGCGAATCAAGTCGATCCTCAGGGTGGTGACCAAAGCCCATCAACCCTATGCGCCCCTGATCGATGCCGTCTTAGCCCCAGTCGAGGGCCCCTGAACTGACAAGCGCTGCCCCCTGTAAAGTAGACAATAGGGAATATATCTGGTGCCACATAGCTGACTCCACCCAGCCAGGCTCTGGGTCTTAAGACTGTAGCAATGGCGTCGTCGTCTCCAGTCCGGTGAGGACGAGACGGCTATCGGTTCCCCGTACCATGGCCGGAGTTGCCTGTGTCCCATTTCCAGACCGTTCAACCGCCCCTGAGATTTATTCCCCACCAGTATCGAGACTGGGTGAGGCGAGGCGGTTACGCCCTATTACCCTTGCTATTGCGGGTACGGTTACGACCATGGCTACCCGCCGGAATCTGGCCCGTCACCTGTGAAAACCCCGAGGTGCTGGCAAAGGCCTTTCAGCAGTTTCAGACGGGGCAAATTCGCCTCCTCCTAGCCTTTCGCCATAGCCAGGTGGATGATCCGCTGTGTCTAGCCTATCTTTTTTCTCGCCTGGTGCCCCAGGCCGCTCGACGTCAGGGTCAACCCCTACAGGGACCGGTCCACAGTTTCTTTATGTACGATCGGGGCATGCCCCTTTGGGCCGGTGCCTGGCTAGAGTGGTTGTTTGCCAGCATGGGGGGCGTTCCAGTCCATCGAGGCCGCCGCCTGGATCTAAAGGCTTTAAAGACGGTACGGCAATACCTGCTGTCAGGCGAGTTTCCCATCACCATTGCCCCGGAGGGGGCCACCAATGGCCATGGGGAAGTGATTAGTCCCCTAGAATCCGGTACAGCCCAGTTAGCCTTTTGGGGTGTGGAGGATTTGTACAAAGCCCAACGGCCCGAGCGCGTCATTCTTTTGCCGGTAGGCCTACAGTACTTCTATCCCCGCCCTGACTGGGCAGCCCTGGACCGGCTGTTGAGCGGGTTAGAGGCTGACTGTGGTTTACCGATTAACGCCTATCCTCACCCCGACCGGCGATCGCCCCAAGACTATTATCAGCGCCTGGCTAATCTGGGGTACCACTTACTCACCCATATGGAGGGGTTCTACGGCCAATTCTATGGGGATCTCTGGCCCGAAGCCCGATCAGCCCCACCCCTGGATTTAAGCGATCGCCTGAAACCCCTGTTAGACCGGGCCCTCACCGTGGCAGAAGCCTTCTTCCATTTACCCGGTAATGATAGCCTGGAAAGCCGCTGTCGCCAGTTGGAAGAGGCGGGCTGGGCCCACATCTACAGGGAAGATATTCGCAATCTTGCCAATCTGTCAGCCTTTGACCGGGGTCTAGCCGACTGGATGGCCCAGGCCGCCAACCTGCATATGCGCCATATGCGTTTGGTGGAGAGTTTCGTGGCCGTCAGCGGAGACTATGTTAAAACTCGGCCCAGCTTTGAACGGTTGGCGGAAACCAGCTTGATTCTCTTTGATCTGGTGGAACGGGTGAAGGGAACTCGTGTACCCCAGCGTCCGCAGATGGGACGTCGCCACGCCGTCATTACCCTGGCTGAGCCCATCGATGTGAGCCAGCGCTGGCCCACCTATCAGGCTTCCCGGACCGCTGCCAAGGCCTCGGTAGCCCAACTCACCCAGGATCTACAAACCGCCCTGGAGGGCTTGATTCAGCATACCTGAGGGATCTCTCCCCTATCCATTGCCATTAGGATAGACTAGGCCTATGGCCGATGCTGGCAGCCGATGGCGATTTTCTAATCTATCCTGAGCACCTATTGCCATTGCCTATGACCCATTCCCATTCTCTGAATGCCACTATGACAACAACCTTACCCCACGCGGCGACAACCCCTTCAGCCGATGATTCCCTGCAATTGGCCTATGATATTGCCGCCGCTGCCGATGAGCGCAAGGGGGCCAATATTGTGATTCTGCCGGTGGCAGATGTATCCTACCTGGCGGATTATTTTGTAATCGTTACGGGTTTTTCCACCGTTCAGGTGCGGGCCATCACCCGATCCATTGAAGCCAGCCTAGAAGACAAGTGGCAACGTCAGCCGTTGCATCTAGAGGGCCAGTTAGAGGGCAACTGGGTCGTTATGGATTATGGCGATGTCATTGTCCATATATTTTTGCCCGAAACCAGGGAATTCTACGACTTGGAAGCCTTTTGGGGCCATGCTCCAGCAATTTTCTATCAGCCCGTTTTCAGCCCACCTACCCAGGCGCCTAGCGTCTACCCCAGCTACAGCCATTACCAGTCCAGTTAGGACAGAACGGCAACGCCATTGAGTTCGGAACCAAGTTGATCGATGAAAATTGGGACTGGCAAGGTCTTTGATGGAATCACCTTTTCCAACCCCTGTTCGCCCCGTTGCCGGGGGCTACGGCCATAGGGCGATCGCCGTTAGAGATTCCTAATCTGATGGAATTCGTTTAGGCTATAGCTAAGGTTTTTACGAACGGTGGCTATGGCGCAGGTATGTCCAGTTCCGGCTGAACAACAACCCATCAACGAATATCAGGAGGTCCGACAGTCCTGGTTCTATGGCTGGGGCGGGCGCCAGCTGGCCGCCTACCTGCAACCGGTGGTGGGGTTGTGGTGTCTCAGCTGGGTGGTGGTCGGTCCTATGGTGGGGGCTAGTTTTTTCCCCAGTCGTCAGCCGCTGTTATTTACCCTTACTGCCGCCCTGGGGGCACTGATTTTACCCACCTTAGCCCTGGTACAGCTCTATGTGGGTTGGGCCCATGTGGCCGGGCGACTGCGCCAGGCCACCGTACCCTACGAAGAGTCGGGCTGGTATGACGGCCAGTTGTGGGTTAAGCCGGAAGAGATTTACAACCGCGATCGCCTGATTGTTGACTACGAAGTAAAACCGGTACTGCAACGAATTCGTTACACACTGGGGGTAATTGTCATACTTTTTAGTCTGGGGCTGCTGGTCTGGTTCCAGCTGTAATCCTTGATTTAAGATTACGGGGGTCACCTTCAGGGTGACCTTCAACACACCGTTCTTCCCCAGGGCATAGCTATGACCAGCAGTCGGGTTAACCGTCATCAGAGTAAGGAATTAGGGATTCAGCTTCTGCGCGAAGGCATTGTGGAATCAACCCACATTGCCCATGTGGTGGTGTGTGATCATCGTGGCCGTAATCTTTCCGTAGCTGGCAACCCCGAACTGGCTAGCTTTGTTAGGTCAGCCCTAAAACCCTTTCAGGCCCTGGCGGTGACCACCTCTGGCGCCCTGGAACGCTACGGCCTCAGTGATCGGGCCCTGGCAATTATGTGTGGGTCCCACCAGGGCAGTATGGAACAGGTGCGCCAGGTATTTGAAATTTTGTGGCGATCGCAGCTTGACTCTGGGGATCTGCGCTGCCCGGTGCCCCAAGGGCGGAAAAGCCCCCTGGAGCACAATTGCTCTGGCAAACATGCCGGTATGCTAGCCCTTTGCCAGCAGCAAAGCTGGCCCCTAGGGAGCTACCTGGACCGTAGCCATCCCGTCCAAAAACTAATCCTGTCTCGCCTTGCCGATCTGCTGGGTATGCCCGCCGATGAGTTTATCGTGGCCCACGATGACTGTGGCGCTCCTACCTACTTTATGCAAATCCGGCAGATGGCCACCCTATTTGCCATGTTGGCCTCTGGCAATAGCCTGGATATGGAGCGGATTATTCGGGCGATGACCCATCATCCGGAAATGGTGGGGGGGACGAATAGCTTTGACACCCAGTTGATGCAGTTGACCAACGGCGCCCTGGTGAGTAAATCTGGGGCCGAGGGAATTCAGTGCATTGGCCGGGTGGGGGATAGTCTGGGACTGGCCATTAAGGTGTTGGACGGTAGCCGCCGGGCCAAGTATGCTACGGCTATTTTTACCCTCAAGCAACTGGGTTGGATTGTACCGGCGGTAGCCGATACCCTGGCGGAAACCTACCTCCAGATCGGGCGCTTTAGCCGTCTGGATGTGGTGGGAGAACTTCCCTTGATGTATTAAAGGGACTATCCCTGACCCTAGCCGGTAAGGTTAACTGAATTGAGCTCACCTGATTACAGCCACTGCCTATGACTACCGATATTCGTCTGCTGGTTCTCGATATTGACGGTACCCTGGCGGGCGAGTCTAACCAGGTTAGCCAGCGGGTGCTGGATCGAATTCAGGCGGTCCGCCAGCGGGGAGTTGAGGTGGCGATCGCCACGGGACGCATGTACCAGTCGGCCCTGCGCTTTCATCAGATGATTGGCTCCACCCTGCCCCTGATCGCCTACCAGGGAGCCATGATTAAAAATCCCCAGAGTCAGACCCTGCACCGCCATACCCCCCTACCCCGGTCCCTGGCGCTGGAAATTCTTGCCTACCTGACTCCCCTGGAGGACCGGGAAGACCTATCCATCCATCTCTACATTGACGACCAGCTTCACGTTCGGCGAATCATTGAAGACACCCAGGCCTACGCTCAGCGATCGGGGATTGAGCCCGTTGCGGCAGGGGATCTGGCCACCCTGATGGGTGCCAATCCCGCCCTGGAAACCACCAAGCTGCTGGCTCTGAGCCCCCATACCGATCGCCTAGCCGCCGTTTTACACCATCTCAACCAGCGCTACTCCAGCACTGACCTCTACCTGACCCAATCCATCGAATCCTTTGTGGAAGCCACCCATCCCCAGGCCAACAAAGGGGAGGCGGTGCGGTTTCTGGCCGAAGAATTACTCGATCTAGAACGGGACCAGGTGATGACCATTGGTGACAACTTTAACGACCTAGAGATGCTGCGCTATGCGGGTCTGGGCATTGCCATGGGGGATGCCCCCAGCGCGGTTAAGGCGGAGGCAGACTGGGTCGCCCCAGGGGTGGAGGCAGAAGGAGTGGCGGTGGCGCTGGAACAGTTTTTGCTGTGAATTTCCCCTAAAGTCCTACCTGGTCTCTACCCCTGGCCAGGAGAGGGTGATTGGGTAGGTCTTGGAGGTTGGTCTTGATAGTGCATTTGCACTGAACTATCATGGGGAGGCACGCCCGTGGTAGGTCCTATGGCTATTGTTTCCTCCCATAATTCCGATTCCTCGGCCAGGCCCCCCCGATCGCCCCAGTCCCCTCCTGCCTCTGGGCATAATTTAGCGGCTCCCTTAGCTAACCAGGCCGACCCGTCAGTCGCCGCTTCCCTGGTGCAGGGCGGTGCAGTCCAGCCCGTAGAGACGGCCCTGGCGGAGGACCGGCTACGGCCCCAACGGTTACAGGATTACATTGGCCAATCTGCCCTCAAGCAGGTGTTAGACATTGCCATTCAGGCGGCTAAGTCCCGCCAGGAACCCCTCGATCACCTGCTGCTTTACGGTCCTCCCGGTTTGGGTAAAACCACCATGGCCTTAATTTTGGCCCAGGAAATGGGGGTGGCCTGTAAAATTACCACGGCCCCAGCCCTGGAGCGTCCCCGCGACATTGTGGGCCTGCTGGTTAACCTAAAACCGGGAGATGTGCTCTTTATCGATGAAATTCACCGCCTACCCCGGGTGACGGAGGAAATTCTCTATCCAGCCATGGAGGATAGTCGACTGGATATTACCATTGGTAAGGGCCAGGCGGCCCGCACCCGGAGTTTGCCCCTAGCGGCCTTTACCTTAGTGGGGGCCACCACCAGGGTGGGAGCCCTGACCTCACCCCTGCGCGATCGCTTTGGGCTGGTGCAACGTCTGCGCTTTTATGACATCGACGAACTCACCCAGATTGTGCTGCGCACCGCCGATGTGTTGAAAACTCCCCTAGAGCTAGCGGGGGCCGAAGAAATTGCTCGACGAGCCCGGGGCACCCCCCGGATTGCCAACCGACTACTACGCCGGGTACGAGACTACATGGAGGTCAAAGCCCCCGGCTTGATTACCGCCGCAATCGCCGCCCAAGCCCTGGAGCTGTTCAATGTCGATCCCCGGGGACTCGATTGGACCGATCGCCGTCTACTGTCGGTGATTATCGAAAACTTTGACGGTGGCCCGATTGGTCTAGAAACCATGGCGGCCGCTACGGGGGAAGATAGCCAAACCATTGAGGAGGTTTACGAACCCTATTTGATGCAGATTGGCTACCTGCAGCGTACCCCCCGGGGACGGGTCGTGACCCCCGCTGCCCGCCGCCACCTGGGCTATGGCGATAGCTAGTCTACCTTCGCCCCCAGGAGGCTGAGTAGGGTTCGGGTGGCGGCCGATAGGCCCCTCACCCCAGCCATATTGACACCCGCATAGGCTAGGTCGGGACGTAGAACCCGCTCACATGGCCCGGCCGGTAGGCTCCAGAGGCGAATTTCCGAGTCCTGACTGGCGGTTACCACCCCGGTGCGATCGCCACTCACCAGAGCGGCCCAAATATCCTGCTGATGTCCCCTCAACCGGTAAGGACTGGAGGCAGGTTGCACCGGCCACAGGGTCAGATCGCCTGCCCTACTGGTAATCGCTAGAGTCTGGCCAGCCCCATCTATGGTAACGGTGTGTAGCCACTGCCCCAGGGGAGCCTGCCACTCCCCCAACTGATCACCACTACCCAGATCCCACCAGCACACCCGCCCATCGTAGCTGGCACTGACCAGCCGATCGCCCGCCAGACTAATGGCTAGGCTATGCACCTGGCAAAGGTGACCCCTGAGCACCTTGGTACAGGTGGCCCGACTCAAATCCCAAAGACAAATCGTACCATCCCGGCCCCCACTGACCAGGTGGGGAGCCTGGTGGGGACTTAGATCTACAGTGGTGGGGTTAAAGATTAGGGCAGAGGCAGGCCCTCCATGGCCTGGCAACGATCCCAGAGCCTGGCCAGTAGCCACCTGCCACAGGCCAATGGCCGGAGCCTGACCAGCGGTGGCTAACCATGCTCCCTGGGCGCTCAGAGCCATCAGGGTAGCGGGTTCAGGTAATACCAGGAAGGGGCAAGCTCTGGCCGCTGCGGCCCACCCCTGGCCAGACCAGAGGGCAATGGTGTGATCCGCTCCACTAGTGGCCCACCACTGGCCATCGTCACTGACTGCCAGGGCATGGAGCCGACCCTGCTGGGGGTTGAGGATAGAGGGCAAGGGATGCCTAGCTGGGGTTTGGCCCCATTGCCAGATCCGGATTTGGTGGTCGCTGTGGGCTGTAATCAGTTTATTGCTAGCCGCCCCAAGGGCCATAGCGCAGACAGGATAGGCTTGCCGTAGAAAACTGCGGAGTGGCTCTCGTCGCTGGGTGTCCCAGACCTGTAGCCCGGTTTCATTGCCAGTTGCCAGGTAGGTTCCGCTGGGACTAAATTGCAAGGACCAGATGGGTGCGGCCAGGGTGGTTACCATCTGGTGGCGGCGATGGCGCCCAATATCCCAAAGGCTAAGGCTACAATCTTGACGGCTACAGGCCAGATAGCGGCCATCGGGACTTACCGCCAGGGCTAACAGTCCCTCCATATCGGTGGGCACTACCCATTCAGGGGTGCCAGTTTCCAGGGCCCAGATGGCCAGACCATAGTCGTCGTAGCCAGCGGCAAAGGCTAGGGAAGACTGGGAACGATCGCCCCCATGGGAAAAAAAGCCCGTAGTGTGAATCGAAGCTCCAGGTCTGGCCTGAAAACTCGCCCTTAACTGACCTTGGGGTAGGGCCCAGAGGTGGACGGTCTGGTCCTCTCCCAGGCTAATCAGGCGATCGCCAGCCCCATTAAAGTTCAGTTCCTGGATGGATCCCCGATGGGCGGCCCAGTGTCGTTGACACACTCCGGAAGCCACTTCCCATAGGTAAATCTGTCCCTGTTGGTCGGCTGATGCCAGGCCGCCACCGCTGGCGGTAAAGGCCAGGGCCGTGACCCGACTGGGGTGATGGCTGAGGCTATCGGCAGGCGTAGGATTGGTCGTAGAGTAGAGCCAGATTTGACCGGTGCTGGCACCTACCGCCAGGGTCTCACCGTCGGGGCTAAAGGCCAGAGCCCCGATCAGCATGGGTTGGTCGGCCAGCTCGATCACCCGCAGTAAGTGCCCCGGGTTCAGGCTCCACCACCACAGCCGCCCCTGGCGGTCTGCCGCCACCAGCCAAGCACCGTCGGGACTGATCGCCAGGATGGGACTGGCATCCAGGGGGGTGGCAAAGGCCGTGTGGTGAAAGTGAGCGGAGCTGAAATCAGCTCCCTGGCAGTTAATCTGGCGCAGGTCAGCTTCCCAGATATCCAGGTGGGAAAAATCAGCTCCCCTCAACCCCACCCCTAAACCCTGGCAAAGCCGGATCAGGTTGGCGGGGCCGTAGCCCGGTTTGACCAGGGCCAGGGGACGTAGAGCCTGGTGCAGGCGTTGGCATTTCTGCTGGCGATCGCTGGCCGATGCCAGACTCTCCTCCAGGGTCTGGAGCAGGGGTTGGAACAGCATCTCCTGCTGGTAGGCTTGCAGGGCTTCGGGGGCCGTCATGGTGACCAGGGGCAAACGATGGAACCAATCCAGTTGTTCCGTCTCGAGTTCTTGCGCTAGCACGGCTTGCAACTGGGCCATAGCTCGCCATGCCACAGGGCCTGGCAGATTAATAACGGTATCCTCCAGAGCCGGATCCGCCCTCACCTGGCAGAGAGATCGAGCCATTAGGGACTGCACCACCACTGTTCCTGGATAGGCTGGCATCTCCTGCTGTAAACCGGTGAGGGTGAAGGGCTCCGGGGTTAGGGCCAGCCAGTAGAGAAGTTCCTCTTCCGCCGGGGTAAGGCGATCCACAAGGGTCTGGAGCGCCCGATCGGCGCGATCGCAAAGGGAGGTATCGGTTTGCTTTAAAAATAAATGCAACTGGCCCTGGTAGAGATCGTGGAGGGAACTGGCAATACCCTTTAAAGCTAGAGGGATGCCCCCATAGCGGTGGTTGAAAGCTACCCAGTCCCGGCGCTTACCGCTCACCTCCCCCTGCTGATCTAAAAACCCTTTGACTACCTCATCGGTCCAGCCCTGCAGGTGGTAGTCCCGCACTCGCGGACCTAACCAGTGGGTAAAGTTCTCTGGTTTTTCCTGGCTAACGCAGAGGATACAACTCTGATGCTGACTGGTGGCCAGTTGCTGTAGTAGGGCTGACATCCCTTCCCGCCCAGCCCGGTAGGTACCTGCTAGCTGCTGGGGGGCAAAGAGCCCTTCCAGCTGATCGATGACGATGAGGCAAGGGCGCTGGCCACATTGATCGAGGATCCACTGGCTTGTATCGATGGCCGGGTCGACCTGAGGAGAACGGTCCTGCCCAGATCTAAACCAATTGGTTAGGGCTTGAAATACCAGGGTATCGGTAGCCTGATCGGAGAGTAAAAGATAGCCCACCCGATCAAAGTCGGCCTTGAGGGCCTGGGCCAGGTAAACGGCCAGGGCGGTTTTACCTACACCGGGAAGCCCCCATAGCAGAATCAACCGACAGCGATCGCCCCGCACCCACTGGATCAACCGCTGACAATCCGCCTGCCGACCCCATAGTTCGGTTTCATCCAGGGCCGGCAACCCTTGCACGGCGACAGCAAACCCGGCCCTCCCGGTCCCTGGAACCTCGGGTGGACTGGCGGATTCCGTCTGGGTTGCCCAGGTTTGCAAGACGTTTTGCAAGTTGCGTTTATTCAGCTTAATCCCCTGTTGTCGGGTATCTACCAGGTCAGACAGAAAGCGCCATAGCTTTGGCCCCACGTCTTTCTTCAGGTAGTCTTCGGAATAGCCCACCGTCAGGCTAGCCATGGTGGTGTAGGTTTGGTTTTCCCAGGCGCCCTTAAGCACCAGCCGCTCCACGTCCTTGAGGGGCCGCCCCTTCTGCACCAGAGCTACCTGGTTGATGAGTTTAGTAATCTCCTCAAAGTCCATGGTAGGTAGGTGGGGACTGGGCTCCGATACTGGTCACCCAGGATCTTATAGCAATCCTCCCTTCCTTAGGGGCAGAGGGAGTGGTTCAAATTCAACTGACGTAGTATTCACGGGTTCCCTTGGCATCTAGAGCATCGCCCAACCGCTTGAGGGCATGTACATAGGCGGCGGTGCGGACAGGAATTTTAAGGGTTTCAGCCTGTTGCCAAATCTGTTCAGCCTCTCCGACCATCATGGCCTTGAGGCGGGTATTAACATCCTCAACCGACCAATAAAGGCCGCTGCGATTCTGGACCCATTCAAAGTAACTAACGGTTACCCCCCCGGCGTTGACTAAAATATCGGGAAAGACCTGAATCCCTCGGGCTTCCAGCAGGGTATCGGCATCGGCGGTAATCGGGCCGTTAGCTACCTCG
Source organism: Leptolyngbya sp. (assembly GCA_040374765.1). GTDB lineage: Bacteria > Cyanobacteriota > Cyanobacteriia > Phormidesmidales > Phormidesmidaceae > Nodosilinea. The sequence goes on from JBEITR010000043.1 coordinate 14,495, forward strand.
AAGATATAGCGGGCCTTAACCTGACTGGCATTTTTCGCCGTAATCTGGTTCTCCAGAGCGGCCGGGATGAGAATATCCACATCTAGGGTTAGAAGTTCGTCGTTGCTGATCAGGGCATGGTCCTGGATCAGGTGGCAGACACTGCCCTCACAGTAGACCGCCTTGAGACTGCGACTGGAGGCTTTAAAGGCCTGAATACTGGGAATATCTAACCCCTGGGGTAAGAATATTCCCCCCTGGGAGTCACTCACCGCTACCACCCGGTAACCGGCGTCAAACAGTAACCGGGCCAGAATACTACCGGCATTACCAAATCCCTGAACGGCGACGGTGGTGTCCTGGGGCAGGCGACCAGACCGGGCCATGATCGCCTCCAGTAGGTAGAAAGCTCCCATCGCCGTAGCTGTATCGCGCCCCTGGCTACCACCCATACCCAGGGGTTTACCGGTAATGACCGCCGGGCTGAGGCGGCGGGCAATGATGCTGTACTGGTCCATCATCCAACCCATGATCATGGCGTTGGTATAGACATCGGGGGCGGGAATATCGACATCGGGACCAATAAAGTTAGCGATCGCGTCAATATATCCCCGACTCAACCGCTCCAACTCTAGCCGGGAAAGCTCCTTGGGATTGACCGTAACTCCCCCCTTCGCGCCCCCCAGGGGTAGATTCAACACGGCACACTTAAAGGTCATCCAAAAGGCCAGGGATTGCACCTCATCCAGATTAACCTCAGGGTGAAAGCGAATTCCCCCCTTAGTCGGCCCCCGGGTATCATCGTAGCGTACCCGATAACCCTGAAATATCCGCAGGGATCCGTTGTCCATCCGCACAGGAATAGACACTATCAAGCTGGCTTTCGGATACTTCAACCGTTCCGCCGCATCTGCGGAAATCGTTACATACTGGAGGGCGGCGGCGAGGCGGCGATTAGCATCGGAGAGGGTAGAGGTCAGCATCGGATAATAATCTACAAATTTAAACCTAATCTCCCCCCACACTAATGGGGGTGCCCACAATGTCAGTGTGGGTGAGGTTAGCCCCCACCAGGGAAGTACCCTTGACATGGGCAAAATAAATCTGAGCCCTGGTCAAGTTAGCCCGATCGAGGATGGCACCATCAAGGATGGCGTTGGTTAAAAAAGCCTGGGTGAGATTGGCTTGGGTGAGGTTAGCCCCAGTCAAATCGGCACCCTCCAGGTTGGCCTCGATTAAGGTGGCCCCCCGTAGATCGGCCCCCCGCAGATCGGCCCCAATCAGATGGGCCTGGCTGAGTTGGGCACCCGACAGGTCACAACCTTGACAAAGGTTGGTATCAAGCAATTGTTTCACCTGGAGGAGGTTCTCGGCCCTTACCGGTAATACCCACAACAGGGGAAGGGCAACTAGGGCACCTGCCAGAGTCATCAGTTTCATGGCAATTCTCCTTACTATCACCCCAACTCTCTGCCTGGGGAATCGGAGTGGCCTGAGTCAGCGGTTGTCGATGACCGTGGTCCACCCTGGTGTGGATGGAGGATCGGCCTCGGGACCGTGTAGCATTACCGCCTGGCCTGGTTTGGTTAAACACCGGCCCTGGATCAACCAGCTATGTTTTAATCCTGCCATACTGAGCCATCCCGGATGGGCCGGAAAGCCGTACTGTAACGAAACTATGGGATTGGCTTCCATCCCTAACTAACCCCTTTCCTAGTGCGCTTTGCAACCCTTGCTGGCCAGTCTCCAATCATCCAGGCGGGCGACAAACCTGCCCCCTCCTCTAGTCCCGGACCCGTCAGGCGCGCTACCCCAATTTCATCCCATCAGCAAGCCTATAATACGGGGACTACCTCGTGAGAATTCTATGCTTAGCCTGTGGGCTAAAACCAGTGGCACCTGGATAAACGTCTTAACCATTATTCTGGGTACCTCTCTAGGGCTGGTTCTGCGCCGCAGTTTGCCCCCGGCGATGCAGCAGATCATTACCCAGGCCCTGGGCCTGACTACCATCATGCTGGGCATCAGTATGGGGCAGACCCTGGCCAGGGTCAGAGTCGGTCCTATCGATGGGGTAATCTTCGGTTTGGTGGTTTTGGTGATTGGTGGCTTATTGGGAGAGTGGTGGCAGCTTCAGAGCCATCTTGCCCATCTGGGGGACTGGCTAAGGTCCCAGGTGAAGGGCGGGGGTAAGTTTACCGAAGGCTTTGTGGCCGCCAGTCTGCTGTTCTGTATTGGTCCTATGGCCATTTTGGGTAGCCTTAACAACGGCCTGGTGGGAGATGCCACTCTGCTCAGCCTGAAAGCCACCATGGATGGCCTGGCCTCCATTGCCCTGACTGGCAGTTATGGCATCGGAGTGGGGTTCTCGGCTTTCCCGGTCTTGCTTGTGCAGGGCGGTCTATCTCTGGTAGCTAGTCTGTCGGGACTAGCCATCACCAACCCCGCCACCAATCCCTATATTTTGAATATTACGGGGATTGGTGGATTGATGATTATGGCCCTAGGGTTAGATTTACTGGAAGTTGTACAGATCCGCCTGGCTTCGTTTTTACCGGCTCTCGCCCTGGGTCCCCTGGCGATCGCCCTGATCACCGGATTCCATGGCCACAGTCCCGGGTAACGGGGCGGCAAGGGTGGGGGTAAAGGTTATTGATTCCAAGGCTTTTCGGGGTGAGCGGAAAACCAATCCTAGGAAAAGGGATGCTATCAGTAACCAATATGGTCAGGAAACAGGTCAGAGGAATTAGGGCCATGGTAGCGGGTCTGGGGCTGGTGGGCCTGGGTTTGGTCTACCGGGCCGGGGTTTGGCAACCCGCCTATGTACGCCCCCTCTGGCCGGTCTACCCGCAAATCCCTGCCCAGGCCGATCGCTACGCCGCCCTGGCCCGGGTGGAGGGTGCCACTGTGTTGGGCAACCCGGCGGCCCAGCGCTACCCCGACTGTGGGGCCAGCTTTGCCCGTAACCCCTGGGACCTGATCGCCTGGCGAGATCGGCTTTATATCGGTTTGGGGGATAGCAGCAACGAAGGCCCCAGCCCCAATGCCGGGCCAGTGCCGCTACTCACCTACGACCCGGCCCCCCAGCGCTTTGGCCAGGAGGCGCGGCTACCGGAGGAACAGGTGGATCGGTTCTATCGGTTGGATGGAGATCTGTGGATCCCCGGTGCTGACCCCCGCCAGAGCTGGCGCTGGGGCAATCTCTATCGTCGGCAGGGGGGCTGGTGGTGGCAGTACCGCACCTTGCCCCAGACTATCCACACCTACCCCCTGGCAAAGTGGGGGGCGGCCCTGGTGGCGGGGGTTAGTATTACCGAGGCGGTGCCCGCCGGGGTGGGGCAGGCGGGCTACGGGTCGGCGGTGGCCCTGTCTGAAGATGGGGGCCGTCACTGGCGGGTAGTGCCCCTGGGGGGCTGGCGCATCGTTGCCCTGCTGACGGTGGCGGGGCAACGGTTTGCGGTGGATGTCTTTCCAGGGCCGAAACTCCAGCGGTGGCTCAACCAGGAGCAACGCCAAGCCTTCCATGCCCCCCTCTACCAATACCTGGAGCCAGACCGCTTTGAGCGGCGGTCCGATCTCAAGGCCGGGGTGATCTTTCCCCAGACCCCGGCGGCGGGTCAAGCCACCGGGATGATGGAGCAGGTGGTAACCTGGGGCGATCGGGCCGCCTACATCGGTAGCTTCTACCCGCCCGGGGCGACCTACCCGGTGCAGCGGGCCTACCTGGCCCATAGCCTGCGACGGGGGGCGATCGCCGTTGAGCCGATTCCCCTACCGGCGGATGGCCTGGCCTTTGATCTGCGGCTGGAGGGGGATCGCCTGGAGGTGTTGTGGGCCCAGCCCCTGGCCAACCATCGCTGGCGCAGCCAGGTGTGGACCAGCCAGGACGGTCACCACTGGCGGCCCCTGGTGAGCTTTACCGCCGTTGCCCCGGCCCGCTCCTTTGAGCGCCTGGGCGATCGCCGCTACTTTGGCCTGGGCAGCCTCACCTACCCCAATCCCCAGGCCTGTCGCCCCATGGACCAGGTAAGCGGCACCCTGGTGGTTACCCCAGCAACCCCCCCTGGATCATCTGGGGAGTAGCGGTGCCCCAGCCCGTGTTGCCCTCCAGCAAAACCGGGCCCCTGGGGGTAATCACCCAGTCCCAGGCGATCGCCCACAGGTCTGGAAACTCGGCCTGGGCCTGGTGACTGGCCCAGACCAAAGCGGGCCAGTGGGGCAGGTGAAAGGGTTGGGGTAACTGCAGATCTAGGGTAGTCAGGGCCTGTCGGGCGGCTTCGGGCAATCGCTCCGGGTGGGGCCAGGGCAACACCCGACCGCGGGCAGGGTCTAGGGGTAATAGGGAATAGAGAATTTGATGATGACGCTCGGCCCGGTGGGTGGGCACCTCCAGAACAGCCGACAGACAACGGATCTGCCCCTGCCCCCAGGCGGTAATGTACCGCACCGTAATCGCCCGCCCGGCCATGGCCAGGGGCTCCAGGGCGGCATGGTTGACCAGGCAGGGTTGAATCAGGGCGTCGTCCTGCTGGCAGAGCGCCCGCCAGGCGGCTTCCACCGCCGCCCCATCCGCCAGTTCCTGGCCCTCAAACCCCTGGCCGCGCAGCCCGGCGGCCCCGGCGACCGAGGCCGCCGACCAGACCGTAAAGGCCCCCCGCCCCTGGTTGCCTGAGCGGGTTTTACAAAACAGCCGCGCCCCCGGCTCCAGGTAGGTGATCAGGGGCGCCGCCCGCCCCCGGGGAATGACATGGGGGGTTGGCACCAGGGTAATACCCAGGGGGGTAAGCTGGGCCGCCAGCCTGAGTTTATCCTGCAAGGTGGCCAGGGAAGCGGGTTTTAAACCCAGGGGACGACTGCGCCAGCGGTGGTAGGCGGGCAACTCCTGGGTAAAGATGTAGTCCAGGGCCCGCTCAGGGTGGTGGTGGAGGTTAAATTGATAGATTTCCCTGGGGGGTATGCACCAGCCCAGGGTCAGCCCCCCCACTCGCCAGAGTTGCTGGCCCAGGCCCAGCCCCTCCCCTGCTGCTACCTGCGCCCCCCGTCGCCCCAGGGTCCGCCAGAGGGCCAGGGGGCCAAACCACCCTACCCAGCGCAGCCATTGCCAGCCCTGCACCGCCAGCCACAGCCAGCGGGGCCAGCCCTCCCCCTGCTGCCACCAGATTTGGCGGTGGGCGATGATTCGCCCGTCCTGGCCGGGCCATAGGTAACGCCAACTGATTAACCCCGGGGGGCAATGGCGCTGCCACAGTTCCCGTCGCGCTACCGCCAGCCAGCCCATCAGGGGGTCCCCTTGAGCCAGGTGTCCAGGGCTTGCAGGGCATAGAGGCCGCGCCTGAAGCCAAAGCTAAACCCCTCCCCTAGGTCCTTGCCCTCCAGAACCGTCTGAATCTGCCCCCGCCACTTGGGCCGGTCCACCAGCTTCTCCAGGCTGGGGTGCAGATCCGCCTCCAGGTCCTTAGCGGTTTGGGCCAGACGGGGCAGCCCCTCGGCCTGGCGTTCCCGCAGGGCACCATAGCCCATATCCTTACTGGGCTTCCAGGCCACCCGCTGGGGCACCACCCCCTCAATGGCGCGGCGGTGCAGATAGCGGCCCATGCCCTGGGGACCCACCTTCTCCAGGCTGGGGGTAGATAGGTATTGTTGCACCAGGCGCACATCCCATAGGGGCCAGCGATAGTCAACGCCATAGCTGGCCGCCATCAGGGTGCAGTTTTCTAGCCGAGTGGCAATGTAGGGCATGGTCAGCAAACCCTGCCGGATAAAGTCATTAATCCGCCGGTAGGGGGCATCGTAGCGGGCGGTTTCCATATACTCGTGGTGCAGGTTGAGGCGTTCCACCACCTGGGGCTGGAGCAGTTGGTGGGGCCAGCGTTCTTGCCAGGCGGCGAGAAAGGTGGGCCGGTAGGCAGGGGAGGGCATGCCCCTGACCCACCGCTTCGCTAGGGCCAGGCTACGGCGCAGGGGGTTACCCCCGATCAGGGGCCAGAGGTTACGGTAGTCCCCCTGGTCGAATAGCTCGTAGTGCAGCAGATGCCCCGGGTTGGTCACCACCTCATCCCCCCCAAAGCCGGAAAAGAGGGTGCGAATGCCCCGCTGCTGGCATTCCCGGTAAAAGGGGGTGTGGCCCGACCCATTGCCATGTTCCTCGGGGTAGCCCAACACCGCCAGGCTGTGCCGCAGCCAGCTCAGGTCATTATTGGTTTGGGAACGGGCGGTAATCAGATAATTATGGAAAATCTGCCGGGCCTGGCTGGTCTCCAGGATATAGGCCGGTTCCTGCTCGCAAAGGGCAAAGCCAAAGCTGTGCAGGCGATCGCCCGGTTGCCCTAAAAAGTAGGCCAGGTAGGCGGTGACCGTGGCGGAGTCAATGCCACCGCTGTTTTCCGTCCCCAGGGGAAAGTCACTCACCATACGGCAGTGAATCGCCTCCTCCAGCACCCGGCGGTACTGCTCCACCCAGTAGGGATCGCGCCGCTGGGTGAGGGGGGCATCGTCTACCCAGTGGTGGTAGGGGCACAGTCGGGTTTGCCCCGAGGCCTCCACCACCAGGCCATGGCCCGGGGGCAGTTTCACCACTTCGCGGTAACCGGTGTGGCGATCGCTCATGGACAGGTGCAGCAGGTAGCGGGCCATCCAGTCGGGGTCGGGGGTGAGGCTGAGGTGGGCCATGGCCCGCAGACTGGCCACGCTGGTGGCAAAGCTGATCTGGCCCGATTGCTGGCTATAGTACAGCGGCTTTACCCCCAGGGGGTCGCGCAGTAATAGCAGCCGGCGGGGTTGGGGCTGGTAGAGGGCCAGACTAAAATCCCCCAGCAGTTGGGGACCCAGGTCCTCCCCCCAGCGCCGCCAGGCGGCCAGCACCAGTTCTCCATCGGTGCTACTTTCGGGCAGTTGCAGACCACCGATCAGGGCGCTGCGATTATCCAGCCGGCCCCAAAAGGCCAGCACCGCCCCACTGACCGGGCACACCAGGGGAACGGTTAGATCCTGGGTGGGAGGGCCATTGAAGCGGCGTTGCTCCACCAGGGCGAACCCCTCGGCTTGAAACACCCCCTGGCGATCGGGGTCACCAAATACCGGCGGTAGGGCGATCTGGGCACCAGGGTGGGGCCAGGGTTGAGTTGGGTAGAAGTAGCCAGCGTACATAGGGAGTGGGGGAGTAGGGAGTGGGGGAGTGGGGAGTAGGGGTGAAGCGTTAAGGTCTCCCCTGCTGGTCTCAATTGGTCACTTTAAGGTTGATAGCGTCCTAGGGTGAGGTTAGCCACTGGTGCAGGTGGGTTTTGTGGCGGGTAATGTCTGGTTGCTGGGCTTCGGTCAATTGCCACACCTGGCGATGGCGGCGGCGATCGGCGATCGCTTGGGTTTTATAGGTCCCGTAGGCCCTCAGCCGCTGCCAGTAATGGCGATAGAGGGCGGGGGAGAAATAACTGGGGGGAATGCCATAAATCTCCGCCATCCGCTGGGGTGAGGGAAAGGTGCGCTGCAGAGCCCGCCCCAGACGCTGGATTGGGGTCAAGCCTAGGGTTCGATAGGCGGCCTCCTGGCTGAGTCGGTTGGTCAAGGCCCGATGATCTGCCTTAGGCTGCAATAGCAGGGCCTGGGTTTGGCCCACAAAGTCGGGGTTGGGTACCACCGCCTGGATGGCCTGGGCGATGGGGGCTGGCAGGGGCAGGTCAAAGATGCCATCCGCCAGGGCCAGGGTGAGGTAAACCCCCCGTTGCCAGCCCCAGGCCTCGGCGGTGCGTTGCAGGGCGCCCCAGTCGAGCTGGTCCCCTAATCGATCCACCACCCGGCTGATATCCATTAACCCCCGCAGCCCCATGTCAAACTGGTGGTGGTAGGCGGCGTGGTGACAGAGGTGCAAAATTAAATCCTCCGGGGCCAGGGCCACGGCGGGTTCTCCCGCCAGGGTGATGGGCTGGGCCCGCTGCCAGAGCTCCGCCAGGTTAAAGCCAGCGGCTTCATCGGCGTCGCAGAGGGTCCAGTGCAGTTCCACCAGGGGCAGCCCCGGAGCCTTGCCCAGGGGGGTGAGGTGGTGCCGGCTATTTTGGCCAACCACCACCGCCGGGGTATCGCTCACATCATCAAGGTGCTGACGGTAAACCTGGTAGCCCAGGCCTTGGACCAGGGCATAGGCCTCCAGCACCCGGTCCTTAGGAACCAATAGATCCATATCCCCCATCTGGCGCAGGTGCAGTTGGGGATAGACCGCCTGGGCCAGGTAAGCCCCCTTCAGCACGATCACCGGGATGGCGGCGCGGTTGAGGGTGGCCAGGATGGCCTTTAACTCCTGCACCAGGGTGAGGTTAAAGCGGGCGGCCCGCTGGCTGGCGGCCCGCAGAGGGGTGAGTACCGCCGCCGCTACGGTGCCCTGGGGTAGGGCCTGCAGGCTCTGGTAGACCAGCCCCGCCACCTTTTGATCGATCGCCCGGGCCACCAGGGCTTCCCCCTCGGCGGGGCTGAGGCGGGCCAGGGCGGCTTGCTGGGCCGCGGGGTCGGGGTGGAGTTGCAGCAGGGAGAGGAAGAGGGCGTCGAGGTCGGTGGTAATCATGGCATGTTAAGCAGTGAGGGAGTAGGGGAGGCAGGGGTTTGGTCGGCCATCTGTTGTTGCCAGGACTGGGCATAGCGGCCCCCCAGGGCCAGGAGCTGGGCGTGGGTGCCGGCCTCCACCAGGGTGCCCTGGTCCATGACGTAGATCCGGTCCGCCTGCATGGCGGTGGTAAACCGATGGGTGATCATGATGGCGATGCGGCCGGCCACCAACTGGCGAAAGCGGCCCATCCACTCAATTTCGGCCCAGGAGTCCATGGCGCTGGTGGGTTCATCCAGCAGTACAATCTCCGCCTGGCGCAGAAAGGCGCGGGCCAGGGCGATCTTTTGCCATTCGCCGGTGCTGAGTTCGCTATTGCCCAGGAACTTACCCAGCACCTCGTCGTAGCCCTGGGGCAGCCGTTGGATCACCCGGTCAGCGCCGGAGATGGCGGCGGCCTCAGCGATCGCCGCTGGGCTGGGGTGGCTTTCCCAGGCGCCGTAGGCGATGTTATCCGCCACGGTTTCGGCGTACTGCACCGGGTGTTGAAACAGCACCGTAATCGCCCGGCGCAGGGCCTCCTGGGAGAGGGTTGTCAGCGTCCGATCGCCCATCCAGATGCGGCCCTCCGTGGGGTCGTAAAAGCGGCAGAGCAGCTTGATCAGGGTGCTTTTACCGGCCCCGTTAGTGCCGACGATGGCGACAAACTGGCCCGGCTCGATGGTCAGGTTAAAGTCCCGCAGGGCCCAGCGATCGCTGTGGGGGTAACGAAAGCTCACCTGCTCAAACCGCAGCCCCGCCCCCACCGGCAAGGGCAGGGCCGGATCGGCCTCCGTCAGCACCGGGGTGAGGTCTAGAAAGGTCTTCAGGTTCTCAATAAATAGGCTATTGAAATAGATTTGGCCAGCCCGATTCAGCAGGGTTTTCATCAGCCCCTGGCCCTGGTTAAAGGCCTGGTAGAGCAGGGTCAGATCCCCCAGGGAAACCTGCCCCTGCAGGGCCCGCCAGATCATCGCCACCATCACCCCGCCGCTAACGGCGATGGCCAGCACCCCCGCGCCCAGGTCCGCCAGGGCCTGCTGGCGAATGATGCCCAACTGCTCCTGGCGCAGTCGCCGCCGCAACCCCTGGTAGATGCGGCGAAAATAGGGGCTGAGGTTAAAAATCCGAATCTCCGGAATAGTCTCCCGCCGGGTGAGGAAGTACTCGTAGTAGCGCACCCGCCGCTGCTGCCGGGTGACCCCCATCTGCCAGCTATGGCGCTGGCGCTGGTAGTAGAGGGTAAAGCCAAAGGCGGGCAGGGTGCTGAGCACCAGGGTGAGGGGCACCCAGGCCCCAAAGGGCAGCAAAATCCCCGCCATGGCCACCAGGGTGAGGCTGCTCTGCAGCAAACTGCTGAGGCTCTCCAGCAGGCTAATCGGCCGACTAATGGCCTCATTGCGGGCCCGCTCCAGGCAGTCATAGTACTGGGGGTCATCGTAGAAACTCAGGTCGAGCCGGTTGGCCTGGTAATGGATCAAATCCATAATGTGGTCCTGCACCAGGTCCCCCTGGCTGGTGCGCACCCAGTCCATCAACCCCTGCAGGGCCTGGCCCGCCACCAACACCAGGGCCAGGGCCCCGATCAGCGGTGCCACGGTCTGCCATGGTCCCGCCCCCAGCCCCCCCTGGCCCACCGCCACCAGCAGGTTCACCAGGTCCCGGGTGAGGTAGACCTGGGCCACCGGCAACAGCCCCTGCACCCCCACCAGGCAAAGCCAGGCCAGGGTCCAGCCCCGGGCCGACTGCCACACCAGGCGCAGGGCCCAGGGCACCAGAGCCAGGCTGGGGGCCAGCCTATGTAGCCAACGGGTAGGGGTGAACATGGGGCGATTGAGTCTCCTGGCTTAGCTAAAGTAGGCGGTGGTGCCAAAGGTTAAGTGGCCCGCCCCGCCGGTGACAAACAGGGGCCCGCAGCGCAACCAGGCGTGGGCGGCCATTTCGCCGGGGGCTTTAAAGTGAGCCCCAAAGTAAAGGGTGCTGGCAATGCCCCGGCGGTTGAGCAGGTACTTGGCGGTGAGGGCCTGGGGAAAGCAATTGCTGGTCCAGGGGGTGTAGGGGCTAACGGTGCGGATCGCCCAGCCAATTCGGCGGGCCTGGCGCAGATCCACCAACTCCACTGTCTGGGGCGATTCCACCCGGCGCTGGCCAAAGGCCCTGGCCAGGCGGGGGAAGGGCACGGTGAGAATCAGGGCCCGAAATAGCCCCAACAGCACCGTCACCTGCAGCAGCAGCCACCTATCCTGCCAGCCCAGCCGCCCCAGCAGGGGCAATTTACGAGGTAGCTCAGTCCAACCCATGACACCCTCCCCTCCCCTACTCTCCCCGGTGAATCAACTGGCGGGCTTCCATCTCCGTCAGGAAGGCCTGCAGCTCCCTAGCCAGGGTGTGGTCATCCACCGCGTAGGTGGCCCCCAGGTAGCTCTGGAGATCCGCCAGGGTGCGGGGGCTGGCCAGGTAGTCCCAGATGTCCTTGGCCACATTTTCCAGGCCAAAGTACAGACCCTGATCAATGTCCATCATCACCGTCTCGGTGGGCACTGGTCTGGTAAGCGATGATAGGTAAAATGGCTATAGTGCAATTACCCCAAAGTTATGGACTGTCCTCACTGCCAGAGCCACCAGGTTGTGAAAAACGGGCGTGAACCCCGCCCTAATGGAACGCTGATGCAGCG
>JBEITR010000030.1:0-37779 GCA_040374765.1 Leptolyngbya sp.
ACCGGGCGAACCTGGGTATGGAAGTAATGCACGAGCGCAATGCTCACAACTTCCCTCTGGACCTAGCTGCGGCTCAGGCTCCTGAAATCATCGGTTAGGTTTAGCTGACTGAGATTTGAATAGGGCGTTCCTGCGGGAGCGCCCTATTTTTTTGGGTGGTTTTTATGGCTTTGGCCACGGGAAAGACTAGTCAATTAGGCTTTTTCTAAAGCCTTTAAAGTGAGCCAAAACATTTGGCTTTTACTGATTAACTCTGTCCTCAGGGTTCTGGGCCCCAGCCACATAACCCCTAGTGCCGCCAGTTCGGGGCTTGTTGTAGGGCCTGGCCCAGGTGTCCCTGGAATTGGCTTAGGCAAGCGCTGGCTTGGTCCCGGTCCAGTTGACCCAAATGCATTAATAGGGCCAGTTTAACCTGCTGATCGCTGTCATCTAGGAGGTTAGCGGCACTAGCCCGGTCTAAATCGGTAAGGTCGCAGATGATCCGCAAGGCCCGATCGCGCAACTTGGTATTGGTCACTGCCACGTCCACCATGCGGTTGCCGTAAACCTTGCCTAAGCGCACCATAGCGCCGGTAGAGAGGCTATTCAGGGCCATTTTGGTTACCGTACCGGCCTTTAACCGGGTAGATCCGGCCAATACTTCAGGCCCAACTGGCAGGCGAATGTCGATATCTACGTCAATTTTTACCTGGCTAGCCGGTACACAGGCGATCAAGATGGTGGTGGCTTGCCGTTGACGAGCCGCTACCAGGGCTCCCCAGACGTAGGGTGTGGTGCCACCGGCGGTAATTCCTACGACTACATCGGAGGCGCTGATGGCCCGTTCAGCGATCGCGGCTTCACCGTCTGCAAACACGTCCTCCAACCCTTCGGAACTTCGCACTAGAGCCCCTGCCCCGCCGGCGATAATACCCTGGACTAGGTCAGGGGGAGTACAAAAGGTAGGTGGACATTCCGCCGCATCCAATACCCCCAGGCGTCCGCTGGTCCCCGCCCCGACGTAGTAGAGCTTGCCTCCCTGTTGTAGGGCGCTGGCGATGGCGTCTATGGCTGCCGCCAGCGGCTCACGGGCAGCGGCCATGGCGGCCAGGGTGAGTTGGTCTTCCTGATTAAATAAATCCACCAACTCCAAAGCTGTCAGTTGGTCCAGGTGGGCACTACGGGGATTAGCCTGTTCGGTGAGTAAATGCCCCCGGTCATCGGGTTCTGAAACCAATGGGGCCATGGCGGTAGGTCCAATTATCTAAGTTATTTAAAGAAGTTTCTCAAATTGCTGCCGGAGGCGATCTAGCTCACTCTCAGAAAGGCTTGGGGAGCTATCGCTGGCAGCTCGGGAAGGGGGACTGGGGCGATCGGGACTCCAGCTAATTTGATCCACAACCTGTTCCGGTGGAATGGCTAAGGCCCCTTCTGGTACCACCTTGCAATGATAGCCAGCGTCCTTACAGAATTCCTCAATTTCATCCTGTTCAATGGCCTCAACGGTGGCCTCAGGAAAGTCCTGGGCTTCTAGCATGAGGGCAAAGCGAGTGGCGTCATCCTCGGTTTCAAACATCAGCACCACATCCTCATGATCAATTTTGAGGGTATGGATACCTTCATTCTCGGTGCGGGCATTAAATAACAGCACATACACCACCATAGCCAGTCTCCCTGCCGCAGGCCTGGTGTTTATTGTACCGATCTTAGCGCCCTTGACTACACTATTATTGGGTATTTACTGGTGCCATCTACGGCTATGGCCTATTCTCGCGATCCCAACTCTCCTCCTCGTTTTCCCAGATTGCCCCGCTGGTTAGGGGTAGGGTTAGTGGCTGGCACGGTGCTGATGGTAGGGGCTGAAGTCGCCTGGCGGGGTTGGCTGGTAGCCCAATACTACAGCTCTCCCTGGTTATCGGGTTATCTGTCGGAGCTGTTGGGGCGGCCCGTGGAGTTGGGACCCCTGCAGTGGGTGGGGCCTACCGGGGTGCGGGTAGGGCGATCCACCATTTCTCCTACAGCCCAGGATCCGGATAGGATTAGCCTGGAGGGGATAGAGGTGCGGTTCAATCCCCTGGATTTACTCCGCCGTGAATTGCCTCTGGTAATTAACCTGGACCAGGCTAGGGTTTACCTGCAACAGGCCAATGATGGTCAATGGGTTGACATCCATTTGCACCTTCCCGAACAGCCAGAGGATCAACAGCCCTGGTTTGAGGTCAGGGTTGGCCAGGTGAATTTGCATCGCAGTCAGATTACCCTGGTGCCTGCGGCGTCTCGGGCTGGGGTCGAGGCTAGAGTCGTCCTGGAGGATATTCAAGGGGAAGGCCAAGTGACTCCCCTCCTGGTTAAGAGTGGTGAGGGGGCGATCGCGCCAAGCCGCCAGCCGCCCCAGCTTGATCGGCTGGATTTCAAGCTCCGGGCTCGGGCCAATCAGGGCGGCAAGGTCGATCTGGCCGGTTCAGTGCAGTTACCGCTGGGTAAGCCAACCGAGTCTGGCCTGAAGTCCGCCGCCCCTCGATCGGAGGTAGGGGCTCGGGCCACCCTCTCCGATACCTGGCTGCCGACCTGGCTGATGTTTGCTCCCCCCAGGGGTGAGGCTATTGGCGATGGTCATCATCTGCAGGGGCGTTTGAATGTTAGGATTCAGGCCCTCCAGGTAAGCTATCTGATGCCCCTGATCCAGTCCCTGCTGCCCAGTCCCCTGCCCGTCCGGGTGACCTCGGGTGAGGTGAATGGACAGGTAGAAATTGGAATTGAGGATGAGTCTGGTCCCCGGTTCACGGGTACGGCCCGGTTGGAGCAAGGTAGTTTGATCAGTGCGGCCCTTCCCCGACCGCTCCAGCAAATCCAGGGAACTGTGAGCTTTCAAGGGCAAACCCTGAATCTGGAAAACTTCACGGCTCGATTAGGGGATTTGAGGGCGATCGGCGGCGGCAAAATTGATTTAGCCAGGGGCTATGACCTCAAGGGCCAGATTAAATCCTTTTCCCTTGGTCAGCTTCGAGACCTCTGGGCCCCCGATCTGAAGTTGCCGACGGAGAGTCGTTTTGAGGCGGAGGCTAGGATCACGGGTCCCCTCGCCCAACCCCTCGCGATCGCCAGCCTGTCTTCCATTGGCCAGGTCAAGCTTGACAAGGTTGCCTTTGAACGGGTGGCGGGTAGGGCTACCCTGCAGGGTTCGACCCTGCAGATTAATGGCTTTGAGGCCTTACCCACAGGGGGCGGAGCGATTACCGCCCAGGGACAGGTGCACCTGGAGGGGAAGGGACAGGTCGCCCTCACCGTTAAGGGCGATCGCCTACCCGCCGATGTCCTAGCCCAGCCCTATGGGCTACCCCAAACCATCAAACTGGGACCGGTGTTTGTCGATGCCCAGGTTACTGGTCCTCTGGACCAGGTGCGGGGTCAGGCTGCCTGGCGGGCTCCCCTGGGTACCTACCCAGCCCAGGGACGGGTCAGTCTGGTGGGACAAAACCTGCAGTTTACCGATACCTTTGTGCAGATTGCCCGGGGTACCGTTGCTGCTACCGGAAGTCTGGTGCAGAACCAATGGCAAGCTCACCTGCGAGCCACCAACCTACACCTGCAGGATTTGGGGTCTGCTGGTAAGGATTCGATCAATGGTGAGGCCCAACTGGCGGGGCGTTTTAGCCAGGCTGGCCTCGAGGGTCAGGCCAGGGCCCAAGTTAATTTAGCCGGGGGCAAGGTAGAAGGGGCCGCGATCCTAACCCAGGACCAGTGGCGAGCTGCAATTCAGGGTAAGAACCTCAATCTGGCCGCCCTTTCCTCCCAACTCCAAGGCCGGGGTCAGGGTCAGGTTGAGCTATCCGGTAGCCTTGCCAATCTCAGTCTGGCGGGGGTACGAGGTCAGGGACATTTGGTTTTATCTGAGGGGTTAGCCAGTGCCTCGCCCCAGTTGCCCAGTCTGGCCCTGGCGGTAGCCCCCCTAACCGCTGACCTGGCCTGGGATGGTGAGTCTTTGCGGGTAAACCAGGCCCGTACCACTGGTCTGGCGATCAAGGGGGTGGTGACGCCCCAATTCACTGGTGTCGGTACGCCTGGTCTGGCCAGCCTAGATTTGTACCTGCAGGCCAGGGACTTTAACCTGGCCCTTTTACCCCTACCCGATCTACTGCCGGTAGCCGGTCTGGCCAGCTTCAATGGTCGCCTGGTGGGTAGCCCCACCCAGCTGAACCTGAAGGGGGACGCTAGGCTGAAAGGCTTAACCCTGGGTGAGCTAGCCTTTGCTCCTTCCCTGGCAGGGCCAGTTACCTTCTCTTCGCCAGCGGGCCTGACCATAGACTTGCAGGGTGGTGAGGATCGGCTGCGGGTGGCTACAGATCAGGGCGATCGCCGTCTGGATTTCCTGCTGCGAGCCGGGGCTGCCGATGCCACGGGCTATGCCAGGGGAGATACCTTCTTTGCCCAGCTTCGTCATATTCCCCTGGATCGGTTAAAGCTACCCCAGGGGGCTACCGCCGGTGTAGGTACGGTTAGTGGCACGGTAGAGACGGCAACAGTCTCTGGTAACTGGCGTCAACCCAGTCTTTGGGCTGATTTTGATATTGTCAATCCAGGTCTGGGTTATTTGAAGCTGCGTACTGTCGAGGTGGCGGGAACCGATTCTAGGGCCCTAGTTCCATGTAGTGGAATGGAGACCAGTCGGAATCCTAATCCAGCTGCGACGCTGACCGGTCAACCCTGTCCCCAGGGCTCTAGTCAGGGCGATAATACCGCTGTCGTCTCCAATCCACCCCCCGCCATGGTCACCCGCTATGGTCGGCTGCGGGGTAGTCTGGGCTATCGCGATGGGGTGGTTAGTCTAGCTGGGGTCAGAATTGACTCGGCCTCGGGCAGAAGTCGCTACCTGGCTAGTGGTGCCTATAACCTCAAAAATCAGCAGGTGACTGGTCAGGTAACCGTAGATAACGGTCAGATCCAGGACATTTTGCTGACCCTGAAAATTCTAGAATTTTCAGACTTTCGCCTGAATCCCTTCCAAGCCCCTGCTTGGTTTCGCCTTCCCACCGCGACGGAGTTGAGCTCTCTGAAAACTACTACGGTGGGTAATTCCTCGGCTACCCTGCTGGACCAACTGCGACGCTTTGCGGAAGTCAAGCAATTCCAGGGCATCAAGGCAGCCCAGGCGAAGGAGGCGCTTTTGCCCCCCCTGGAAGGATTACGAGGGAGCTTTTCTGGCACCGTGACCGCCAGGGGGACCCTGCCTCAGGACATGCAGGTCAAGGTAAATCTCTCCGGTCACGACTGGCTCTGGAATGATCCCAGCCATCCTGAGGCGATTGCCTACCGGGTAGATGAGTTGAAGGCCCAGGGTACTTACCAGGACGGTGTAATCCGCTTTAGTCCCTTGAGTTTGCGTGCTGTCTTACCCCCAACCGATCTACCGCCTACTGCCGATCACCGCGATGCTGGGGCCGCCAGTCTGGCGGAGTTAAATGGAGAATTTAGTCTTAAACCCCAAGATCCCGTCGATCGCACCCTGCGGTTAAACGTTACCAACGTCCCCGTGGCCATACTGCGGCGTCCCCTGCGCCTCCCCCCCAACCTAAACGGACAGTTGACCATAGGGGCTTCCCTCACGGGTGGCCTGGATAACCCCCAGATTCGGGGTCGGGTGGCGGTGAATCAGGCTACTATCAACGATCGCTCCCTTGATCTGGTGGCGGCAGATTTCCTCTATCGAGATGCGCGGTTGTCCTTGCGGGGGGATGTGGCGACCCCGAATCAGGCCGATCCCCTCACCTTGCTCGCCAGTGTACCCTACGTTTTACCGGGGGTAACCCGAAAGCCCGCTAGCGATGAGGTTTCCCTGCGACTGAAGGTGGCGGATGATGGTTTTGCGCTGATCAACCTGCTGACCCAGGCGATTACCTGGCAGTCAGGTAAGGCTACCCTGGATCTAGATGTCAAAGGCCACTGGCCTCAGGATAAACCCCCCCTGGAAGCCCTGACCTCCCTGGTGGTGACGGGGGCGGCTAACTTTGACGGAGTCACCATCAGTTCCGCCAGCCTACCCGATCCCCTGACTAACCTGCGGGGAAAAATTCGGGTGGTTGAGGATGGTAACTCCTCGGTCTACTTACGTGGGCTGGTGCTCGATTTCCAAAATCTGCAGGGCGACCTAAGCCAGGGTGAAATCCTGGCCCAGGGCAAGCTCAAGGTGATTCCCTCCGTTAATGATTTATTCCCAGGAACGGTACCCCTGAATACCCAATCGGGTATCCCCAACCAGCCCCTGTCCGCTGAGCCCACCAAGGATCCTTTCCAGCTCAGCCTCGACAACCTGGCTCTAAATTGGAAAAATCCGGCTGGTATTTATAACGGTAAGATCAACGGTAAGGTGGTGGTGGACGGCAGTCTCTACCTGCTGGAGCCCCTCTTGTCGGGGGAAATTACCCTATCGGATGGAGTTCTGACCCTACCGGTATCCCCAGATATGACTGCTCTTGCCCCGGCATCTGGAGGTAATCAGCAGGGACCCAGTCTCTATCAACCCCTCCCCCCCGTCTTCAAAGATTTCAAACTGACCCTGGGTAATAATTTGCGTTTAGCCATTCCGGCTCTGGTGGATGTGAAGGCCATGGGTAGCCTGGACCTGGGTGGTACCTTTCCGGCGATTAAGCCCGCTGGCCGCATTACCCTGCCCGCTGGTCGCATTACCCTGCTCACCACCGAGTTTCGCCTAACGGGCAACGACAACTACGCCCAATTTGATTCGAAGGATCCTAAGATTGATCCCTATCTGGTGGCTAATCTCTCGACGGCAGTGCCCGATAGTGCCGGTGGAGGCACTACCCTCACCCCTGCTTCCCCCTTTCCCCGTAATGAAATCAGCGAGTCCCCCATTACCCAGCTGGGTTTAACCCAGAGTGGGGTGCAGACTATTCGCATTCGGGCGAGTGTGAATGGCCGCGCCAGTCGCCTGGTGCAGTTGCAAGGAGTGCGGTTAGAAAGCACCCCACCCCGGACTGAGGCCCAGATAGTTGCCTTGCTGAGTGGGGGTATCTTAAATGCCCTGGAGTCTACCCTGGGTAGTGTGTCAGGGGGGGGCGATCGCTTTCAGGGGCTCTTAACCTTTGCCGGTTCGGCCTTACTGAATCGCCTGCAGAGTTGGTTTGAAGGCAGTCTTGATAACGTCGAACTCCGCTTTTTCTCAGCCTCGCCGCCGAATTCTCAGCAAGTCGATATTGGGGGTGACCTGGGCTTTAACTTATCCCCTGATATTTCTCTTTCCCTGCAAAAGGTCTTTACCAACCTGACTCCCACTATCTTCAGTATTCGTTACCGGATTGATCAGCACACTACCCTGAGGGCCGTCACCAGTTACGAGAATTTTAATCAAAATACTGGAGCCATTCTGGAATTCAGGTTCTAGGTTAGCGGTGCCGCCCTCTCCCTTCCAGCCCTCGAAAGGCCTGTGGTATTCTTTGAGGAACTGAATCTAGCCCCATGCCTTCTCCATCCCCTTCCTCCCTGGAGTCCCAGCCATCCTCCGAGCCTGCCGCCGGGCAAAAATTTGCCGGTTTCTTCGCCAATCTGCGCATACTGCTGATGGCCCTGGCCCTGGCCCTGGTGCTGCGTACTTGGGTGGCGGAACCCCGCTTCATTCCCTCTACCTCCATGGCCCCTACCCTCCACATTGGCGATCGCTTGGTGGTGGACAAACTCAGTTACCATTGGCAACCGCCCCGGCGCGGCGATATTGTGGTTTTCAGGCCTCCCCAATCGCTCCAGGAGGAGGGCTACGATACCCATCAAGCCTTTATTAAACGGGTGATTGGCGAACCGGGAGACACCCTCCAGGTGATCCAGGGTCAGGTATGGCTGAATGGCCAGCCCCTGATCGAGCCCTATATTCTCGAACCTCCCCGTTACCAGACTCCACCCCTGCTGGTGCCGCCGGGTTCCCTGTTGGTGTTGGGGGATAACCGCAACAACAGTAACGATTCTCACGTTTGGGGTCCCCTCCCCCAGGAAAACCTGATTGGTCGAGCCCGCTTCCGTTTCTGGCCGCTGCATCGATGGGGCTGGCCCGATTAAAATTTTCCCTTACCTACCCCTTGCTGACCCCCTGACCATGGCGCCTAATCCGGTAATTTTCCATCTGGCCTTTCCCGTTGGCGATATTCCTACCGCCCGTGAGTTCTATGTCACCGGGTTGGGCTGTGAGCCGGGTCGGGAGACCGCCGCATCTCTGATTCTCAATCTTTACGGACACCAACTGGTGGCCCATATCAGTGGTGACCTGACCCCCCAACGGGGCATCTATCCTCGCCATTTTGGGCTGATTTTTGCGGCCGAAGAGGATTGGCAGGCCCTGCTACGACGGGCCCAGGACTGCCAGCTGCCCTTCTATCAGGCTGAAAAGCGGCGTTTTCCCCAGACCCCCCTGGAGCATCGCACCTTCTTTCTAGAGGACCCCTTCTATAACCTGCTGGAGTTTAAGTACTATTGCTCCCCTAGCGCTATCTTTGGGGAGGCTGGCTTAGCGCTCGTGGGCGATAGCCACGGTTAACTGGCGGCAACCCGCCTGAGAATAATGGTGAACACCGATCCTGGTAGATGGACTGTCCTTCTTACAATGCAAGCATACGGAAATATCTAGCCTCACCAGGGGAGAGTTAAGCCTATGCAACCCACCCAAAATCAGTTTACAGAAAAAGCCTGGGAAGCCATTGTGCGATCGCAGGATGTGGCCAAGCAAGCCCAGCAACAACAAATTGAGAGTGAGCATTTATTACTGGCCCTGCTGGAGCAGGAGGGGCTGGCTAATAGTATTTTTACGAAGGTGGGCCTCAGCTTAGGCCAACTACGCGATCGCACCGAAGCCTTTATCAATCGCCAACCCAAGGTCTCCGGTAGTGGCGGATCTGTCTATCTGGGTAAGTCCTTTGACACCCTGCTGGACCGGGCCGACCAGGGCCGTAAGGAGTACGGCGATGAGTACATTTCCATTGAGCATCTGTTGCTGGCCTACGCTAGCGATAGTCGCTTTGGTAAGGCCCTATTTCAGGATCTGGGTCTGCAGGAAGCCAAACTGAAGCAGGTTATTCAAGAGATTCGAGGTACTCAAAAAGTGACGGACCAAAACCCGGAAGGTAAATATCAATCCTTAGAAAAGTATGGTCGCGACCTCACCGAGGCGGCTCGCCAGGGCAAGCTCGATCCGGTGATTGGCCGGGATGATGAAATTCGCCGCACCATCCAAATCCTGTCCCGCCGCACCAAGAATAACCCGGTGCTGATTGGCGAACCGGGGGTGGGTAAAACCGCCATCGCCGAAGGTCTAGCCCAGCGTATTGTCAGTGGCGATGTGCCCCAATCCCTCAAGGACCGGCAGTTAATTGCCCTGGACATGGGGGCCCTGATCGCCGGGGCCAAGTACCGGGGTGAATTCGAAGAACGGCTGAAGGCGGTGCTGAAGGAGGTCACCGACTCCCAGGGGCAGATTATTCTCTTTATCGACGAAATTCACACCGTGGTGGGGGCCGGGGCCACCCAGGGGGCCATGGACGCGGGCAACCTGCTCAAACCCATGCTGGCCCGGGGGGAACTGCGCTGCATTGGCGCCACCACCCTGGACGAGTACCGCAAATACATTGAAAAGGATGCCGCCCTGGAGCGCCGCTTCCAGCAGGTCTACGTGGATCAACCGACGGTGGAGGACACCATTTCCATTCTGCGGGGCCTGAAGGAGCGCTACGAACTGCACCACGGGGTGAAGATTTCCGACAGCTCCCTGGTGGCGGCCGCCACCCTGTCTACTCGGTACATCAGCGATCGCTTTCTACCCGACAAGGCCATCGACCTGGTGGATGAAGCCGCCGCCAAGCTAAAGATGGAAATTACCTCCAAACCGGAGGAACTGGACGAGGTGGACCGCAAGATCCTGCAACTGGAAATGGAACGGCTCTCCCTGCAAAAGGAAAGCGATCCCGCCTCCCTGGAGCGCCTGGGCCGTCTAGAGAAGGAATTGGCCAACCTGAAGGAACAACAGAGTACCCTCAATGCCCAGTGGCAGTCAGAGAAGGACGTGATTGACCAGATGCAGTCCATCAAGGAGGCCATCGATCGGGTCAATATTGAGATTCAGCAGGCGGAGCGGGACTACGACCTGAACCGGGCAGCGGAACTCAAGTACGGTAAACTCACTGAGCTGCAGCGCCAGTTAGAAAAGGCAGAAACCCAACTGAGTGACACCCAGACCAGTGGCAAAACCCTGCTGCGGGAGGAGGTAACGGAGGCGGACATTGCCGAAATTATCTCCAAGTGGACGGGTATCCCCGTCAGCAAACTGGTGCAGTCGGAAATGCAGAAGCTGCTGCTGCTGGAGGACGAGCTGCACGAGCGGGTGATTGGCCAGGAGGAAGCCGTCACCGCCGTGGCCGATGCCATCCAGCGATCGCGGGCGGGCCTGGCGGATCCCAACCGTCCCACCGCCAGCTTTATTTTCCTGGGCCCCACCGGTGTCGGCAAAACCGAACTGGCCAAGGCCCTGGCCGCCTACCTGTTTGACACCGAGGAGGCGATGGTGCGCATCGACATGTCGGAGTACATGGAGAAACACACCGTCTCCCGCCTGATCGGGGCCCCTCCTGGCTATGTCGGCTACGACGAAGGGGGTCAGCTCACCGAAGCGATTCGCCGCCGGCCCTTCGCTGTGATTCTCTTTGACGAAATCGAGAAGGCCCATCCGGATGTCTTTAACGTCATGCTGCAGATCCTGGATGATGGCCGGGTCACCGATGCCCAGGGCCACACCGTGGACTTTAAGAACACCGTCATTATCATGACCAGCAACATTGGCTCCCAGTACATTCTGGATGTGGCCGGGGACGATAGCCAGTACGAGGAAATGAAGGCCCGGGTGATGGATGCCATGCGGTCCAGCTTCCGGCCCGAGTTCCTCAACCGCATCGATGAGATGATCATTTTCCATGCCCTCCGCAAGGATCAACTACGCCAGATCGTGAAGCTACAGGTTGTTCGCCTGGAACAGCGCCTGCAGGATCGCAAGATGGCCGTGCGGCTCTCGGAATCGGCCTTAGACTTCCTGGCAGAGGTGGGCTACGACCCGGTGTACGGCGCCCGTCCCCTCAAACGGGCCATCCAACGGGAGCTGGAAACCGCCATCGCCAAGGCCATCCTGCGGGGTGAGTTTGGCGAGGGTGACACCATCTTCGTGGATGTGGAAAATGAACGGTTGATGTTCAAGCGTTTATCGGCTGAGTTGCTGGCGACTCGGTAAGACCAATCCGTAATGCCTCGGGCCGTGATTAAGGGGTGATGGTTCGCCTTGTGATCATGGCCCGAGCCATAGCTAGGTAAAACGGGGCGGAGGCGAGCTGGAATGCCTAACTGTCCTCAGGGTTCTGGCCAAAGCTGTAAATACTTTAGTTTGTGACAAACCCCTTGCGGAAAATTACTGAAATAAGCGATGATATCTTAACCGTTGGACAGTTAGACAAAGTAAGGGGTTAGAGTTTTGGAGTTGTTTCCAATTCGGGTAGGCTTTTGCAAGCTGAACTATCCCCATCAATAAGTTGTTTTTACCTGATTAAAGGGTTTTCAGGGCAAGGTTAAGGCCATCCGTTAGCTAAGCTGAAGCTACCTGTATCGAGTTCCCTATCGTTCACTTTTCAAAAGGTTACTACTCCTAACCATTGTTGAGTCAAGCCGGAGTCCCCTTTAACGGGGTAGAGGTTAGTTAGTTAGGACGCCTACCCAGTCTTCGCTTTCAGCGACCAACTTGGTTTTTAAGGGTTCTGACCAAAACTATATCAAGGTGGGGTTGACCTGAGGTTCTGGTATTAGGTTTTTTCCCTGCAGCCAAATACTTGGGTGCTTAAGTGAGGCATGAGGTCGTTATGAAGGTTATTCACGAGATTCCCAGGCGAGTTTACATTAATGTGATGGAGATTCTGGTGGCAGAAGAGGTGGAGGCTCAGATGCAGACCTTACCACCCCGTGTTCTCAGGTATCTGAAGGCGATGGAGGTAGAAACTTACGCCCTCAATCGCCTACCGGCTCTCTATGCTTCCAGTGAAAAGGGTTGGGAATACCAGTACGAAAAAGCCAAGCGAGAACTGCGTAACCAAATTAAAACGGCTGTACGTCAGGCGGTAGCGGCGGTACAGGTTGATCCGTTGCGGAGTTGTGAGCCGCTCCAGCTTAATCAGGAGGATACTGCCCAGGGTGTACTGACTTCCCTTCGAGAGCTCCTTAGGCAGCCTGACCTCAGTTGGGATGGGCTGATTAACCGTATCAAGACGATGGTTAGTTTTCCCACTGGAGAGGTCCAATCCCCTTCTATGGCTAACCAACCTCTTCCCAATCCCAGTCCATTACCCTCCGACAGTACTCAGTCCATTAGCCTGGGTGATTCTACCGCATCTATGGCTGGTCAGGGCAGCCATAGTCGTCACTGGCGTCCGGGGACCTACGGTTCTGATGTAGCGTGGCAGAAAAAACACGCCCCATCATCTACTACTAAGTCTGCCGCTAGCGAGTTTAACTGGGATGATCCTCGCTACATTAAGTAGGCTGGATATCGGTGAGGTCTAGCCTTACTTCACTGGCAGGTGACGGAGGCGAGCTAGAATGCGTGTCCAGGCTGTATCTTTGTGATGCACCTCAGTTCCGCCGGACTGGTGACCTCTATAGAATCAACTCTAAAAGGTGGGAGGGAATACCTAAACTCCGTACCCCTGCCCTCAGGCTCCTGGCATAGTCTGGATCAATCTTTTCATAGAGTTGAATAGCCTGGCTAAAGGCTTCCAGAGATTCGGGAATTTGTCCCAGTTTAAATAGGACGACCCCCAAATTTTGGTGGGCTTCTGGGTAGTCAGGACGCAGAGCGATCGCGGCTTTGTAGGCGGCGATCGCCCCATCCAGGTAACCGCTAGCCCGGTGGGTGGTACCCAGGTTGTAGTGGGCGATCGCCAGGTTGGGGTCAATGGCGATCGCCCGATTAAACAACCCAAGGGCAGCCACCAGGTCTCCCTGGTCCTTCCTCAGGCTACCCAGATTAATCAACGCCCCCAGGGTAAGGGACGGGGGGACAGCCTGCTCTAGGGCTAGGGCGTAATCCTTGACGGCCAGTTCCGGATGGTCCTTCGTGTAGGCTAGGGCGCGATGATAGTAAAGCTCGTAGCGGGTAATAGGGTCCAGGCTATCCACCTGGGATAGGGCCTGGTTTAATAGGGATAGGGCCCGGTCAATTTGATCGGATTGAATGTAGAGGGCGGCCAGCTTATTGGCTAGGTAGGCGTCATCGGCATGGCTGGCCAGATAGCCTTCCATGGTCTGGCGAGCCCGTTCAACCTTACTCCGTTGCGTTATGACCACCGGACTGTAGCCACTGTGATGAATGGCGACATCAGTCAGGGTAAGGACCTGCCAGTTAGGGGTTTGGGCCTGGAGATTCGCGATACTATCGTCTACGGTTTCGTGGTAGGGTCGCTCAAAGTGGACCTCGGGCAGACGCCGAAAGAACCGGGTGATCAGGGTATAGGGAGCCTGGAGAGCGCCTAGCTCTAGGCGTAAAAGATTAACCGCCAGCACAGCAGCAGCAGCGGTGGTGCCTAAGGGCTGGCCCCGATCAAGGGAGCGTAATACTTGGGCTGCTGCCGGCAGTAGCACCTCATCGGCGTCCAGCACCAGCACCCAATCTCCGGTGGCGTGAACTAGGGAGGCGTTTCGGGCGGCGGCAAAGTCATGGGTCCAGGGAATGGTATGGACTTCGGCACCCCAGGACTGGGCTATAGCTCGAGTGGTATCGACGGATCCCGTGTCTACAACTACCATCTCATCTACCCAGTCCCTGGCGCTGCTAAGGGTGGCTGCCAGGGTGGCCGCCTCATCCTTCACAATCATACAGAGACTGATGGTCACTGCTATGCTTCCAGGGTTTGTTCGGCCCGTTGGAGGGCCTGACGCACCTGTTCAAAACCCGTACCGCCGTAGCTATTGCGGGCGGAAACCACCTGACGGGGAGTAATAGCAGCGTAGATGTCGTCGGCAAAGGCGGGGTGGATGGCTTGCCATTCCTCCAGGGTTAGTTCCCGCAGCAGTTTGCCAGCTCGCAGGGAGGTTTTTACAACTTGCCCCACTAGGTTATAGGCTTCTCGGAAGGGAATACCTTTGGCCGCCAGGTAGTCGGCCACATCGGTGGCATTGGCGTAGTCTTCGTCCACGGCCGTTTGTAGGCGAGGCACCTGGAAGCCGATCCCCTCCTGGAGCAAAATGGTCATGGCCTCAAGACAGCCGCGCACCGTCCGCACCGTATCAAACAGGGCCTCTTTGTCTTCCTGTAAATCCTTGTTATAGGCCAGGGGCAGCCCCTTCATCATCACCAGCAACCCCTGCAGGTGACCAAATACCCGACCGGTTTTACCCCGCACCAGCTCCGGCACATCGGGATTCTTTTTCTGGGGCATGATGCTGGATCCGGTGGAGCAGCTATCCTTGAGGGTGACAAAGCCAAACTCCTCCGATGCCCAGAGAATCATTTCCTCGGAGAGGCGAGAGAGGTGCACCATGATCAGGCTGGCGGTAGAGGCAAATTCAATGGCAAAATCCCGATCGCTAACCCCATCCAGGCTATTGCCGTAGACTCGCTCAAACCCCAGCAGTTCCGCTGAGTAGTGGCGGTCGATGGGAAAGGTGGTGCCCGCTAGAGCCCCGCACCCCAGGGGAGAAATATTCACCCGCTTAAGCCCATCCTGGAGCCGTTCCCAATCCCGTTGGGCCATGTCAAAATAGGCCAACAGGTGGTGGGCGAGACTCAGGGGTTGGGCCCGTTGCAGGTGGGTATAGCCGGGAATCAGAGTTTCGACGTGGTCCTGGGCGATGGTGAGTAGAGCCCGCTGGTATTGCCGTAACTGGTCTTGTAGGGCCAGGATTTGCGATCGCAGGTAAAGGCGAATGTCCGTACCCACTTGGTCATTGCGGGACCGGGCAGTGTGGAGTTTTTTACCGCCATCCCCAATTAGCTCGGTCAGCCGTCGCTCTACGGCAAAGTGTACATCCTCCGCCTCTACCCCCGGTTGAAAGTCTCCCCGCCGGTATTCCTGGCGAATGGTTTCTAGCCCACTGACAATGCGATCGCCCTCCTGGGGACTGATAATGCCAGTTTTCACCAGCATTTTGGCATGGGCGACCGATCCGGTCAGATCGTACTCTAGTAACTCGATATCAAAGCCAATGCTGGCGTTAAATTGAGCGATGGCTGGATGCAGGGCCGACTCGAAGCGCTGGCTCCAGGTTGGGGAAGAGGGGGCTGTCAACGGTACTTACCCTTGAAGGACTGACTGGAAGGACGGATAGCTGCCTAAGAGGATGGTTGAAAAGCCAGGGGGAGGTTCTGATCGATACCGTGAGAACTCTCAAAATCCCGAATCCCTGAGGAATTCTATGGTAACCATGGCCGTTTGGCTACCCATAGATACCCTTCTCAAGCAACCTCTAAAGGGAAACCATACCATAGACCGTTGTCGGAATGGCCCCCTTGAGTTGGTCAAATGCTGCCCTGTTTGGAGTGCCGTGGTTGCCAGGGTAAGACGGCTAGGCCAACAGGCCGATGATCGCCATGGTAGGCTATGAGCATTCCGTAACAATTAGACCACCATAGCGGTGATAGAAACGCCATGAGCCCAACGGAAACGGTTATTCACGTCCTGGTAGCGATTTTAATCGTTATAGCCCTATCGCGCCTGGTGGGTTACGCCTGCGATCGCATCAACCAACCCCTGGTAATTGGGGAAATTATCGCGGGCATTATGTTGGGCCCCTCCTTGCTAGGCTGGTTAGCTCCCACCTGGAAGGCCAACCTCTTTCCTACTGAGGCCATGCCTTCCCTCTATCTGCTAGCCCAGGTCGGCTTAATCTTTTTTATGTTTCTGATTGGGCTTGAGCTCAACCCTAGGTATCTCAAGGGTAACCTGGACGTGGCTATTTTAATTTCCCACGTCAGTATTCTGGTGCCCTTTTCGATGGGGGGGATTCTGGCCCTGCTGTTGTTTCCTCAGGTTTCTAACGGGGAGGTTTCCTTTACGGCCTTTGCCCTCTTTCTGGGGGCCTCCATGGCCGTTACGGCCTTTCCAGTGCTGGCCCGGATTATTGCCGAGAACAACCTGCAGCGTAGCCGTTTAGGTACCCTGGCCCTCACCTGCGCTGCCGTTGATGATGTTACCGCCTGGTGCGTGTTAGCCCTGGCCATCGCGGTTACCCGCACTAACAATATGATGGCAGCGGTACCAACAGTCATCTGGTCCCTGGCCTACATCCTATTTATGGTAACCGTGGGCCAGCGGTTCTTCACCAAACTCTCCAAGTACTACGATCGCACCGGTAAGCTCTCCCAATTAATGGTCGCCGCTATCTATATAGCGGTGGTTGCCTCTGCCCTGATCACCGAAGTGATTGGTATTCACTTCATTTTCGGAGCCTTTTTGCTGGGAGCTGTGATGCCCAAAAGGGGCAATCTGGCCAGGGAATTGGCGGAAAAAACCGAGGACTTTGTACTGGTTTTTCTCCTACCCGTTTTCTTTGCCTACAGTGGCCTGAAGACCCAGGTGGGCTTGTTGAATAGTTTGGATAAATGGCTACTCTGTTTTGCCGTGATTGGGGTGGCCATCCTGGGGAAATACCTGGGCACCTACGTCGCCGCCCGAGTCTCTGGCATTGATCATCGAGAATCATCGGCCCTGGGTTGGTTGATGAATACGCGGGGGCTGACGGAGTTGATCGTCCTCAATATTGGTCTCGAGCTGAAGGTCATTACCCCCTTGCTGTTTACCATGCTGGTGATGATGGCCCTGGTTACCACCTTTCTCACCTCTCCCCTGCTGGAGCGCATCTATCCTAAACGGTTGATTTCCCTGGATGTGGTGGAACCAGAACGGGAGGAAGCGGTACAGGGTATTCCCTATAAGCTCCTTGTCCCTGTGGCCAACCCCCATAGCCAGGAAGGGTTGCTGAAGTTGGCTGTGAAAATTGTCGGCGAGCGTCCTCTGGCCCAGGTCAATCTCCTGAATCTGGTGGAAATGCAGGAAGACTATGCCTTTTCCAGTACCCCCAGTGAAATAGACCGAATCCTGAACGAACGCCAACGGGGTCTGGACCAGTTAATTCAAACGGCTACCCCTTCAGGGTTAGCGTCCAGGGTCCGGTCTATTGTTCGGGTGACGAACGATGTGGCTCGGGAAACCTCCGCGATCGCCCAGATGGAGGGCATAGATCTGATTTTGATGGGCTGGCACCGTCCCGTGTTTGACCAAAATCGTTTGGGGGGCCGGGTGGGTAAAATGCTCGGCTTTGCTCCCAAGGATGTAGCGGTTTTTGTCGATCAAAATCTTACCGCCCTCAACCAGATTGTGGTGCCCTATGTCGCCAGTCTCCATAACGACCTGGCGGTGGAAATTGCTCTGCGGTTGGTGTTTAACCTGCCCGACTGCCATCTTAAGGTGCTCAGGCTGGTCACCGATGCCTACAGCGACTCCGAGTTAAGCCGAGAGTTTACCGTATTGCTTGACCAGATTGACCCGGCGGTAGGCCGCCGCATTGAAACCCCCATTATTACCACCTCCGATCCAATTACGGCCGTGGTAGAAGCCTCGCGTTCCGCCGACCTCACCATTGCTGGGGCGAGTCGGGAGTGGGGGCTGGAGCGACAAACCCTGGGGCGCTATGCTGATGCCCTGGCCAATCAGTGCCATTCGTCCCTCTTAATTGCCCGCAAATATAGCCAGGTGACCACTCCCCATCTGGCATCCCTACTCCAGGGTTGAAAGTCCCTTAGGTTGTCCCCATTTGTTCCCCTAGTTGTAGCCGACTGCCGTTGATAAAATCTGCCCCTCGCTGGATCTGTTTACCGCTGGGTTTTACCTGCCTCAGCAATAACGCTCCCTCACCTGTCTGGACCACGGGCCCGTGGCCCTTCAGTAAGCCCACCAGGGTGCCGGCGGGAGCGCTGCTCTCCAGGCTGGCTACCCAGGGCTCTAGGGCCGCCAGTTCTGGCGGTAGGGCCTGCCAGTAGGGATGGAGGAGGGGAGCGGTGGCCATGATCTTCAGGGGCTGGCCGCGCAAGCTGGTGACACAGTGGGGATACAGGCCTCGAATCTGGTTATGCAGGGCGATCGCTGGGCGGCTCCAGTCCAGACCATACTCCTCTTTTTGAATTAGGGGGGCGTAGCTGGCCAGAGCCCCATCCTGAGGTTCGGGAACCAGGGTCTGGGCCTCCAGTCCGGCCAGGGTGGCCACCAATAAATCAGCGCATTGGTGGGCCAGGGCTTCGGCTACATCCACAAAGTTGTCCAGCAGCCCAATGGGCAAAGAGGATTTCAGCAGCATGGCGCCGGTATCCATGCCCCGATCCATCTGCATGATGGTCATGCCGGTCAGGGTTTCTCCATTGGCAATGCAGCGCTGAATGGGGGCTGCTCCCCGATAGGCGGGCAGCAGCGATCCGTGGCCATTAATACATCCCCATCGGGGTAGGGCCAGTAGGGCCTGGGAGAGGATCTGACCGTAGGCCACCACCACAAACACATCGGCCTGAAAATCAGCCAGGCGCTTGAGACTGGACTGGTCTCGGTTAAGGTGTTGGGGCTGCAGGATGGGACAGCCCGCCTCTAACGCGAGTTGTTTGACGGGTGAAGGATCCACCTGGCTACCCCGGCCCCGGCGCTGATCGGGTTGGGTCACCACCCCCACCACCGCCAGGTTCGGTTCTGCCAGGAGCCGCTCCAGACTGGGCACGGCAAATTCAGGAGTGCCAAAGAAGACTAGACGCATGGTTCTATTGCACAATACCAATTTCTATACGCTGGTTGCGGTTCTGGCTATCGGTCGGGTTAACCACCAGCGGCCGGGTTGCACCAAAACCGACCACCAGCCAATGAAACTGGCTTTGGGGCAACTGCTGGGCCAGGTAGGTCCGTACCGCCTGGGCCTGGGCGAAGCTGAGCTGGCGAGATTCTTCAGGGCTATCTGGGCCAGCGGTGTGACTGGCCACCATCAAGGTAACAGCGCCGTAGCGCCCGAGATCGGGCTGGATGGTGGTGAGTAGTTGTTCTCCCGCCCTGGTCAGGGTACTGCTACCCGGTTGAAATAGCACAGGACCAGGTAGCACAATGCGATCGCGAATCAGGGAAAACTCTGGTTCGCGGTAAGGTTTCAGGGTGGGTGGGGTCACCTGACCGCTAGCCGGCGATTGGGCTGGGGGACTGGCCGCCGGGGGACGGGTACGGTTCTGGCGGACCCGTTCTTGCAGGTTAGTTAAGCGTTGCTCCAGGGTGCCCACAGCCGGTTGGTCGAGCTGTTTTTCTAGGGCCACCAGGCGTGTTTGCCAGTTCCCCAACTCCTGCGTTAGATCCTGCAGTTCCTCGGTCGGAGGGGGCGGGGCTAGGGGGGGTGGGGGGGGCGTAGCGGACTCTCCAGTGGGTTCTGGAGTTCGCTGCAGGACCATGTCCCCCTGCCACCACTGGGGTAACTGGCGGAGTTTGGTGAGGCTACGGCTAGCCTGTCGCATGACGCGCTCCTGGGCGGGCATGGTGGGGGTTGGAGAGGGCCACACCTGGGCCAATAGGAGCCCGGCTACCCAGCCCAGGCTGAGACTTCCCCCTAGCCAGGTGACCCCCACCAGCAGAGACCAGAGGGGCCGTAAAGAGGACAAAAACCCTGGCGCCGATGGGGGCGCAGACACCATCCCGATTGGCTGTCGTTGATCGGGGTTTGCGATCGCCGGACGGGAACCTGGGGACGAGGAATGGGAGGAGGGTTCAGACATGGCAGATTAGCACTGCAGCAGCTCAATTCCCCTACAGGATAACCCCAGGCTGACCAATTAGGTTCACCCTAGGGCCAGCCATCCCAGGGATTCACCTGCAGTACCCCGGTTTCTGTAAAAACCACCTTGAAGTCAGCCTGGTTGTCGCCACTGGCCTTGCTATGGGAACCCGCAACCAGACTGGGCAAGGGGGTTTCTGGGGCCAATAGGCCAGCCGCCGCATTCACCGGTTCGTAGGCGAGGATGGTGCCAGCTTGGTTCAAACGGACCCGATAGGTAAGGGGTTCACTGGTGGATAGGGGCTTAACCTTAGCTAGTAGTTGATCGTAGAGGCCGGTGTTGAGTTGGCGGATGCGATCGCCCGCTTTGAGGGGCTTGGCTATGGCGGGCAACTCCCCCTTCGCTTCGGGGGGCAGGGACCCAGAGGGATTCCAGGGTTCCACCCGGACCTCTGCCGCCGGCGTAAAGGTCGCCCGAAACTGGGCGATGGGTTCTTGTCCCCGATCGGGGGTTGCCACCGGGTCAAAGGTAAGCTTGGGTAGGGGGGTCCGACTCACCTCGTTGAGGGCCTGATCGTTAGCGTATTTGTAGGCCAGAATATCCCCATCTTCAGCAACCGAGAGGCGATAGACCAGGTCTTGGCTGGGGGCAGGATCGGGTTTCCATGCGGACTGGAGTTTATGGGTCAGATCTTTCTGCAGTAGGGCCAGTCGCTCTGGGGCCGTAATGGCGGGGGCACTGGCCAGGGGATCGGCGCTCGGGGCGGACGACGAGGGTGAGGCAGGGGGCTGGGTGGGCGGAACTTTTGCCTGCGGAGATTGGGGCTGGCTGGGTGTGGAGCTAGCCAGAGCTGGAGTTTCCTTTTGACTCGAATTGGCTGGTTTGACCTGGGGTGGCGGCACGAAAAAGAAGGCTAGCCCGGCCGCAGCCAGGGCTACGGCTCCCAGGGTGGCGGGTAGGGCTTGCTGGGTGAGGGGGGTGGCGGGTCTCACTAGTCGGCGTGGCAGGGCCTGAAACTGGGCCGTTAAATCCGGCAGGGTTTGGGTATCCGCCAGCAGTTGATCGACTGCTTCTAGCAAATCGTGAAACTGGACGGTGTTCAAGGGAATATCCACCGGCACCAGCTCCTCAGGGGGAAGCAGTGGTGACCCCAGGGGTTGGGACCGCACAATCAGATGGTGATAGGCTCCTTCCCCCGCCTTGAGAACAACCCAGGCGGATGGGTTGTGGTCCGCCTGGATAGGGACGGTGATTCCACTTAATAACTGCTGACCATAGCGACTCACCGCTCCCACCAGGCTATCGAGAAACTCTCGACCGCCGCTCAGGCTATCCTGGGCGGCACCGGGCAGGTGGCATTCCACATTCATTAAAACCGTTAGGGGAGAGTAGGAGTCGTTGCCGTTAGCGGTTAATCCCTCCAGAATCAACTGACAGTAGGGCAGGGTATATTGACGCTTCACAGTCATAGCACTTCTCCGTCAAACAAACTGCTCCACAGGCGTTGGGCACCCAGTACTCCAGAGCATAGCAAGAGTTGTTCCAGCAAGGCGATCGCCAACTCGTCTAGCTTTTCATCGGTGTTGTAGGCAATCACCCCAGCTCGCTGCGGATTCATCCGCGATCGAAAATGACGGCGAAAGCGGCTCAGGTAGTCAGCCAATCGCAGATGATGATCGGGGGAAAGTTGCTGTTCCTGCAGTTGTTGATAGCCCATCAGCAACTGGCGAATCAACACCGCCAGGCGACGGGACTGGTGGGCGGTGAGAATAACCAGGGCCTTGGCTTCCTCTAGCTGCATAGGCCGCCGTTGACTATAGCGCCGCATGGGATTGGTACCACGCAACAGCCATAGATTGACGCGCCCCTTAATCACCCTATCCAAGCCTAAGTCTCGGGCTACCGCCAGAATTACCTCACTGCCACTTAAATCAAGGGCTTCTATGGCCAGTAATAAGAGGTCAATCTGAGTCCTGGCTCGACGAGGACACTCATCGCCGGGCAAAGTAGGGGTGGGCAGCGCCTCTAAGATTAAAGGTAACTGGGAATCGGGTGGGCTATCTACTGGCATTCAATCCTGCGGTATGACTATTGAAACAGCAAGCATTTTATCAAAACAGAGTTTTAGCCTGACTAAAAATTGAACCAACCATGGGTTAGTTGCCACTTGCCAGTTTACCCATATTTTGGACATACCACTTGCCCTCTTGACGCACCAGGTCGTAGCGCATGGTCAATTGGTCATCGTAGGAGGCGCTGGTATTTTCTACATCGTACTCAAAGAAACGGGCCTTTTCCTGCACCGTAGCGGTCACCTGGAGCTTGTCTGAGGTAGGGTCATCGGGGGTTACGGAGGTGATCTCCACCCTATGGTCATACTCCCAGTACCAGTTTTCCTGAGTCCCGGCCTCCGCTCGTCGCTGCCATTGGGTTAAAAGCGGCTCCAGCAGAATACCAGCTAGCCCGTCGGTTTTATGCTCCTTGCCAAGGGCCGATCGCTTCACCGTCAGCCAGTCTTCAATCACCTGCTTAGCGATATCTTTAACCCCAATTTGCTGCTCAGGACTGGGGGCTGGGGGAATATCAATGGCAGGCTGGGCAACATTAATTTCCAGGGGAACACCCTTGAGGCGGGGGCCGTTAAAACTTCCTAGGGCCCAACCGGCGGTGCGCATGGTGAGAAACCCTAGGCCCCCAACTCCCAGCAAGCCCACCAAACCCACCAAGACCAGGCGACCCCAACGGAGGGAGGGACTGTTGCCCTGGCGACGCAGGTCTGACGGGGTTGAAGCTGGAAAGGCTTGACCAGGAGCCAGACTGGCCACGGATTTAGCATCCTGACCGGGGGAAGGCCTTCTCCGCCCCCTTTGGCGTTCTGGCCTGGGGGATTGATCCGGGCTGGGGTTGAGTTTGCCCTCAGGAGAGAGGCGGGCCACCCGTTCAGCCACCGAAAGGGTGGCTGCATCCGGATTGGGCGTCAGGGGCCGATTCCTGTCGTGTTCCTGCCGATTGGCGGTATGGAGACCTGACGGGCCATGGGTTTTACCGTTTGCAGCTGGCCCTGAGTAGTCAATGGGAGTCTCTGCCCGGCCAGTCTGGTAGGGGCGGGCAGAGCCGACAGGAAAGCGATGCTGCTTAGGTTGTCCTTGGGAAGGCACTTGATCAGGGGGGGTGGGGCTAGTGACCTGGGACGGAAAGGACGAGGCGGGGCCTTGTCGACTACCCAGGGTAGCCTCGCCGTAGAGGGGAGACGGTTGGGGCTGACCCGGCCCGGTCTGGGTAACCCGATCCGATTCCGGCGCCGTTACCATAGATTCCAGGTAGGACTGGACCTGGGGATCGGCAAAGTAGTCCTTCAGGGCTGCTGTCTGTTCCTTCAGGTCACGAAAGTGGGGAAACAACTCTTCCTTCAGCCAGCGTTCTGTATAGAGACATAGGCCTGGCAATAGGTCAGGGCTATGGCGGGAATGCTCCCGAATATAGGCCAGGGGTTCGTACTCTTGGCTCAGTTCCAGGGCGCGACTAGCTTCCTCGGTTTGTCCCAGTAGCATGGCGCAGACCGCCTGTTCCAGATGGACATCCTGATGGTTTCCTAGGCGCATGAGCAGTTGCTTGGCGCGGCGGATCAGGGCTGGCTGATGGCTGGCAAATCCCCTGGCTAGTAAAGCATAAACGGTCAGATAGATAGCCACGGGAGAAGGGCGACGCACCTCCTGTTCAAAGAGTTCCTGTTGCTCTGTGGTGGTTAGGTAATCCCGTAGTTGCTGGATAAAACGTAAGAAGTCATCGATCGCCAGGCCCGAGAGGTCGTCTTCTCCGCCCTCAATCCCACCCCGGTCCTCCAGCATGGTCCGCAGAAGCTTCAATCCCTGGCGCCGTTCTCGGGTTTGGTCTAGGGAACCGGCCACCAGTTCCAGGATGCGGTAGGGGCGAAGCTTGTAAAGCTCGGATTGAATCTCAGCCCGGATCGCTGAAAATAGGTTTTGCTGGACTAGTACATCCTGGCCCTTTTCTAAGGAGCTAGCCGCCACTTCGTACTGGCGCTGTTGCCATTGCTCTCGCCCCAGTTCTAGATAGGCTAGGGCCAGAATCAATACCAGATCCCCTTGACCAGCTGGGCCATTGCCCGGCTGATTGGCTAACCAGCTAATGGATCCAGCATTAAAGTAAGGGCGAGCTAGATTGATGACCTGCTCGTACTCCCCCATTTCCAGCAGGATTAACAGGGCTCCCGTTAAGTGTTGGGGATCGATATCGATGGTGGAGGTGGCCTCTTCTCCCACCCGGGCTTCTGTGGCCAGCGATCGCAGGGTGGCCTCGCCGATATCTCCACTACTACGATTGCTGTCCGGCCCTTCTAAGGTGAGGCTAGGGATGGGCTCGACTCCATAGGCGTTGGCAAGAAACTTACTGTCGTATTGACGCCGCCGCTCGGGATCGGATAGCACTCCGTAGGCCTCATCAATTAGGTCCTTACGAGCATTAATCACGACCTCAGAAAACTCTCGCCGGGGCAGCTGCAGACCGCGATCGCGATGGGCTTGCTCTAACTGCTCCAGCGTAGCCTGAACAGGTAGCCCCAGAATTCGATAGTAATCTAGTGGAATTTGCACAGTTGCCGTCCCCAGTCGCGAATTCACCCACCCGCCATAGTAGCTAAAAAAAACCGATAGCGATAACCCTGTTCGGTACCGTTGTAGCCTTAGCGGAGTCAATTAACCCTATCTGCAACCGCTATGTTCTCCCAGAGATTCTATAAAATAAAAAACCTCACCAAGGCCTAGAATCTTACCATAGGAGTCTAAATCCTATCCAGGCGAGCATACCTTTGTTGCCGCTATCAAGGGACTATTTCAAAAAATAGCAGTCTGCATATCTAAGGAAGGGGATGAAAAATCCTCAGCAGCCCCTAGGGATTTTATAAAGTTGATGCTTAGAAGCGCTTCAAGTTGGTCAATAACGCTCCAACCATCGGTATGATAGGCCTATGACTTTGCCCTGGTTATCGGGGTAAGTTTTTCGCTATAGTCAAGTGTTGGACATTGTGGCATAGGACCCAGCAGACCATGGTTCAAGAAAGAACACTACCCCAGTTTCAGGCTGCGATCGCCCCGATCACGGCGGCGGAGGCCTTGGTGCTCTATGAGGATATGACCCTGGGGCGGCTGTTCGAAGATAAATGCGCCGAGATGTATTATCGCGGCAAAATGTTTGGGTTTGTGCACCTGTACAACGGCCAAGAGGCCGTTTCCAGCGGGGTGATTAAAGCTCTCCGCAGTGATGACTAC
Organism: Leptolyngbya sp.; assembly: GCA_040374765.1. GTDB lineage: Bacteria > Cyanobacteriota > Cyanobacteriia > Phormidesmidales > Phormidesmidaceae > Nodosilinea. Next base: position 25,081 of record JBEITR010000030.1, read on the forward strand.
GTTTGCAGTACCTACCGCGACCATGTCCATGCCCTCAGTGCTGGGGTGCCAGCTCGCAACGTCATGGCCGAGTTGTTTGGTAAGGAAACCGGCTGCAGCCGCGGGCGGGGCGGCTCGATGCACCTTTTTTCCAGTGAACACAATATGCTAGGGGGCTTTGCCTTTATTGGAGAAGGGATTCCCGTTGCCCTGGGAGCTGCCTTTCAGTCGCGCTACCGGCGGGACGCCCTGGGTCAGGCTGGGGCTGACCAGGTAACGGCCTGCTTCTTTGGCGATGGTACCAGCAATAATGGGCAGTTCTTTGAGTGCCTGAACATGGCGGCCCTCTGGAAATTACCCATTCTCTTTGTGGTGGAAAATAACAAGTGGGCCATTGGCATGGCCCATGAACGGGCCACCTCCCAGCCCGAAATCTATCGGAAGGCCTCGGTTTTTGGCATGCCGGGGGTTGAGGTGGATGGTATGGATGTGATGGCGGTACACACCGTAGCGCAGGAAGCCGTAGCCCGGGCTCGAGCTGGGGAAGGCCCCACCTTGATTGAGTGCCTTACCTACCGTTTTCGGGGCCACTCGTTGGCTGATCCCGATGAACTACGGTCGAAGGCCGAGAAGGAAAGCTGGCTGGCGCGGGATCCCATTAAGCGCTTTGAAGCCTATTTGCTGGAGCAAAAGCTGGTCAGTGAGGCGGACTTGAAGGAAATTCGCGATCGCATCCAGACCAGCATTGACGAGGCCCTGACCTTTGCGGAAGAGAGTCCTGAACCCAACCCAGCCGATCTCTACAAATATATTTTTGCCGAGGACTAGCCCCTCCGATCCCGGTTTGGTGTTCCAGGCTAGGTTTTTCGTCGAGCCATTGGGTTGAGCCCATTCCCCTCACTTTTCCGAATTGTTTACCCCTAATCGCCAGTCCTAATACTTTTCCAAAACTATGGCAGAAACTCTGATGTTCAATGCCCTGCGGGAGGCCATCGACGAAGAAATGGCCCGAGACGAAACCGTCTTTGTCCTGGGGGAAGATGTGGGTCATTACGGTGGGTCCTACAAGGTCACTAAGGACCTCTACCAAAAATATGGCGATTTACGGGTGCTGGATACCCCGATCTCCGAAAACAGCTTTACCGGTATGGCGGTCGGAGCAGCCATGACGGGGCTACGGCCAATTATTGAAGGCATGAACATGGGCTTTCTCCTACTTGCCTTTAACCAGATTGCCAACAATGCCGGTATGCTGCGCTACACCTCCGGTGGCAACTTTAAAATCCCTATGGTGATTCGCGGCCCGGGTGGGGTTGGGCGGCAGTTGGGGGCAGAGCACTCCCAGCGTTTGGAGGCCTATTTTCAGGCCGTACCGGGTTTGAAAATTGTCGCTTGTTCCACCGCCTATAATGCTAAGGGACTGCTCAAGGCGGCAATTCGCGATGACAATCCGGTGTTATTTTTCGAGCATGTGTTGCTCTATAACCTCAAGGACGATCTGCCCAACCACGAGTATGTACTACCCCTGGATAAGGCTGAGGTAGTACGGCCCGGTAAGGACGTGACCATCCTGACCTACTCCCGCATGCGGCACCACGTTATGCAGGCCACTAAGGGCTTAGAGGCCAAGGGGATTGACCCAGAGGTCATCGATCTGATTTCTCTAAAACCCTTAGATTTTGAGACCATTGGGGCTTCCATTCGCAAAACCCACCGGGTCATCGTGGTGGAAGAGTGTATGAAAACCGGTGGGATTGGGGCTGAAATCATTGCCTCCATCAACGATCGCCTATTTGACGAGTTGGATGCCCCCGTGTTGCGGCTTTCTTCCCAGGATATTCCCACTCCCTACAATGGCAAACTAGAAAGCCTGACCATCGTCCAGCCCAAGCAAATTGAGGCGGCGGTAGAAAAAATGCTCGCTCTTAAGGTTTGATCATGGCGAAATACCAAGCCTGGCTGGGGTTGATTCTGGCCCTCACCTTAGCGGCCATCTTCGTAATTACCCAGCTGCCTACCCGGCTGGGGCTGGATCTGCGGGGCGGTTCCCAGCTGACTTTGCAGGTTCAGCCCACAGCCACCATTACCACCGTTGGCGAACGGGAAATGGCCGCTGTTCAGAAGGTGGTAGAAGGCCGGGTGAATGGTCTGGGGGTCTCTGAGTCTGTGGTCCAGCAATTGGGCAACAACCAACTGCTGATTCAATTACCCGGTGTTAGCGATCCTGAAGAAGCTGAGCGGATCCTGGGGGGTACCGCCCAACTGGAATTCCGCAGCCAAAAGCCGGGAACGGAGGGGCAATTGCCCATCGAGCAGCAGCTACTGCAGGCCCACGTAGCAGAGTTGGCGGCCCTACAGGTCAATCTGCGAAAAAATACCACCCTTGATGCCGAGACCCAGGGCAAAATCGATAAACTCAAGGCTGATATTAAGGCCAGTGAGAGTGCCATTACGGCCCTGTTTGAACCTAGTCAACTCACCGGGGACCAGCTTACCGATGCCCTGGCCGTCCCTGGTGGGGGTACCCAATGGGTGGTCAAGATTACCTTTAACAAGCAGGGGGGCGAACGGTTTGCTGAATTGACCCGATCCCTGGCGGGGACGGGACGGGGCCTGGGTATCTTTCTCGATAACCGCCTCCTCAGTGCCCCTCGGGTGGATGTGCAGTACGCCGAAACCGGCATTGCTGGGGGCAACGCCGAAATCTCCGGTAATTTTACCGCCCAATCCGCCCGCGATCTGGAGGTACAACTCCGGGGTGGAGCCCTGCCCCTACCGGTAAAGGTGGTGGAGAATCGTACCGTCGGCCCCACCCTGGGCCGCGATAGTATTCAAAGTAGCCTCTACGCAGGGATTGGCGGTCTGATTTTAGTCTTACTCTTTATGGCGATCTACTATCGCCTACCGGGTATGGTGGCGGATATCGCCCTGGTGATCTACGCCCTATTGACCTGGGCGGCCTTTAACCTACTGGGGGTTACCCTCACCCTGCCTGGTATTGCTGGGTTTATCCTCAGTATTGGCATGGCCGTTGATGCCAACGTCCTAATCTTTGAACGCACTCGGGAAGAACTGCGGGCTGGCAAAACCCTCTATCGCTCAGTAGAATCTGGTTTTTATAGAGCTTTTTCCAGCATTGTAGATAGCAATGTCACTACCCTGATTGCCTGTGCGGCTCTCTTCTGGTTAGGGGCAGGCCTGGTTAAGGGGTTTGCCCTCACTCTGGGCCTAGGGGTTCTGATTAGTATGTTTACGGCCCTCACCTGTAGTCGCACCCTGTTATTTGTGGTCTTAGGTATGCCTCAGTTTCGCAATCCCGGTTGGTTTTGCCCCGGACTAAGTACCCCTGTCCTGAGGAGCAAGCCATGAAGCTCAAGGTTATTCGACAACGGCGATGGTGGTGGTGGTTCTCCAGCCTGATTATTATCGTGGGCTTTGGGGCGATGCTGCTTTCCTGGCAACAGTTGGGCAGCCCCCTGCGGCCAGGTTTAGACTTTGTCGGGGGAACCCGTCTCCAACTGACCCGCAGTTGCGCCCTCAGTCAGTCCTGTAGTGGGGATATTGATCTGGGTCAGGTGCGTCAGGTGTTGGCTACCCAGGGACTGGAGTCCAGCAGTATTCAAGTCCTCGATCCGGCCCTGCAGATCCTGTCCATTCGTACCCGACCCCTAGAGGTGCAGGAACGGACTACCTTGCAAGGGGCTCTAGACAAGGCCATTGGTCCCTTCGATGGGGGCAGCACCCAAATTGACTCGGTGGGTCCAGTCATTGGTCGTCAGCTTTTGGCCTCTGGGTTACTGGCTTTGCTGCTCTCCTTTGTCGGTATTGTGGTTTACCTCAGCCTCCGGTTTGAGCTTGACTACGCGGTCTTTGCCATTATTGCCCTGTTTCACGACGTTCTGATTACGGTGGGTATTTTTGCCGTACTGGGGCTTGGGTTTGGGGTCGAGGTGGATAGCCTGTTCATCGTAGCCCTCTTAACCATTGTGGGATTTTCCGTCAACGATACGGTGGTTATCTATGACCGGGTGCGGGAGAACATCAAGCTTTCTCCCCAAACCCATATCAATGACATTATCGAAAATGCCGTTAACCAAACCCTGACCCGTTCCATTAATACCAGCTTGACCGCTACCCTGCCCCTGGTGGCGATTTTCCTGCTGGGTGGCCCCACCCTGAAATACTTTTCCCTGGCCTTAATTGTGGGTTTTGTGGCGGGTGCCTATTCCAGTATCTTTATCGCCAGTTCTCTGCTGGCCCTATGGCGGGATTGGCGCGGCCATGCCTATGGTACTGTGGTATCTGCCCCGGCTGAGATTGTCCGTCGGGATAATGCCTCTGATTCCCTTCAGTAGAGACTCTACCTGTGGCCAGTGATTCCAGAGATGATTACCGCCTGGAGCGACTGCGGTTAATTCTGAACCGCCGCTGGTGGCTGGTTGCCGGGCTGTTGTGGTTAAGCTTGGGCGTTCTCAGCTTGATGGGTCTGCGTCGGGAAATCGCCCAGATGCACCAGTATTTTACCTGGACTGCCCTGCGTTACGCTCTGGCCTATAATCGCCTTGCCGCCCTAGGGTTGGGCTTGTGTATCGGTCTTACCCTGGCGCTGCTGTTGGCGGAAAGTCGACATATTCTTTTTGGCCTCTCCAGGGGAGAACGGCGACGGCTAGGCAAGTCCCTTGAACGGGTACGCCAGCGCGGACCTAGCCATCCGCTCTGGCGACGACTAGACCTTTGATTTTCTGGGCAAAGCTACAAACTCACTGCCCAAACTAACTACGCAGGGTAACGTCAAACTGTTTTACCAGGGCTGTCCGAATCTTTTGATGAACCGGTTCTACCAGGTCATCGGTGAGGGTTTGATCCGGCGATCGATAGACCAGCCGGAAGGCCAGGCTACGTTGCCCAGCCGGGACAGATTCGCCCCGGTACTGATCAAACAGGGCGACGGACTCCAGTAGCTTGCCCCCAGCCCGTTCTATGACGGTCTCCAGATCGGCCACGGTTACCGCCAGAGGCGCGTAGAGGGCCAGGTCCCGATCGCTGGCGGGGAAGGAGGAGTAGGACGTAAACTTGATGGCCTTCCGCAGCAGTGGCACCAGCGCCGTCTCTAATACGGACCAGTTGAGTTGAAACACATAAACCTCGGCAGGCAGCTGGCGCTGCTGCTGCAGTTGGGGATGGATCTGCCCAAACCGCCCCAGTTCCAGGCTACCCCGAATCCATAGGGAGGCGGTACGACCGGGATGGAAGCGGGCATCGCTGGCGTCGGCGCGATAATCGACCCTTAGCCCCAGACGCTGAAACACCGACTCCAGTAATCCCTTGGCTTCGAACCAGGTCAGGGGTTGGGGCTGGCCACTGGTGGGCCACTGACTGGAGCGGCAGTCACCCCCCAGGATTCCGCCGATCGCCTCCGCCTCGTGGATGCCCTGGTCATCTTGCCAAAAGATATGGCCCAGTTCGAACCCGTTGAGGGACCCATTACCCTGGTTCAAGTTAAAGGCGTAGGCCTCCAGCAGGCCATCGATCAAATCCTGGCGCAGGGCAGAATATTCGGGAAACAAGGGATTGGCCAGCACCACCTGGCGATCGCTACTGGGTTTGGTTAGGGAGTAGTGCAACAGCTCCGTCAGACCGGCTGCCCGCAGGGCCTCCCGCAGGCGACGGGCCAGGGCGGTTTCCACCGATAGGTAGCCCCCCGCCGACTTTTGGGGCAGGGTGTCGGCAAAATGGTTATAGCCGTAGAGGCGGGCAATTTCCTCGATCAGGTCAATCTCCCGCTCTAGATCGCGGTAGCGGTAGGGGGGAATCTGTACCGACCAGGTTTGCCCCTGATCCAGGGGGGTGACTGTACAGCCCAGGCTGGTGAGAATTTCCTCAACCCGGTGGGGCGGCAGGGGACTGGGGCGATCGCCGCGATCCAGCACCGGGCCCAACACCTGGTGGACTCGAGATAACCGCAACTCTAGGACCCGTTCCGGCATCGCCTGCCCCAGGGAGGTGGCGGCAGTGGTTTGGGCCACTACCCGCGCCCCCGCCAGCTCTTGCAGCAGGGTAATGGCCCGTTGACAGGCCAGCCCTAGCTCCGCCGGGTTGACCCCCCGTTCGTAACGGGCCGAGGCTTCGGTGCGCAGGCCCTGGCTGCGGGCCGACTTACGAATGGCCGCCGCATCAAAGTAGGCCGCCTCCAGCACCACGGTTGTGGTGCCTGGGTAAACCTCCGTAGCCTCTCCCCCCATCACCCCGGCCAGGGCCACGGGCTGATCATTGGCGGTAATTAGTAGGGTTTCAGGTTCTAGCCGCCGGTCCTGGCCATCTAGGGTTTTTAGGGTTTCTGGGGAGTTGGGGTAGCGTACCCCCAGGTTTAGGGAGGTCCCGCCGGTCTGCCCCAACCGTTCTCCGTCAAAGGCATGGAGGGGCTGCCCCCACTCCAGCAGGACGTAGTTGGTAATGTCTACCACATTGTTGATGGGCCGGGTGCCAGCCGCCTGTAGCCGTTGCTGCAACCACAGGGGCGAAGGGGCCAGGGTGATCCGATCGAGGACGGTGGCCATGTAGAGGGGACAGGCTTTTTCATCCTTGAGGGTAACGGTGGGGGCTGGACCACCGTCAGGGATCTGGGGCGGCTGAATCACTGGCAGGTGCAGGGGGGCGGCGGTAATGGCCGCGACTTCCCGGGCTAACCCCACCATGCTGAGGGCATCGGCCCGGTTGGCGGTGGAGGTGACATCTAGAATCACATCATCCAAACCCAGCAGGGGCCGGACATCTTGCCCGGGGGTGAGGTGATCGGGAGGGAAAATGTGGATGCCCGCCGAGTCTTTCTCCAACCCCAGCTCGGCCAGGGAGCAGATCATCCCAGCCGAGGCTACCCCCCGCAGTTTGCGCGGTTTGATGGTGAGATCGACCCGGGGCAGGTAGGTATCCACCGTGGCCACCGCCACCCAGGCCTCAGCTCGAACATTGGCCGCGCCGCAAACAATGGTGGATAAAGCACCGGCACCGATGTCTACCTGGCAGACGCTGAGTTTGTCGGCATCGGGATGGGCCGTCCGATCCACCACCCGGCCCACCACCACCCCATCGGCCCAGGTGCGGCGGTCTTCGATATCTTCTACCTCAAAGCCGGCCATGGTGAGGGCGTCTGCCAGTTGTTCTGGGGAAAGTTGGACAGTCACCAGTTGATTCAGCCAGTTGAGGGAGATACGCATGATGGAGAGACTAAAATCGAAAAAATTCGCTAGCTCAAGTATAGCCGTAGCCATGCTTCCAGGATGCAGGCGAGTCAGAAGGCTCACCCAGGCCGATCGCCCCGGTCTTCGGTGGGTGGGCCCCGGTTAGGTTTATCCTTGGGGTCCTGACCCTACCCCTGGGACTCCAGAGATAACCGCAGGGAGGCCCCATCCAGGTCTTCGCCGATAAACACCAACCGGGTCTGGCGGGGTTCATCGGTGCCCCAGGGGCGATCGTAGAAATGGTCAAAGCGTTGCCCTACCCCCTGGATCACCAGCCGCATGGGTTTGGCAGGGACGGCTACAAAGCCCTTAATGCGGTAAATCGAGTGCTGTTGCACCAGGGTGCGTAGGCGCTCCACTAAATCCGCAGGGTTAAAGGTCTGGTCTAACTCCAGGTAAACCGAGGTGATGTGGTCGTCGTGATCATGGTCATCCTCGTGGTCGTGGTGGCTGGGGCGATGGTGGAGGTCATCTTCAACGGCGGCATTGAACCCCAGCAAGAGATCGGGGCTCACCTGGCCGTGGTGGCAGGGCAGAATCTGTACCCCGGCGGCAACCCGATCCTGTAGCCATTGCTGTACCCGATCGCGGCCATCGGGGCTGAGGGTATCCACCTTAGTCAACAGCACCATATCGGCGCAGGCCAGCTGATCTTCGAACAGTTCTGAGATCGGGGTCTCGTGATCCAAACTATCATCGGCCTGGCGCTGGGCCTCTAGGGCTTCCAGGTTTCCCACCAGCTCGCCCTGGGCCAGGGCTTCCCCATCCACCACCGTTACCACCCCATCCACGGTGGCACCACTACGAATTTCTGGCCAGCGAAAGGCCTGCACCAGGGGTTTGGGCAGGGCCAGGCCAGAGGTTTCAATCAAAATGCAGTCAATATCCTGGCGTCGTTTCAGCAGGGCTTCCATGGTGGGCAGAAACTCCTCCTGCACCGTACAACAAAGGCATCCGTTGGCCAGTTCGACAATATTAATCGGATCGCCAGCCCCCTCCTCTAGATCGCACACCTGGCACGATCGCAGCAACTCTCCATCAATGCCCACCTCGCCAAACTCATTCACCAGCACCGCAATCCGTCGCCCCTGATGGTTCTGAAGCAGATGGCGCAGTAGGGTGGTTTTGCCTGACCCCAGAAAGCCAGTGATGACCGTAACGGGAATTTTATGCATGGGGGTAGTTAGGGGGATGGGTAATTGCTTTGATCATAGAGGGTATTGAGATCCTTAGCCCGGGGTCTACAGGCTGAGGGCACAGGGACGCGCGATCGGCTGCCTACCGATTAACCCCGGCCCCTAGCTGGGGTTAATTGTCCTGCGGCGTGGGTGACCAGCCCCGGATGCTGAAGCCACCCTAGGGCAGGCGACCCTTGCCATCCTCATTAAGAATAAGATTATATGAAGTGATATACGCCCTGTATCGTGTACGTCAAAAAACGTGTATAGTCATATTTGTTGCAGAAAATTTTTGCTTCTACCTAGATAAGCTTGAACTTTCAGACAACCAGAGTGCCTTCTATCTACCCTCCACGTTCTTGTTGCAAAAAAGACGTTTTTTGCACACTTAGTTCGCATTCTACTTCTGTTCACCCTTTTTCAAATTTTTGAAAAGCTAAAAATCATTGAATGTAAGCTTCCCGTTTTGACGTGAGGCGAGCTTTTGGAGCGATTTTTGGGATGGTGAATACTCAAGAACTTTGCCGTACTTTAGTGCGCTTTTAAAGTACTTTGGCACATCTTAAATCATGCAAATCTACGGAGACTATTCGATGAAATTAGTTCATTTTGGTCGCTTCGCCCTGGCTGCCTCTGGTCTGGCTATGGCCATGGCCGTACCTGCCCATGCTCAGTTGATTACCAATAGCCACGCCACCCAGGTGACCCTCACCGTAGCACCGGCTAGCTTTGAGTCAACCGCCAGAACTTCTTCTAGTTCTATGTCCGGGTCTGGCCTTGGGGCCGTGGTTTTACCGGTGATTGGGGCTACTGGCACAATTACCGCCGGTACGGCAGCGGCTGGTCCCACCGGGGGGGCCTTCAGTTTCTCCCAGTCGGTTGCCGATGAAGATACTGTCGCTACTGTTGCCGTTAGCGGCAGTTCGGTCACCGCTCCTGCCTATTCTAATCATAGCGTGCAGGTTGGGGGGACGACCGCATCTCTGGCCGGTGCGGCTAGTAGTAATAACGGCTTTACAACCACTGCGGGTCTTGACGGGATTACCGTTGTTGCTGGTGGAGCCGGTACGACGGCCAGCGTACTGCAACAGAACAGCGTGTCGGTGTTCAAATAGAAGCCCGATTAGCGGCGGTTGATGCTGTCTATGCATAGACAGCATCAACCACTAAGATGACCCTAGCTGTGGTGGGTCGGGCTTCGCCCTGGGTAAAGAGCAAGCTAGTTAGCCTAAGTTATGGCCGTAGTCCCGTTGTCTGGGGCCACAACTTGTTCGAGTGTCTGACTATGCCATTTTTTTGATGTCTCGTAACTGACAACCTAATTTCAGGTTGCGAGACATGAAATTGATTGAGGAATAAGGTTTATTTCCTTTGCTCAGGATGTCCTTGATTGCGGAATTTTATTACTGCATTAAGGTCCCGCGTCCATAGGTCTTTCCTTCTTCAAAGGTTGCCTGATATTCCATGCTTGCAATCGGTCTCCCTGGAGACCTAACCACTTTAGAAGTGAATTTGCCCTGTGGGCTTAATCTCTTCTGGCAATTACCTGAAACTTAGGAGAATACTCCATGAAATTGGTTCATTTTGGTCGCTTTGCCCTAGCCGCCTCTGGTCTGGCTATGGTGGTAGCGATGCCTGCCCACGCCCAACTAATCACCAACAGTCACGCTACCCAGGTGACCCTAACCGTACAACCCGCAACCTTCGAGTCAACCGCAAGAACCTCCTCTAGTTCTATGTCCGGATCTGGTCTCGGGGCGGTGACCTTGCCGGTGATTGATGCAACCGGCGGAATTACCGCCGGTGCGGCAGTACCTGGTCCCACCGGGGGGGCCTTCAGCTTCTCCCAGTCGGCCGCCGATGAAGATACTGTGGCGACTGTTGCCGTTACCGGCAGTTCGGTCACCGCTCCCGCCTACGCTAACATTAGCGTGCAGGTCGGGGGGACGACCGGAGGTCTGGCAGGGGCCGCTAGTAGTAACAATGGCTTTACAACTAGCGCCGGTCTTGACGGGATTACCGTTGTCGCTGGTGGGGCTGGTACCTCCGCCAGTGTCCTACAACAGAACAGTGTGACCATTTTTAAGTAGGTGTCTGGTTGGCGCGGGGTGATGGTGCTGTTAATGCGCTAAATGCATTAAGGGACAATCCTCTACCCTACTGCGGCCAATTTCTAGACTGGGGTTGGGCTTGCCCCTCGGTTTTGCCTGCCAGGTAGAGCGCAGGTTTGCCGCCCCAGCCTATGGCCTTCGCCTCAGGCAAGGAGGTGAAGGCTAGCCAAATCTCCTTGGCTCGGTAGGGGTTGACCGGTAACTGAATTTTTCGACACTCTGGTCAGCACTGGGGTTGATGCATCCTGGTTCTTTAGCCCGGGGAGAAATTGGTAACCTCTTTCCCGAAGCTGAAGAATGGCTAAACCCATAATTTTTTACTGCTATTAGGATCTTTTGTAATGCAAGGACATCTTTTCTGGCTGACTCTGTCGGGCCTGGTGCTAGCCCTGGGCTGGGGGGCGGGCTTACCGGCCTACGCTGACTTTACCCAAAGTCGGGCCACCCAAGTCCAACTCACCGTTGATGGGGCCTCGGGCAGCGCCAGTGCCAGCACCACGGCGGGTTTTGCTCTGTCGGGCTCGGGTATTGCGGTGACTGGCCCCCTGAATAGCGGTGCCGCCATTAACCCCAGTGCCCAGTTTAATGCCCCCTCCAATGGTGGGGCCTTTACCTTTTCGATGAGTACCTTTACGCCAGATAATCGTACCCCTACCACGTTGGGTAGTGGTAGCAGTGTGGTGTTGCCCGCCTATTCCGATGTTAGTGTGACGGTGGGCGGGTCGCGGGAAACCCTGGGGGGTTCGATTACGCCCACTGGCGAGGGCACCATTACCCCCGGTGGGCCGGGCACCCGGGCGGTGTTAACCCAAACCCGCAGTTTTAGTGTGTTTGATGGGTCCAGTGCCTCGGCTCCCTAGGCTTGGGCCGCTGGAAGTTTGCCCTGCCACCCTTTTTATACTGACTTTTTTATCGGGTAAGTTGCCATGATGCGTTTAGTCTTAATCGCCGGTTCTGGGTTGGTTGCCCTTGGCTCGATGGCCCCTGTCGCTCAGGCTCAGCTGGTGGCCCAGTCCTTTTCTGACAGTGCTTGGGGGTTTTCTCGCACCGTCACCTGTACCAACCAAACCACCACCACCAATATTGTGGAACAGCAATTTTCTAATCGCAGTGGGTTTGCGATCGCTGGGGAAAATGTTACCGTTTCCACCCCCGGTCAGGCGGTGTCTCCTGCTGCTGCCTTTGTGATTGTGCAACCCCAGCAGCAATTTAACCTGGGTATTGAGCAATTTACCCCCGGCTTAGATGCGGTCACTGTGACCAATCAGACCACCTCTACCCATACATCTTCCAGGACCTTTTCGGTATTTCAGTAAAGGCCTCACCCCGGCCAGGGTTACCGACCTCTGGCATCTTTAATCACCCGTAGTTATGACTAGTTTTATAGGTATGGCCACACTAAATTCTAAAATACCCGGTTGGCGGGCCAGCGCCCTTTGCCCCCTGCTGATCGCCCCCTTACTGCTACTGGCTCCCCAAGCCTCTGCCCAGACTATTGGTTTTTCCGTTGGTTTTTCCACCCAGATGACCCGGGGTACGATGGTGTCTAGCGAAGTTGAGGTGCGATCGGGGCGGGGTTTCTACCTCGACGGCGAGAACGTCACCCCAGTCAATGGGGCCAGCAGCATTTTAACCGGGCAGACCCAGTTCCAAATTCGCAATCCGGCGGAGCCCTTTAGTCTGGTGCAGCAAGACCTCACCGGCGAGACTATTCGCACCCTTGACAGCCGATCCAGCACCTTTTCCGCAGGAGCGTCCACCAACCTCAGCGTCTTTACTAACTTTTAGCCATGACCCGAGCTATCTTACTTTTAACGGCAGGAATCGTGGCGATCGCGGGCTTTCCATCTCTGGCCAGGGCCACCGACATGCCCGGTCCCAGTGAACAAATTACGGTTCCCGCATCGGGCAGTAGTTCCCGATCCACCTCCAGTAGTGCGGGAACCACCATTAACCAGCAGACCAACGCCCAGAACAACAATAACCAGTTCTACGGATTGGGCCCTGGAGTTCAGTGTCCCGCCCCGACCCTGGGTTTGTCCCTCTATGGAGGGCTACGGTGTACACATAAGTGGAGTCTGAGCCAGTTTCCATCCGAGGAAGATCGCCTCAAACTGCCGCAGGCCATGAATCAGAGTGGGCATGCCGGGAGGACGTTGGGAACGATACCCGGACCATCCTCCCAACCGAGCA
>JBEITR010000019.1:0-51345 GCA_040374765.1 Leptolyngbya sp.
CGCTGGCGAAACGAGTCCACTAGCCTGTTAAACAAACCTGCCTTTTTCAACAGCTCTGGCTCTCTTAGCTCTCTCAGATGGCATTACCATACCCTTATTCCTGGCCGTTGGATAGCTTTTTGTCAAAATGAGAATTGCTGAGAGGTTAACCAATGCAGCCATACTGGAAAAATATGAGTCATGCCAGGCCTAAGCGGGTCAATCTGGATAGAACCGATAGCCTGATTGAGGTCAATTCCCATCCCCCGACGGTTATCCACTGGCCCCAGGAAAACCGGCGTATTGCCATGCTCCACTACGATCACCTGCCCCCCGCTGCCGTACCCGAGTATCAGCCCCAGGGGCACCACGTCTTGACGTTTTTTAACCTGAGTGGATCTGGACTAGAAACCCCGATTGATCGGGAAGACTGGTTGGATGGAAAACAGGCAACCCCACCGCTGCAGGTGCCGGGAATGGGTCTTCTCTGCCCCGACGGGGTGTCCCATGCTGCCATCTGGCACCAGCCCCTGGAGGCTACTAGCTTTTGCCTGACCAGTCCCTTTATGGACCAGGTGAGTCAATCGCTATTGGATGGGGCAACCCCAGACCTTATCCCCCACTTTGGCCTCTACGATGGGAATCTTTATCACCTGGCCATGGTCCTCAAGGAGGCCCTGAGCGACCCCCAGCCAGGACCAATCAGCCAGCTCTATAGAGACCAGCTAATGATGGCGATGGCGATCTATCTGGTGCAAGGCTACGGGGTGCGGCCCCTGTCCCCTGGGGTAGACCATCCCTTAGATAACGCCCGGTTGCGTCGCCTGTTTGAATATGTTGAGACCTACCTATCCACAGACATGGCCCTGGCACCCCTGGCCGCTGCTTTAAACCTGGGGGAGTTTGAGCTCTGTCAAGCCTTTTTAAACCGCACCGGCCTCTCCCTTTATCAATATGTTCAACAACAGCGGCAAAGGAGGGCGCGCTTGCTGTTACAGGTTTCTAAGCAGTCCCAGGAAGAAATTGCCCAGAGCTGTGGCTATGGCGATCGCCTCACCCTGATCACCCACCTGGGTGGTTCCCATGCAGACTGGTCTTGATTGTCCAGGATCCAGTCCCCAGGGACACCAGGGGCTAGCTATAGGGCTAGGGGAAAGCCATGGCCCTCTTACCCCACGGCAGCTATCAGGGTACGGTGGCGGGCAGTATTACAGACCATGGTCGGTTGCTCAAACCCAGCCTCTACCAAGGCGGTCTCCAGATTCAGGGCGAAGTATTGATCTAGATAGGGTTCGGTGCTCTTGAGCAGGGTCTTAATAAAGGGCGGCATAGTTTTATAGACCTCCGAACCGGGGTTCATATCCATGATCGCCAGGTATCCCCCTGGGCGCAGCAACCGACGGGCCTCCTGGATAATCGCCCGGGCGGCAAATTGGGGCAGTTCGTGAAAGATTAAACAGGCGGATACCAGGTCGTAGGCAGCACTGGGAAGGCCCGTGTGCTCGGCGGCAGCATGGTGCCAGGTAATGGCCCGGGGGCGATGAGTGCCTTGGTCCTGCTGGCGATACTGGGCTACGGCCAAAAAGTAGGGGGACAAATCTACCCCCGTGACCTCAGCCTCAGGGTAAGTGGCCTGTAGGGTTTCGGTACTGAGGCCGACGCCACAACCCAAATCAAGAATGGTCCTGGGGGAGTGGGGAAGGCGGTGGGTAAGGACATCATGGTAGCTCTGGCGTAGGCGAGCATCCCCCTGGGCCCCAACCCCAGGCCAGAGTTTAGCATGCACAGCCAGGGCGGCGACCTCTACCTCCATGGCCGGTTGCCAGCCCAGATTACCCTCGTCGTAGGCGTGGAAGCTGGTGGTGTAGTAGGTAGGGTAGGTCAGGTGAGGGTTTTGCACAGCCTCCAGATCGGTTTGCCAGAGAGGCGAGAAGTCGTCCTCTGTGTGGCGCGATCGCAGCACCTGTACCCGGTCTAACCAGCTTACCCCAATCCCCTCAGCCCGTTTGATCATCATGGTGCGAGCCTGACCCCTGGCCCAGTTCCACAGGGGCTTAATGGCGAGTACCTGGTTAACCACACGACTGGTGAGGGAGGGAGCAGGGGAAATGTTCATAGACTCGGGTAAGGGAAGTAGACAGGGGCAGGTACCGAAACCTGACAAGTCAGCCCCTGGGGAGCAAGGGTACCCGCCTGGACCCCATCCAGCTTATCCTGAATCAGGGCTTTAGCGGCGCGGAGGCGAGCCAGAATGCCGCCCCAGGTTTAACTTTTGTTGATAATCGGGTTTTCGCTGTGCTTGGCCAGGTCCCTGTGGCGCTGGGGTCCTTCAGCTCTGGACCCCACCCTAGCCTGACAAACTTGTCCTAACCAGACTAGAGACCCAGGTAGATCACCCATCAGTCCCCAAAATCAATCCGCCAGATGCCAGCGGCGATATCCCCCAAATACTTTTGGCGGGTTTCAATGGTCTCTTCATCCCAATGGTCATAGCGTTCGGCAATGGCCTGGGTAATCTGAAAATTACTGGCTCCATAGACCGATCGCTTAGCCCCATAGCCTCCATTTTCCAGGTCCCGGTTGCGGGTAGCTTGCAAGGGGGTCATGTTACCTAGACGGTAGATCAGCCGATTTTGTTTGGCCTCGTCAATGTAGGTCCAGGCGGGGGAGGGATGCTCGGGCAGAATATGCTCGAGGTTGTAGGTGGCACTTTCACCATCCAGGTCCTGGCCCGATCGCTGCTTTTCGATGGCAAATAGAATATAGCGGACAATCTTCTTATTGCGGCTATTGGTGGTGCGCAGTTCCTTTTCTGCGAAAGCCCCCTTAAATTGGACATCATCGGGGTAGACGCGGCGCAGGGCCTGCCGCACCTGGCCATAGGTACTGTAGGTGCCCTCAGAGACCTTCCAGGCAATTTCGTTATAGAGGGTTTCTTGCTCGTGGGTGGGTAGGTTACAGATGACGTTATAGCGCAGGGAAATCACTGCAATGGCTCGGAGAATGCGGGTAAAAGCGCTGCGATCGCTCTGAAAAAACCGCTGATAGCAGGCCAACAACATCGCCAGAGGTTGGCGCACACCAAACATGATCAACTGTTTCAGAGCATCCCGCTCATCGGGACGCCAGCGGTTGTCCTGACCATCCCGCAGAGCCGCGTAGATATCGGCGCAGTAGTCCAGATCCCGCACCAGGGTAAAGGCCCCCTCCCGGGTGGTGATGTTGCGGCGAATTGCCTTAAACAGATCGATCTTGCGAACCAACCGATGGCGACTATTCCAAAACACCCGCAGAAACTCAGGAAAACTCTCACTACCCAGCAGGCCCACAATCCGTTCCCACCGGTCCTCCAGGGCCTGAACTTCGGTTTCGTGGATCTCGCCAGCGCTAATTAGGGAGAACAGATAGTTTTTCAGCAGGTCGGTGGAGGATAGCCGCACCCCCCGGGCATTCAGAGTTTCAAACACCTTAAAGGCATTGAGCTCGTCGGTGACGGTGATCACGGTAAAAAATAGCTTATCCACCAGCGCATCGAGAAAGGCGGCAAATCGTTTGCCACTGTCGGGCTGGGCACCACAACGGCTTTTCACCCGGTCTTTAAACCAATTAAAGGCCTTACGGAGCTGGTGCTCAGAGGCATTCAAGCCCCGCTGGGGTAGGCGATCGAGGGGTACCAGGTAGGTCTGATAGAAGCGGTTGTTGTGGCGATTCAGGGACAACTTTGATTGGGGAACCAGACTCACTGGATCCACAAAACCAATGTAACTATTCTGTAGTTGGGCCTGGCGACGGCCATTATCCGTTGCATCTAGCCCCGCTGTCACCAGATCCTTGAGGTAGGACAGACCCGCCAGCACCAGAATACTGAGGGTAGTGAGACGCTGCTGCCCATCGATGATGTCGAAGTGCTTGCTGTCGGAGGATTGCAACACCAGATAGCCCATATAGTGGGCGGGTTCGCCATCGGTATCAAACAGGGCCGTAATGTCTTGCCAGAGGTCATCCCACTCATCTTCCCCCCAGGAATAGTCGCGCTGGAAGGGGGGCACATGGTAACTGAGGCCATTGCCGAGGAGCTGGCGAAAGGTGGAGTTGGTGGTGTTGAAATTGAGGGTAGCCATAGGTCTCCCCTGGATGATGATTCACCGGGATGGAATACACCCCATCCGTCAGACAAAATATAATCGACTACACCTCACTCTTGCACCCGCAAATCATGATTACCTGTATTGACCAGGTGTTGACCCCTGAAAATCTGGCAACTATCCACCAATACCTGGAAGTGGCAGAATTTGTTGACGGTAGGCAGACTGCCGGTATGTTTGCCCAACCGGTTAAACATAATCAGCAGCTGCAGGGCGATACGGATACCGCCCGATCGATCAAAGCTATGATTACCGAGGCCCTGGGGAGCAATGCCCTGTTTCAGGCGATCGCCCGACCCCACACAATCCGCCCAGCTTTAATCAACCGCTATGGTCCGGGTATGGGCTACGGCTGGCATACCGACAACGCCCTGATGGGAGACCCACCCATCCGTTCGGATATGTCCCTGACCCTATTTCTCAGTGAACCCCATAGCTACCAGGGAGGAGAATTACTCATCGACGATGGCCCCGGTCCCCAATCCTTTAAACTGGCGGCGGGGTCCATGGTGCTATACCCATCTACCTTTCTCCATGCCGTAGCTGAGGTAACCGATGGAGTGCGGCTAGCCGCTGTCACCTGGGTCCAAAGCCTGGTGCGCGACCCCCATCAACGGGAGATTCTCTTCGATCTCGACACGGTACAGCGATCGCTGTTTGAAAAATACGGTAAAACCCTGGAATTCGATCTGATCCACAAAACCCACAGGAATCTTCTGCGTCAATGGGTAGATCTTTAGATAGGCAGGCAGGAGTTTTTAAGGTCCCCAGGCAATGGTTGTAAACCGCTCTGGACGCTAGTTACCAAAACCCACGTACCAAAAGTAGGTAGCCATGGGAATCACCGTGGCCAAGACCAGCAGCACAATCAAGATCACGGCATTGTTACTGCGGTTTTCTTCAGTACTTTCGGCGCTAGCAAAGGTACTCTCACTCTGGGTATCAAAGGCTTCGTCAAAGACTGGCGCACCAGGGTCGGGCTGGCCACTCAGCACCGCCACCAGGCGATCGCTGGCATCCAACAGAGCCTGGTTATACTTGTCCCCCTGCAGCAGGGGCACCAATACGGTCTGCTGGGCCACACTGGTGGCCAGATCGGGTGGCAGGGCCGTAGCGGCCTGGTCTCCTACCCGAATTCCCACGGTTTTGGTAACATCGTCCAGCACCAGCAACACCTGATTAGCTTGATCGGTGGCGGTCGGGTACCAGCGATCGAAGAGCTTGTCGGTAAAGGTCTGAACCGTTTCGCCGTAGTCAAAGTGGTGGATGGTCACCAAACGCACCTCGTTACCGGTGGCGGCGGCTAGGTTGCCCAACTGGCTGGTAATTTTGCCTTCATTAATGCGACTAATAATGTTGGCATCATCCACCAACCAGGTAGGGGAACCCGCCGTCAGAGTAGGTAATTGAAACACCGCGATCGCCTGGGCCGGGGCAACCGCCCAACCCATAGCCAACCCCAGAGATAGCATTAGCCCGCAGCAAGCTGCCGTTAATCGAGACAGGAATGGAGGGAATGGGTAGGGAGGGTTCATAGATCTTAAGGTGGGGAGGAGGAAGCTGATTTAAAGCCTATGGTAAGGCTACTACAGCAGCCATGCCAACCTCAAGCCTGAGGATAGGCCTCCATGCCAACGCAGGAGCAGACCAGATGGCGATCGCCGTAGGCCTGATCAATACGATTTACCGCTGGCCAAAATTTTGACTGCCGGGTAAAGGGGGTGGGAAAGACCGCCGTTTGGCGATCGTAGGGACGGGACCAATCGCTAACCAGATCGGCGGTAGTGTGGGGTGCCTGATTCAGCAGGTTGACCTGAGTGTCTGCCACGCCGGTTTCAACGGCCCGGATTTCCTCCCGAATGGCAATCATGGCGGTGCAGAACCGATCCAATTCCGCCAGAGATTCACTTTCCGTGGGTTCTACCATCAGGGTACCCGCCACCGGCCAGGACATGGTGGGGGGATGGAAGCCATAGTCAATCAGGCGCTTAGCAATATCTTCTACCCCCAGATTGGCGGACTGCTTAAAGCCACGCACATCTACGATACATTCGTGGGCTACCCGGCCGTTCTGACCGGTGTAGAGAATGTCGTAGTACCCTTCAAGGCGCTTAGCAATGTAGTTGGCGCTGAGAATAGCCACTTCAGTCGCCCGTTTCAGCCCCTCGCCCCCCATCATGGTGATATACATCCAGGAAATCGGCAGAATACTAGCACTACCCCAGGGAGCTGCACTGACAGCCCCGATCGCCTGGTTACCCCCAACCTCGGGCGCCAGACCGTGACCCGGCAGGTAGGGCACCAAATGACCCTTCACGCCGATTGGTCCGACCCCAGGACCGCCCCCACCATGGGGAATGCAGAAGGTTTTATGGAGATTCAGATGGCAAACATCGGCACCAAAGTCAGCGGGACGGCACAGTCCTACCTGGGCGTTCATATTAGCTCCATCCATGTACACCTGCCCACCATAACGGTGCACAATATCGCAGATGACTGTAATTTCTGCTTCAAACACCCCATGGGTAGAGGGATAGGTTACCATCAGGGCCGCTAGATGGGCCTGGTGCTTTTCGGCCTTGGCTTCCAGATCGGCGACATCGATATTGCCAGCATCATCACAGGCGACGGTGACCACCTGCATACCAGCCATCACCGCACTGGCAGGGTTGGTGCCATGGGCGGACTGGGGAATTAAACAGACCGTGCGATCATGGTGACCCCGCTGACGATGGTATTCCCGAATCACCAGTAGCCCGGCGTACTCCCCTTGGGCTCCGGCATTGGGTTGCAGGGAAATGCCGGCAAAGCCCGTAATCTCCGCCAGCCAGCTTTCCAGGTCGGCAAAGAGGCGACGGTAGCCTTGGGTTTGGTCAGGGGGAGCAAAGGGATGGATCTGGCCAAACTGCGGCCAGGTAACGGGCACCATTTCAGCCGTGGCGTTCAGTTTCATGGTGCAGGATCCCAGGGGAATCATGGCAGTTGCCAGGGACAAATCCTGACTCTGGAGTCGGGTAATGTACCGTAACATCTCGGTTTCGCAATGGTAGCGATTAAAAACCGAATGGGTCAGATAGGCAGAGGTGCGTTGCAGACTGGCGGGTATGGCATCGGCGAGAGTCGGGTCTTGGATCAGAAAGGCCAGACCCCGGGCAGCTTCACTGCCGCCAAAAACAGTCCAGAGGTCAAGCACATCCTGAGGGGTGGTAGCCTCATCTAGAGCTACCCCCAGTCGGGTAGGGCTCAAGGGGCGCAGGTTAATGCAATGACCGACGGCTCGCTCCAGAATAGCGGCCGTTTGATCGCCGGTGTGAATCGAGAGGGTGTCAAAAAAGCTGGCACTTGTCAGGCTAAAACCTAGCTGGGTCAAGCCCTGGGCCAGGGTAACCGTGAGTCGGTGAATGCGTCGAGCAATCTGCTGCAGCCCCTTGGGACCATGATAGACCGCGTACATACTGGCCATTATGGCCAATAGTACCTGGGCCGTACAAATATTGCTGGTGGCCGTATCGCGGCGAATGTGCTGCTCCCGAGTTTGTAGGGTCAGGCGCAGAGCTGGATTGCCCCGGGCATCCTTAGAAACCCCCACCAGGCGACCGGGTAATTTACGGGCGTAGCTCTGGCGGGTAGCAAAGAAAGCGGCGTGGGGTCCCCCAAACCCCAGGGGAACGCCAAAGCGTTGACTATTCCCCACCACAATGTCAGCCCCAAACTCCCCGGGAGGACGCAGCAGGGTAAGGCTCAGCAAATCAGCGGCAACGGCCACCAGAACCCCGGCCTGGTGGGCTTGGGTAACCAGATCCCCATAGTCGTAAAGGGCGCCATCGGTGGCAGGATACTGGAGCAATAGACCGAACAGGGGCAGGTCAAAGCTAAGTTGCTGGCGATCGCCCACCACCACCTCAATCCCCAGGGGCTGGGCACGGGTTTTTACCACCTCAATGGTTTGGGGATGGCAGTCCGCCGCCACCCAAAAGATTTTAGAAGTCTTTTTCTGGCGGGCGTTAAAGGCCAGGGTCATGGCTTCCGCCGCCGCTGTACCCTCATCCAGCAGAGAGGCATTGGCAATTTCCATACCCGTTAAATCAGTGACCAGGGTCTGGAAATTTAGCAAGGCTTCCAACCGTCCCTGGGCAATTTCTGGCTGGTAGGGAGTGTACTGGGTATACCAGCCAGGGTTCTCTAGAATATTGCGCTGAATCACCAAGGGGGTGAGGGTATTAGCGTAACCCAGACCAATAAAAGACCGCCACACCTGGTTTTGCTCCGCGATCGCTCGGAGCTTAGCCAGGGCTGCGGTCTCGTCTAGCCCCTGAGGTAAGTTCAGATCTCGCCGGAATCGAATCGCCTCTGGCAGGGTGGCCTCGATCAATTGCTCCAGATCTTCGTAGCCCAGGACCCCTAGCATGGTGGCAATATCCTCAGGGGTCAAACCCAAATGACGAGCCACAAAGGGACTCCAGGTGACCTCACCCTGATCGACCGCCGCACCGGCCTCACCCGCCTGGGTTAAGCTAGGGGCAGGAGCTGCTAAGGTCCTAGGGAAGGCTTTGGTGGATTCAGAGAGAGGCGGAGTCATAGCCGTTTGCCGTAGATTTCTAAATAAAGATTTAGATTAGGGTAATCTAAACTATCTTTACATTCTGAAATAAATCCTACGGATTGGCTAGTATGCACCTCCGTCCAGGGATAAACCTCAGCGGTCTAGGACCTTGTGCAAAGTCTTGGTGAACCTCGTGTCCCTAGAGATCTGATTATCCTTCCACTTTGAGCTTGTACTCTTGGGAAGACATCGCGTCCTCTAGCTCCTCTTCTAGGTTTTTGGCTTTGACCTTAATTAACCAGCCGTCGCCATAAGGGTCATTCCCAATATCCTCCGGGGTATTTAGTAAAACGTCGTTGCGCTCCACTACTTCCCCAGTCACAGGAGATTTGAGTTTTTCCACCGCCTTGACCGATTCGATATCCCCAAAGCTTTCCCCCTTTTCGACGCTGTCCCCAATCTCAGGCAGCTCTAAAAAGACAATCTCCCCCAATTGGTCGATCGCAAAGGCGGTGACCCCAACGACCACCAGGTCTTCCTCCTCTTCATCGACCCGGGCGTACTCGTGGCTATCCAAGTATTTCAGATTCTCGGGGTATTCAAATGCCATAGCCTCACCTCATCCCTAAGCGCAAGTCTGCTTGATGGACAAATTGCCCAACTCAGTGCCAGTTTGCCACGAGTCTGTCAAGTTGGCACACTCTATTTTGCAGATTGTTAGTGCCCCCTATGGTCGAGCTCTTTTATAGAAGGGGCGCTTTACCACTTGGGCCGATCGCCCTTGACCACGAATCTCCACCTCCAGGGTCTGCCCTATCCTGGCCAGCGAGGTAGGGACATAGGCCAGGGCAATGGGGATTTTAAGGGTAGGGGATAGGGTGCCGCTGGTGACCACCCCCACCACTTCACCCTGATAGATCACCGGATAACCCTGGCGGGCAATCTGGCGATCGGCCATGGTTAAGGCTACCAGGCGGCGCTGGGTACCAACTTGCTTTTGCTGCTCTAGTACCGATCGCCCGATAAAATCACCCTTTTCCTCCAGATGGACAAGCCAGCCTAACCCCGCCTCCAGGGGAGTGGTCGTATCGTCAAGATCCTGACCGTAGAGGGGCATGGCCGCCTCTAGCCGCAGGGTATCCCGGGCTCCCAGGCCGCAGGGCACGGCCCCTGCCTGGATCAGGGCATCCCAGAGGGCTAACCCCGTGGTTGGGTCGGTCATAATTTCAAAGCCATCTTCGCCGGTATAACCGGTACGGGCAAGAAAGGCGGATGACCCCAAAAGAGTACTATCCAGATGGCCAAAGGCAGTAACCTGGGCCAGATCGGAACCGCTAAAGGGTTGTAACAAGTGAACGGCCTCAGGACCCTGAAGAGAAAGCAGGGCGCGATCGCGAAAGTTATCCACCAAGGTGACGTCCCCATCCAGAATTTGATCGAGTAACCAGGCCCTATCTTTCTCGGTGGTGGCGGCATTGATGATGATCATGAGCCGTTCCCCAGCGGTACCGGCATCTTGCCGGTAAACGATCAGGTCATCAATAATGCCACCCTGGGGATTCAACAGTACGGTGTACTGGGCCTGACCGGGCTGCAGCCGGGCCAGGTTAGAGGGCACCAGGCGCTGTAGGGCGGCGATCGCTCCCTTGCCCTGCAATTCAAACTTACCCATGTGGGAAATATCAAACAGACCGGCCTGGGTTCTGACCGCTGCATGCTCTAAGCCAATACTCGTAAACTGGACGGGCATCTGCCAACCAGCAAAGGTAGTCATACGCCCCCCTAGAGCAATGCATTGGGCATAGAAGGGGGTTTGCTGTAAAGCCATAGGTAGGGATCAGTAATGGTCAGGGACTTGACTGAATGGTTATCGGAGGGCCTGATGTCAAAGATTACCCACCATCAATCCTGAGCTCAGGACTGATAGCTACAGGTATGATAGAGGGTAAGGTTAGTAGGTGTCACGCTACCCTTAGAAAGGTAAATCAGGCCAGCCTAGTTGACCTGATTATGGCTTTTCTGCTGGATCGCTAAGGTATAGCTTTAGCGGTAACCCTAAGAATAAATTCAAAGCTGAGAAACAAGGATTTGTCTGCACCATGCAATATCTGGCAAAGGTACAGAAAAAAGCGTTCCTGGGGGGAGCAAAAATAGCGTTGCTGGCGGTACGAACCGCCGAAGCCACCTGGGAACGGATGCCCAAGGAACGCCTGATTGAAACCTCCCGGATGCTAGCCTTTGCCGAAGGTAGCCTGGTGTTGGTGGAGGTAGATGGACTGAACCAGATTACTGGCGTAGAAGACGCCATTCCCTGGGTATTAAATCTGGTGGAACAGTACCTTACCTACGGAGTTACACCAGAAGCCCTGGAACAGGAAATTGAACGGGCTGAACGCTGGCGGCAATCCCTCACCCTGAAAAGCCAGGAGGTGGATCGACGGGTTCTAGAAACCGCCGCCCGTCGCGATGAAATTCAAGAATTAGAGCGGAACCTCAAGCAAGAGCAGCAGGAATTAGAACAGCGGTGGGCAGAGATCAACCAGGGGCATAATCAGTCCTAACTACCCCATAGAGACCTAGCCATGTACCACGGGCCAGAAAGGGTGAAGCTGTGCCATCTAAGGGTTTTGATCGCTAGTTTTAACCAATCAACTGTGTCCTCAGTCTGTTGGCCAAAGCTAAAGACTCCCAAGACTGCAGAATCTCTGCGTAGCGTTTCGTGAACCTTCCGGATGAGTCTCAGCGACTTAGACTAAGGTGGGAATAGAACTACGGATCTTAACTGAAGATTTCCTTGGTTTCGTAGCCTTAGAGCAGTCGCCTGTCCGGGTAGGGCAAGACGGCGATGGTTTTTGCTATGGGTTTCAGCCCATAGCCTGACCCAATGTCTTGAGCTAAAGGGCTACAGCTATGTTTCTATAGCCTCCGCCCTGTCGTCCGGAGCGGAGGGCGGCTAGAACGCTGGTCCAGTCTTGGTTTTACCGATCAATTCTGTACTCCGTGTTCTGGCCAAAGCTATTTTAATCGCGGCTAAAGGACCTCCCCATGGAATACCTACCCTTCACCATTCAAAAGTTTGTCTTTGGGCAGGAAAACCTGACTCAACTGGTTCCTATCGATAGTTCTCAGGGAGTCGAAGGCAAAATTCCTGGTTACTTTGTCATGAGTAGCGCTCCCCCCAACATTGAAGAAGCTGGGAAAGTTGACGAGACCTTGCAAAAGCAGGCAATCCAGGGCCTCGAGGAAATTGTTGAGCGGTTACAGTACATGGCCGCCAACAGTCCGGATAGCACCGCCGAATTGGTCATTGCTATCCACGGCTACAACACTCATCGCCAGGGATTTATAGACTGGTGTAGTAGCATTTTTCAGTTTATTAACCGCCAAGACTCCGCCATCCGCAACCAACCTAACCGGGTCTTTATTGGCTATCGATGGCCATCAGAAAACGTTGATTTTAGCCTGAAGAAAATCTGGGAGGCCCTGACCGCCCTGCCCCGCCTACCCCGGGACTTTCTGATTATTGGAGGAGCGGGAGCCCTTTTGCTGCTAGGCCTTAGAATTATGACCCTGGGAGCATTCAGGAGCAACTGGCCCCATTCCTGGTCCATCCTGGTGATCAGTTTAGTACTGGCCTTGCTGTTGATCTTGGGTATTTTGATGGCAGCTCTGGTGGTGCTGCGGTTAATTGTCTACTTTCGGGATGCTTATCGGGCCGATAACTTTGGTGTTCTCGATCTGGTAGAACTGCTCCGGCGAATTGATCAGTCCCTGGTCATCCGTACCGCCCAGGGGCTGACGACCACCGCTACAGATAGCCCCGATTATACCCAGACCATGGTCAGGGCAAGGGAGCAGTGGCGAGGGCGATCGCAAAATAAGATCAAGCTGAGCTTTATTGGCCACAGCATGGGAGGTTTTGTGGTGACCAATGTTATCCGCATTCTCTCTGATGTTTTCGATAGTCGATCGATTAATCGAAAACCCAGTCCCGACATTGGCGATGTATTTCGCCTCCAGCGCCTGATTCTGGTTTCCCCCGACATTCCAGTCTTGACCATTATTTCCAGCCGGGCTAATTTTCTGGCCGCTTCCCTGCGACGATTTCCTGAATCCTATCTGTTTTGTAACGAAGGCGATGTTGCCCTGCGTCTAGCTTCCACCGCCGCCAATTACATTGCCTTTCCCAGTCGAACTCAGGCGCGCGGTTATCGATTGGGTAATGTGGCGTTGCAAAATCCCCAGGGTAATAGCGATGATTACGGACTGATTAACCTGACCAGCTTGGATCAGGAGTTGCTACCCAGATTACCGATGGGAGAAGCCCTGACTGGCCAGAGTTGCAACGCTATGGACAGTTTATATTTAACCTACCACCAATTTCGAGGCTCTCGGGTGGTGACCCTGGCCGATTTATTTAAAGACCAGAGCGATGGTGACAGTAGTCGCGCTAACCTGGCCGATCTGTTCACCTACTTTGACTGCACTGATTATTGGGATTTTAAATACAACCCGCAGGATAATAGCTGTTCCGCCCAACCGATGGGCCTGCTCAGCCGAGCAAAGCGTAAGAAGGTACTGAGATCTTGGGATTATTTTCTCCTCACCCTGGATTATGCTCGGGGCAAACGGGATGTGCATGGAGGCTATTTTCAAGGCCAGTTCAGCCAGGAGTTAGTCTATCGATTAGCTTTTTTAGGCTTTGCAGATTATCTAGCCAGCCTGGATAGCGATCGCCAGGTAGCCCTTACCCAATTACATCTAACCTGTAAAGCCAAACAAATTCAGGGATTCCTGTCCCCCTTTCGCTACCGGGTTGATATTCAGGGAGCCAGCCTGGAGGAAACCAGGGGAGATATGCTAGAAGCGATTAAGGCCAACATGCAACTCAGCCATGACTCCTAATTACTCGCCCCGTTATTATGGTCAGGCCCTACTCCAGAGTTGCCTAGTGGCGGTGGGTCTGGCCCTCCTCAACCAGGGTAGGGCGATCGCCTTGCCCCCCAAAGATCAGGTTCCGGAGGAGATTCTGCGCACCGAAATTATTACCACAGCCCGATCGCCCCTCAGCGGAGCACCCCTATCGGCCGCCGACTATGCCACTCTTCAGGAAAAGCTCCAGCAACCGTCATCGCCCCAGGCCAGTGGTAATTTAGCCAGACTGATTATGCTCCTCAAGTTACGCCGTGTCCTCAAGCCCCTCCTGCCTGTTTTTTAAAGCATCTCGGTTCATCCTTAGCGGAGATGGGGAAACAAACCATAACCCTAGCCACCGTTGACGGGGTAACAAGGGTATGGGAAAAGGCTCGGTAATCCAGAGGCTTTTAAGGAGTTACTTGAACTGGATCCAGATCCCTTAAAAAAGAATGATTTCCTATGGGAGAACCTTGGAGCCAGAATTTCTGGATAAGGTGCAGGGTTGTTCCCCAATTTAGCCCCCAGTCAATCGCCAAAGTAAATCGCAAAACGCTATTCTGAGAATGCAATCTAGCCTGTCCAACTTTAAACTCGTCCTCAAATCAATGCTATAGAGGCTGTAGGAAAACATCTATCGGCCCCTTCCCCATCCCGGCGATGATTGATAGGCAGGTAAGTGCACCAAACCGCCTCAATCGGCATAATTATCATCTGTGGAATCTAAACAATGTCTGTAACCGTTGATCCTGAGCAAATTGATCGCATTGTCTGGAATCAGCACCACGATCCCTTTGAGGTGTTGGGGCCCCACATGGTGCAGCAAGATGGTAAAACTGTCTGGGCTGTGCGGGCCTACCTGCCCCAAGCGGAACAAGCCTGGGTGGTGTTACCCGAAGAGCACCGGGAAGTGGTTATGGAAAGTAACCACAACCGGCATTTCTTTGAATGCGTGTTAGAAGTTCAAGATCTGGCTAACTACCAGCTCAAGTACATCAGCGACGGTCATGTCCACGTTATTTACGATCCCTACGCCTTCAAAACCCGAGCCATCACTGATTTTGACATTCACCTCTTTGGTGAAGGTAACCACCACCGCATCTACGAAAAACTTGGCGCTCACTTTACCCAACTGGAAGGGATAACAGGAGTTTATTTTGCTGTGTGGGCACCCAATGCCCGTAACGTTTCAGTCCTGGGAGACTTTAACCACTGGGATGGCCGAAACCACCAGATGTGTCGCCTTTCCAACGGCATCTGGGATCTGTTTATTCCGGGTTTAGAAGTAGGTGCCTCCTACAAATACGAGATTAAAAACTACGACGGCCACATCTATGAGAAGTCTGATCCCTATGGCTTCCAACAGGAGACCCGACCTAAAACCGCCTCCATTGTCACGGATTTAGACCGTTACGCCTGGCAGGACCAGGCATGGATGGAGAACCGGCGCCAGGTCGAACCCCTCACCCAACCCATTTCTATTTACGAAGTCCATCTGGGATCCTGGCTACATGAGTCCTCTGCCAACCCGGCCCGTCGGCCCGATGGCAGCGAAGAGCCCGTCGTTACGGTGGCGGAGCTCAAACCCGGGGCACGGTTCCTAACCTACCGGGAACTGGCCGATCGCCTAATTCCCTACGTTAAGGAGTTGGAGTTTACCCACATCGAACTGCTGCCCGTAGCGGAACACCCCTTCGATGGCTCCTGGGGTTACCAGGTGACCGGCTACTACGCCGTCACCTCCCGCTACGGTAGCCCGGAGGACTTCATGTTCTTTGTGGATCAGTGTCACCAGAATGGCATTGGAGTCCTGGTGGACTGGGTGCCTGGCCACTTTCCCAAGGATGGTCACGGCCTCGCCTTCTTTGACGGCACCCACCTCTACGAACACGCCGATCCCCGCAAAGGTGAACATAAGGAGTGGGGCACCCTGGTGTTTAACTACGGGCGCAACGAGGTGCGCAACTTTTTGGTGGCCAATGCGGTGTTCTGGTTCGAGAAGTACCACATCGATGGAATTCGGGTAGATGCGGTGGCCTCCATGCTCTACCTGAACTATTTCCGTAAAGATGGTGAGTGGGTAGCCAACGAGTACGGTGGCCACGAGCACATTGAGGCAGCTAACTTCCTCCGCCAGGTCAACCATGTCTTGTTCAGCTACTTCCCGGGAGTACTCTCCATTGCGGAAGAGTCCACCGCCTGGCCCATGGTCTCCTGGCCCACCTACGTCGGTGGTCTGGGCTTCAACCTGAAGTGGAACATGGGCTGGATGCATGACATGCTGGATTACTTCCACATGGATCCCTGGTTTCGGCAGTTCCACCAAAACAACGTCACCTTCAGTATCTGGTACGCCTTCACCGAAAACTTCATGCTAGCCCTCTCCCACGATGAAGTCGTGCATGGCAAGAGTAATATGCTGGGCAAGATGCCAGGGGATGAGTGGCAGAAGTTTGCCAATCTACGCTGCCTCTACGCCTACATGTTTATGCACCCAGGCAAGAAAACTCTGTTCATGAGTATGGAGTTTGGTCAATGGAGTGAGTGGAATGTTTGGGGCGACTTGGAGTGGCACCTCCTGCAGTACGAACCCCACCAGGGGCTGAAGCACTTTATGGCGGCTCTGAATCACTTTTACCGCAGTGAACCGGCTCTCTTTAGCCAGGACTTTGACCAGGCCGGATTCGAGTGGATTGACTGTAGCGATAATCGCCACAGTGTAGTTTCCTTTATTCGCCGGACCAAGGATAGCAATGACTTTGTCGTAGTGGTGTGTAACTTTACGCCCCAACCCCATAGCCACTACCGGGTTGGCGTACCCGAAAAGGGCTACTACAAGGAGCTCTTTAATAGCGATGCCCGGGAATTTGGCGGCAGCAACATGGGTAACCTGGGGGGCAAATGGTCCGACGACTGGGCCTTCCACAACCGTCCCTTTTCCCTTGATCTGATCCTGCCACCCCTGGGGGTCGTCGTACTGAAACTGGGGACGGAGCCTAAACCCTCCCTACCATCTGCAGAATAGGGAAGCTAGAGGGTGGAATCGGTCTATGGGATCGATTCCACCCTCTCTAATCTCAGGATTGATTCTGGTACCCCCATGGGAGAAAATAAGGAATTAACTCTAGCAAAAGAGTATTTGACATTTTGATACAAAGTCAGGCTCTGGTACCCCTTGGATGTTTTTTAAAACCCTAGCCCCGTTTAACGGGGGAAAGGCAAGCCAGAACGCCGACCCAGTTCCTATGCTTTGACTGATCGACTCTGTTCTCAGGGGTCTAACTAAAGCTGGATAAAAACCGGGGGAATCTGTTTCAAATTGTAACGGCCAATGCTCCTAAGCCTTGTCAGCTAGGGTTTTTGTTGCAAACTTGAAATAGACTTCTGATGTCCTGTTTGTTTCGAAATGTTTCCCGAGGTGTCTACAGCTGGGCTTAGTCCCATCTGAATTGTTCTCGATTTTCCCGCTATAGCTACGAAAGGAGTTCTCCGGCATGTTTACCCACGTTAAGCCCACTGTGCGCCATATTGTTCCTGACGAATTGAAGGGACGATTGCTGGTCAAGGTGGTCTATGTGGTTTTAGAGCCCCAGTACCAGAGTGCTCTATCGGCGGCAGTCCGATCCATCAATGACCATAATCCCCAGGTGGCGATCGAGGTGAGTGGTTATCTAATCGAAGAACTGCGGGACCCAGAAAACTACGCCGCCTTCCAGCGAGATGTGGCGGCCGCCAACCTGTTTATTGCCTCCCTGATCTTTATCGAAGACCTAGCGGACAAGCTGGTGGCGGCGGTGCAGCCGGTGCGCGATCGCCTAGATGCGGCGGTGTGCTTCCCGTCTATGCCCCAGGTAATGCGCCTGAATAAACTGGGCAGCTTTTCCATGGCCCAGTTGGGGCAGTCTAAGAGTGTGATTGGCGAATTCATGAAGAAGCGCCGCCAGCAGCAGGGCAGCGGCTTTGAAGACGCCATGCTGAAGCTGCTGCGCACCCTCCCCAAGGTGCTCAAGTACCTGCCGGTGGAAAAGGCTCAGGATGCCCGTAACTTCATGCTCAGCTTCCAGTACTGGCTGGGGGGGTCTCCCGAAAATCTGGAAAACTTCTTGCTGATGCTGGTGGACCGCTACGTCATCACCGACAAAACCATAGCCGGTGCTCCCCAGGTCGATAGCCTGGACTACGAAGAGCCGGTTACCTACCCCGACATGGGTATCTGGCACCCCATGGCCGCCACCATGTTCGAGGATGTCAAGGAATACCTCAACTGGTACGATAGCCGTCGCGATATTCAGGCGGATCTCAAGGATCCCCTGGCCCCCACCGTGGGGTTGGTATTACAGCGGACCCACCTAGTTACCGGCGATGATGCCCACTACGTAGCCATGGTGCAGGAACTAGAGTACCTGGGGGCCCGGGTGATTCCGGTGTTTGCCGGGGGGCTAGACTTCTCCAAGCCAGTGGAGGCCTACTTCTTCGATCCCGTCGATAGCAGTCGGGCTCTAGTGGATGCGGTGGTGTCCCTGACGGGCTTTGCCCTGGTGGGGGGACCCGCTCGCCAAGATCACCCGAAGGCGATCGAGACCTTGAAAAAATTAAATCGACCCTACATGGTGGCCCTCCCCCTGGTGTTCCAAACCACCGAGGAGTGGGAGGACAGTGACCTGGGCCTGCACCCCATCCAGGTGGCCCTACAAATGGCCATCCCCGAATTGGATGGGGCGATCGAGCCGATTGTGCTGTCTGGCCGAGATGGCATGACCGGTCGGGCTATTTCCCTCCAGGACCGGATTGAATCCATTGCCCAGCGAGCCATGAAATGGGCAAATCTGCGTCGCAAGCCTAAAATCGATAAAAAACTTGCCATCACCATCTTTAGCTTCCCTCCCGATAAGGGCAATGTGGGCACCGCCGCCTACCTCGATGTGTTCGGATCCATCCATCGGGTGATGCAGGCCATGCAGCAGAATGGCTACGATGTCGAAGGTCTGCCGGAGTCCCCCGAGGCCCTATTGCAGGAGGTAATCCACGATGCCCAGGCCCAGTACCACAGCCCCGAACTGAACGTGGCCTACCGCATGCCGGTGCGGGAGTACCAGGCCCTCACCCCCTACGCCGATCGCCTGGAGGAAAACTGGGGACCACCGCCAGGCCACCTCAATACCGATGGGGAAAACCTGCTGGTCTACGGTAAGGCCTTTGGCAATGTGTTCATTGGTGTCCAGCCCACCTTTGGCTACGAGGGCGACCCCATGCGTTTGCTGTTCTCCCGATCCGCCAGCCCCCACCACGGTTTTGCCGCCTACTACACCTTCCTAAATAAAATCTGGGGGGCGGATGCCGTACTGCACTTTGGCACCCACGGGTCCCTGGAGTTTATGCCCGGTAAGCAGATGGGCATGTCCGCCAGTTGCTACCCCGACAGCCTGATCGGCACCATTCCCAACCTCTACTACTACGCCGCCAATAATCCCTCTGAAGCCACCATTGCCAAGCGGCGGGGCTACGCCGAAACCATCAGCTATCTGACGCCCCCAGCGGAAAACGCCGGGCTCTACAAGGGGCTGAAGGAACTCAGTGAGCTGATTGGCTCCTACCAGGGCAATAAGGACAGTGGACGGGCGGTGCAGATCGTCAACGCCATTGTGGAAACCGCTCGGGTCTGTAACCTGGATCGGGATGTGACCCTGCCGGAGGGGGATGCGGCGGAACTCAGCGCCGACCAGCGAGACACCCTGGTGGGCCAGGTCTATATCAAACTGATGGAAATTGAGTCTCGCCTGCTACCCTGTGGTCTGCACGTGGTGGGCAAGCCCCCCAGCGCTGAGGAGGCGATCGCCACCCTGGTCAACATCGCCAGCCTGGACCGGGAAGAAGACGGCATCAAGGGCCTGCCCCGCATCATTGCTGAGAGCATCGGTCGCGACCTGGAGGAGATCTACGGTAACAGCGATCGGGGCCACTTGGCGGATGTGCAACGGCTCTACGACATCAACCAGGCGGTGCGGGCTGCCGTCACGGCCCTGGTGCAGGAACAAATCGACGCCGAAGGTCGGGTTAGTCGGGTGTCGCGCCTCAACTTCTTTAACATCGGCCGCCAAGAGCCCTGGCTCAAGGCTCTGCGGGAGGCTGGCTACGCTAACGTCAATAGCGAGAGCCTCAAGCCCCTAATGGAGTATCTGGAGTTTTGCCTCGAGCAGGTCTGTGCCGATAACGAACTGGGGGGCCTGCTCCAGGCTCTAGAGGGAGAATATATCACTCCCGGTCCCGGCGGGGACCCCATCCGTAATCCGGATGTTCTACCCACCGGCAAGAATATCCATGCCCTCGATCCCCAGTCCATTCCCACCACGGCGGCGGTGCAGTCCGCCAAAATTGTGGTGGACCGCCTACTGGAGCGGCAACGGCAGGAAAACGGTGGTGCCTACCCAGAAACCATCGCCACCGTCCTCTGGGGTACCGACAACATCAAGACCTACGGCGAGTCCCTGGCCCAGATGCTGTGGTTTGTGGGGGTTAAGCCCCTGCCCGATGCCCTGGGCCGGGTCAACAAGCTGGAACTGGTGCCTTTAGAAGATCTGGGCCGTCCCCGGGTTGATATTGTGGTCAACTGTTCCGGCGTCTTCCGCGACCTGTTCATTAACCAGATGGCCCTGCTGGACCGGGCGGTGAAAATGGCAGCGGAAGCCGACGAACCTCTGGAATACAACTTCGTGCGCAAGCACGCCCTGGCCCAGGCCGCCGAGATGGGCATTGACCTGCGCCAGGCCGCCACCCGCATTTTCTCCAACGCCTCCGGTTCCTACGCGGCTAACATCAACCTGGCGGTGGAAAACAGCACCTGGGAAAACGAGGCGGAGCTGCAGGAGATGTACCTGAAGCGCAAGTCCTTTGCCTTCAACTCCGACAATCCGGGGGTGATGGACAACAGCCGGGGGTTATTCGAGGCGGCCCTAAAAACCGCCGAAGCCACTTTCCAGAACCTGGACTCCTCGGAGATTTCCCTCACCGACGTATCCCACTACTTCGACTCCGACCCCACTAAGGTGGTGGCCAGCCTGCGGGGAGATGGCAAAACCCCCGCCGCCTACATCGCCGACACCACCACCGCCAACGCCCAGGTGCGTACCCTGTCGGAAACCGTCCGCCTGGATGCCCGCACCAAAATGCTGAACCCCAAGTGGTACGAGGGTATGCTCTCCCACGGCTACGAAGGGGTACGGGAACTATCCAAGCGGCTGGTGAACACCATGGGCTGGTCCGCCACCGCGGGCGCCGTGGACAACTGGGTCTACGAAGATGTCAACACCACCTTCATGCAAGACGAAGCCATGTGTCGACGACTCATGGACCTCAACCCCAACTCCTTCCGCCGCATGGTGTCTACCCTACTGGAGGTAAATGGCCGCGGCTACTGGGAAACCAGTGACGAAAACCTGGAGCGCCTACAGGAACTCTACCAGGAGGTAGAAGACCGGATTGAAGGGGTAGAATAACGAACACCTTAAGGATGGGGGCTTTTTCAGCCCCCACCGCATTTATGTCCCTTTGGCCAGAATCCTTAGGATAGGAGGCGTTGTGACTGTGGCTATACTTGGGGTTGAACCGGGGTAACCGCAATATCAGGAGCGGTGGAGGGTTCAGCCACCTTAGTTGGTTGGGAACTATCCTGGGGAGTGAGGGGTTGGGCGGGTACCCGATCGCTCCAATCCTGAGACTGTTGATGGGTATCTGCGGGTAAGGGATTGGCCGAAATCGACCTATCATCCCCCGCCCCTGACCGGTTCTGGGGAATCGGCTGAAACTCTTTTTGCTTAGGCGATACCTTAGGTCCCCATTGCTGTAGTTGGTGGTTAATATCCTGGGGAAGTTGCAGGGCAGGCAGGGGATCCACCACGGCCGGACTAGGGCTGGAGGGCTGGGATTCGCCAGATTTCTCCAGGTCCTTGGGAGCGGCTTCCTTAGGAGTAGCGGGGGGAGTTGGTGAAGCCTGGGGTGAGGAGATCGCGGCTGGCGAGGGGGGGACCGGCAGGGTATCGCCACCCCCTGGGTTGACAAAGGAGCTATCTGGGGCTGGGGCTTCCTGGGGTGTGCTGACAGGAGCCTGCCGATTTAGCACCAAGGGGGATTGCATCGGAGTTTGAAATTGAGCCGAAGCCGCCTGAATCTTCTGGAGTACCGCTTCTGCAGCCGGTCCGGCGAGGGTTTTAGGCCGTGAGTCCCGGAGCTGCACCGGTACAAACTCCACCCGCATCTGATCACCCTGGAGCGCCACCTTGAGCATAGCCGAGTCCTGATCTTCGATCGGTTTGTCTGGCTTGAAAACAAAATCCCCCAAGGAATAGGCAATTGGCTTACCTTTGTAGATTTCCGCCCCCTGAATCACATTGGGATGGTAACCCACCACCAGGTCCGCCCCCTGGTCAATGGCTAATCGGGCCAGGTTAGTTTGGACAAAATTAGGCTCAGAGGAAATTCTGTCTACCCAACGGAAATTAACCACAACCCAGTCCACCTGCTTGCGAATGGCCTTCAAGTCTTCCACAATTTGAGGCATATTCTGGGCATTGAGCCCGGCCCGGTCCCGAAACGCCGTAGACTGCTTGAAGTTTTCCAGTTCCTTTGCGATCGCTCCATCCTTGGCTCCGGCCCGTTTTTGCAGCGCAGTGGTGTCCATTGCCGCATTTTTACCGCCCATAGCGTAGCTCAGGTAGGCAATACGCTTACCTTTGACGTCCAAAATTTCGGGACGACGGGCTTCCATGGCGTTACGGCCCGCACCTACCCGGTAAACCCCCTTACTATCGAGGGCCGTCAGGGTTTGGGCCAGCCCCTGTTCCCCATACTGCATTAGATTACTGTTGGTTAAATTAACAATATCAATGCCACTTTTGGAGAGAAGATCGACGACTTCAGGACGGGTTTTATGGTGAAGTTCTTCCGTCAGACTGGTAGCGGCGGCGGCTAAAGGGGTGGCCAAATTCACCATAGAGACATCGGCCTGCTGGTAGTCCTTAACATCGGCAAAGAAGCCCCCCTCCCCTTCGGTTTGGGCCTTATCCAGGTTGTCAAGGGAAATATCGCCTCCAAACAAAAGGGTGACCTGATCGCCAGGAGTGGCACTGGGCTTAGAATATTGGGCTACCCCTACGGGTTCAAGGGCCGCATCCACCACCGTTGGACGCTTGGCGGCAGCGGATTCTGACCCAAAGTCTGTTGGCCTACTACTCACAGGCATAGCGGTTGCTGCCGGGGCGCGGTCCCGGGTTGAGTCGTAGTGGGGGCCAGGGCTGTGGCTAGCTGGGTGGTAGGGGCGCTGGAGCTGGCACTCAAACTGGGTAGGCTAGGGGAGGGGGTACTGACCATTTCCAGGACACACCCTAAAATAAAGGCCGCCACAGCTGAACCACTGAGCATACAAGCCCGCAGGGTTTTCAATTGGGCCACAGGCATCGGTCGGCGTTTGCGGGATTTGCCTTGAATGCGATGGGATAGGGGCGATCGCCCCAGGCCAGCCTGGCTAATCTGCTGCGTGGTTTGACGCTGCTTTAGGGCGGGGGTGACAATTTTAACCCGCTGTTGCCAGAGCACCCGTTGCCAGCCAATGGGTCGAGCCAGGATATGAATGCCTTCGATTAATTCGGAGTTAAGTTCCCAAATCCGGTGACAGATAAACCGAACCAGCCGATCGCGCATGGGAGAGCGCTGAAACTCAACGGTGAGTTGGAGACAGCCAGGTCCATGGGCCTGGACCTGAACAAAAATACCCTGGGGAGCTAGAGGCTGATTCAACCACAGAGCGATCGCTCTAAAATGACCAGCCGCCGCCAGATCCCTAACGGAGGCTGGCTCTGGTTGTGACCTCTGGAGGGGATGGGTAGACTGGGGGAGAACAACCGCACTAATCATAGTAGAGTCTAGGGGTGTAATAGAGAGAAGCTTGGGGAACCTATTAAATGGATAAACTAGCCAACCCTAGGAGGGGATAAATAGGGCGAAAAATCCTGGCTCAAGATAACAGGCAGGAAAGTTTTTCAATAATAGTTGATCTTGATTCAAGCGACACGATTTTAACCAACCTCCATGGGCTCCTAGGGGCAGAGATCGGGCTGGCCAGGTGACTTTATCAATTACCTACAAATCTGCTAATGTCTTATTTTTAGAAGTTGAGCCATCCATGTCATCCTTAAGCGGACGGGACCTGCTGAGTTTGAGTGATCTCACCAGCGACGAGCTAGACTACCTGTTAGAATTTGCTGCCGATCTTAAAGCTGGAAAAAGTCGCCCCAGCTTTCCTCAAAAAGTTCTCGGTCTGCTCTTTCGTAAGGCCTCTACTCGCACCCGGGTAAGCTTTTCGGTGGCCATGTACCAGTTGGGTGGTCAGGTGTTGGATTTACACTCAGGGGTAACCCAGGTAAGCCGGGGAGAACCCACCAGCGATACGGCTCGGGTCTTAGATCGGTACCTGGATGTGGTCGCTATTCGTACCTTTGAACAGTCAGAGATTCAGGAGTTTGCTGACTATGCTGCCATCCCTGTGATCAACGCCCTCACCGATCTAGAGCATCCCTGTCAAATTCTGGCTGACCTGCTGACCATTCAGGAAGAATTTAAGCATCTCCCGGGACTCACCCTGGCTTACCTGGGGGATGGCAATAACGTCGCCCATTCCCTCCTGTTGGGTTGTGCCCTGGTGGGCATGAATGTCCATATTGCCTCGCCCACCGGGTATGAACCCGATCCGGGTATTGTGGATCAGGCCCGAGCCCTACTGGGCTCTAGGGGCAAGGTATTGATTACCCAAGATCCCGAAACAGCGGTGAATCAGGCCCAGGTCCTCTACACCGATGTGTGGGCCAGCATGGGGCAGGAATCGATGGCCGACCAGCGCATTCCCCTATTTCAGGCCTATCAGGTGAATTGTGAGCTACTGCAAAAAGCCAGTCCTGAGGCGATCGTCCTCCATTGCCTGCCCGCCCATCGGGGAGAAGAAATTACCCACGAGGTAATTGAAGGCCCTGCTTCTCGAGTGTGGGACCAGGCCGAAAATCGTATGCACGCCCAAAAAGCTTTGCTGGCCAGTGTGCTGGCCCCATGATAGGGGGGCACCATCTCCCTAGCCTTCTGAGGGTAGACCGAACCATGGTATGTAGGTGCGACCAGAACGCTTAGGACCCGGTTTATCGGTCAATTTCATGGCTCGTAACGTAGGACAAGTTTGTCAGTTACGAGCCATCAAAAAGCTAAGACTGGGAGGGTGTTCTGGCCAGCCTCCGCCCCCTTAGGCGGAGCTAGGTCCACAGATTAGGCCTACCCACTGAGGGAAGGGACGTTTAATTTTTCAGAGGCTCTAGAACCTCAAAGAGCGTAGTTCAGGGTGAAGTAGGCTTCCGTATCGGTCTCTCCACCGCTATGGAAGATAACATTCAGGTTAGTTCCCAGGTAAAGGTTGCTACCGAGACCGATGTCTAAGCCCCCTGTGACCATGGGTTCCACGGCACTGAGGCGGTCAGCGTTGTAGGAGATGCCTCCGCCAGCGTAGGGATAGATACTGTCGGCTACAGGTACATCCACCGTTAGGGGTAGGCGGGCTTCAACGCCATCGCTACCAAACAGCACGGCAGGCCGGACCGACAGGGTAGGACTGGGGCTACCCAGGTTGATAATCTTAGCTTTAGCGTCAACAACAAAGGAGGTGGGGTCTTGCAGAAAGGTGCGTACCCCAACCCCCAGGTAGTAGTCCGGTAGGGGACTCGCCTGGGCCGCCGGAATCAGGGTCGAGGCCAGGCCCAGGCTGGTGAAGATAGTCGCTACAAATAGGTAATTTTTCATAATAGACCAGGTCTTAGTTAGGTAAAAAATGTACAGTTTTCCCCTTAGATTCTACCTGGTTATCCCGATTGGTTAGCAATGGGTGAGAGATCTTCAGCCAAAACGCGCAGGAACCGGTTGTGGGTCAATTTCGGGTCTCATAACATGGGAGAAGTCTGTTAGTGACGAGACCTGAAAAAGCTAATTCTGGGTAGAAGTTCTGGTTCACCTCCGCCCCCTTCTCCGTAGCTAGGGCCGTATTATGGGCGCGATCGCGGATAACGGCGATCGGTTTTCTTGAAAAAATCTGGTAAAGAAAAACGCGAGGGGGTTTGGCGTAACTGTCGCCCTAATTGGCGTAGGGGGTCTGGTAAATCAAGTTTTTGGGGCTCACCGCCGGGAGTTGTCCACCAGGCAATCAGGGTACCCCCAGCCAAACCTGCCACAACTCCAAAAAAAATACTGGAGATAATACCGTAACCCAACAGTAAGTATAGAAAGAGAAATAGCAACCAGAGCTTGAGAGCTGGCGGAATAATCCGATTAATCACAATGGTTCCTGCGAACGACGGCCAGATCAGGAGGTGGGGGAGGCGCCTCCGGCCCTAACTATAGCGGCTATTTGGGCCAGTACATCGGTAGTTGTATCAATGGTTTTCACCAAACTCTCTAGTTGGGGGCTAAAGGGCTCCATTACCTGGTGCTGCAAAACCGCCACGGTGGCATCGGCAATGTCTCCAGAACGAGACTCTAGGCGTTGGGCCAGCACCTCAGGGGGGGCAACGCAGTGGAGAATTTGCCAGGCTAGACCTGACTGGTGGGCCTGGTCAATGGCCACCTGACGCAGGGCTTGGCGATCGTATTTGGCATCTAGAATGACGGTGAACCCGGATCGAGCCAGCATTAGTCCCAACTCAAGCAAGCGATCGTAGGTTTTCTGGTGCATTTCGGCTGTGTAGAGACTGTCCGGTCCCCGTTGATGCAGGGGTGCTCCCGCTAGATGTTTGCGCACCGCATCCGATCGCAAATGAATGGCCCCAGTTTGTCGGGCCAATTCTCGCGCCGTCGTCGACTTGCCGGACCCCGATAGACCAGCCATCAAGTACAGAAATCCCTTGCGGGGTTGGAGCACTGACCAGGCCAGGTGGTAGTACCTTGCTGCGGTTTGACTGGCTGCGTCCTTAGCCGCCTGGTCAACCCCGGGATCGTTCAATAGAAAGGAGGTCACCTTGGCCCGCACGTAGGCCTGGCGACTAATATACAAGGGTAAAAGTTGCAGCCCTTGCCAATCGCCCGTTTGCTCAACGTAGTGATTGAGAAAGGCGGTAGCCAGGGAATCGCAGTGTCTGGCCAGCAAATCCATCACTACAAAGCCGACGTCGTACATGACATCGACGTAGCGAAAGGGTTCGTTAAATTCAATGCAGTCAAATAAATAGAGCTGGTTCTGCCAGTAGCACAGGTTATTGAGGTGGAGATCGCCATGGCAAGCTCGAATCCAATGGTGATCAACCCGTTGCTGCAACAGATCGGCCTGGCTGGTAAAGAAGGCGTCGGTGTAGGCCTTAGTCTGATCAAACTGCTCCTGGGTTTGGGGGCCACCGATAAAGCCCAGGGTTTGCTCATAGTTCTCATCGAAGGCCTGGCGTACCTGGCTCACCGTCCCAAAGCTACGGATATAGTCGTTGGTTTCTGCCTGGGCGTGAAAACGGGCCACCACCTGGGCTAATTCCCGAATCAGATTCTCGCTAAGTTCGCCGCGATCGTACAGGGCACTGAGTAAGGTTTCCTGGGGGAATTGCACCATCTTCACCGCATACTCCACGGGTTGGTCATCCCCCAGGTAG
Source organism: Leptolyngbya sp. (assembly GCA_040374765.1). Classification (GTDB taxonomy): domain Bacteria; phylum Cyanobacteriota; class Cyanobacteriia; order Phormidesmidales; family Phormidesmidaceae; genus Nodosilinea. Next base: position 27,237 of record JBEITR010000019.1, read on the forward strand.
TAGGTATGATCAGTTTGGCTAATGGCCACCACCTCCAGGTAGAGCGGTGCGGCGGTGCGCTGGTTAAGGCGCAGTTCTTCCTGACAAAAGTGGTGGCGTTTGGCCAGGGTGGAATAGTCTAGAAAACCAAAGTTAACGGGTTTTTTAACCTTATAAACGTAGTCTCCCGTTAGTAGAACGTAGGAAACATGGGTCTGCATGAGTTGGATCGGTTCTGTCACCCCATGGGGATAGAAACCGGGCTGGCACATTTGCTCGATCAGGGCAGGTAGGGCACTAGGGTTCATGGCAGACTTTAGACTCAAGGGATGGGGACAAAATTTAGGCGCAGGCTGGATGACTAGCTTGATTCTTTGTGCATCTTCACCTTTAAATCTAGGGACCCAATCTAATAGTAGTCCTAGAGCTCCTGCAGCAAAGCTTTAATCACAGGGGCGGTAAAGAACTGCCGGGCTGAGGTAACCAGGCGCGGTCCCCAGAGATTTTTCTCTAGAAAGTCAGGATTACCGTAACGGCTATCTTGCTCTAGAGCTTCTACCCCAAGTTTGATAGCTTTCTGGCAGCGATCGCTACTGGCATTAGCCGTAACTCGACAATTATCTTGAGTGTAACGACCAATAGCCATGGCCAACTTGGGTTCCGATTCATTGGCGCCTGCCAGTTCCAGAGCCTTGGTCCACTTTTCTAAGGCAGGGGTGATCTGGCGTTGCTCATAGAGGACCAGGCCAACATTATTGACAGCTGGCCAGAAGTCAGGCTGAATTTTTACTGAGGTATTGTAGTTAGCAATGGCCTGGTTATACTGCTGGAGTTTAAAGTAGGCATTGCCCAGATCAAAGTGAGCATTAGGATTATTAGGCTCTAGCTTAAGCCCCTGCTCCAGATAGGTGGCTGACTGCCGATAATTACCCTTTTGAAAGTAGGCTGAACCCAAGGAAAACAAAACCCGTCCATTGGTTGGGATAAGGGTTTTAGCCCGTTCTAGCAAGGTAATGGCGAGGTCGATTTGATCATTTTGCAAATAAAGTCCCCCCAGCAAGGCAATTACCTGACCGTCATTGGGAGCCAGTTGTACCGCCAATTGGGCTAAGGCCAGAGCCTGATTAGACTGGCGCAATTCCGCTAACTGCTGAGCCTGGTTAGCCAGGAAGCGTCCTTGATCAGCCAGAGTCCTATAGTCAAGGGGCAATACGTAGGGGGTAAGAACCTGGCTGGAGGCTGGCAAGGGGGCAACCAGCCAACCAGTCAGAGTCAGTAAGGAAAAGAGAACCGTCCGCTTCAGCACAGTAAATGTTTAAAGAGAAATTTTAGTTTACCAGGGGAATCGATGGAATAGTACCGATAAAGTTCCGAGTCCATCCTCTCTTGATAGCCCTAGCCAGGGATAAAAGCAGCCTGGGTAGTTTTAGCTCTCCTGATGAGAGGCTGCCAAAATTGCCCGGGCATTACGGCGCCACATGGCAGGTTTAATACGACGCAGGGCAGATGCCCGGAAACGCTGGTGCCAATCGGTCTCCGATAGGGTAGCCAGGGTCGTTAACGGGGGAGCCAAATTCTCCGGATAGGGATGGAACTCTGGGATATCGGTGGGTTGGGCAAAGCGCTGATTCCAGGGACACACATCCTGACAGATATCACAGCCAGCCACCCAGTTTTGCAGATGGGGGACGATCTCAGCGGGTAAGGCAGGAGCTCGATTTTCAATCGTGTGGTAGGCAATGCAACGGTTAGCATCCACCACGTAGGGCTGGGTAATGGCCTGGGTAGGACAGGCCTGCAGGCAACGGGTACAGGTGCCGCAGTGGGCGGTATGGGAAACATCGGGGGATAGTTCCAGGGTGGTGAGGAGTTCCCCCAGAAAAATCCAGGATCCGTACTGGCGAGTAATCAGATTACCATTTTTAGCCACCCACCCCAGGCCCGCTTGTTGGGCCCAAAATTTGTCCTGAATGGGACCGGTGTCAGCGTAGTAGCGTACCCGAATAGGTTGCCCATGGCTATCTACGCGAGCTTCCAACCAGTGGGCCAGGGCCTTCAAACGCCGGTTCAGAACCCGATGGTAGTCGCGGCCCCAGGCATAGCGGGAAATTTTACCGTGCTGCTGATGGGGAGAATGGCGATGGGGAGTATAGTAATTGAGACCAACGGCAATCAGCGATCGGGCCTCGGGCATCACCTGACGAATATCTTGGCGTTTGGCAGACTCCATCCAGGCCATATCGGCCTGATAGCCCTGCTCTAGCCAGCGTTGCAAGTGGTCCCTGGCCTGAATTTCAGGTGATGGCGGGAGCGGCGGCAAGGCAGCAATTCCCACCAGATGGAAACCCTGTTGGCGAGCCTGCTCAATGACGATCGCACGGGTGAGGGACATGGAAAAACGCTAGCCGGAATGGATCAAAAACGAAAATTGTTATCTTTTATACAACTTGTGAGAGAGGTTTTATCAATCCTTAAGGGATAATTGGCAAGTCTGGTTAACCTCCACACTTCATCTGTAGATCATTTCCCAAACTATTGGAGATCCTTCATGCGCGATCGTAACACGTCTTTTCCCTTGTCTCGCCGCCAGGTCGTGCGGGGGTTACTAGCTTCCTCAGCCTTTGGATTGACTGCCAAACTGGGTACCAGCTGCGCCCAGCCCAGCCCTACCGGTACGGCTGATAATAAAACCAGCAGCAAAGATTACGTCGTTGGCTTTATCTACGTGGGTCCTAAGGATGACTTTGGCTACAATCAGGCCCACGCAGAAGGGGCTGCAGCCATGGCTAAGAATGTCTCTGGCATCAAGCTGGTGGAAGAAGCCAGTGTTCCCGAAACCACGGCAGTGGCTGAGACCATGCGAAACATGATTCAGGTAGACGGGGCTAAAGCCCTATTCCCCACCTCCTTTGGCTATTTTGATCCCTACATCCTGGAGATGGCTAAGGAATTCCCCGATGTGCAATTCTTCCACGCCGGTGGCCTCTATCAGGACGGGGTGCATCCCAAAAATATCTGCAGTTACTTTGGTTACATTGATGAAGCTCAGTATGTGGCGGGGGTCGTGGCCGGCCATACCTCTAAATCTGGCAAACTTGGTTTTGTGGCGGCCAAGCCCATTCCCCAGTTACTCCGTAACGTCAATAGCTTTACCCTGGGAGCCCGTTCGGTGAACCCCAAGATTACCACCCAGGTAATTTTCACAGGGGATTGGTCTGTGCCGGTGAAGGAAGCAGAGGCCACCAATAGCATGGTTGACCAGGGCGTAGATGTGATTACCTGCCATGTTGACAGTCCCAAGGTGGTGATGGAAACCGCTGAAAAACGAGGTATCTTCTGCTCTGGCTACCACGCCAACCAAAGCTCTCTAGCGCCGAAGGGCTACCTGACTGGCGCCGAATGGGATTGGTCCAGCATCTATACCTCCCTGGGCGAAAAGCTGATCGCTGGTAAGTCCATCGCTAAGGGCGATATTCCGCATATTTTGCGGGGTGGTCTGGCCGACAATTTCTGTAAGCTCTCTCCCTATGGTCCAGCGGTAACGGCGGCAGCTAAAGCCGATGCCGATAAGGCTCTGGCCGCTATTAAGGCTGGTACGCTAACCATTTACAAGGGTCCTCTGAAAACTAACGAGGGTAAGGAGATCCTGGCAGCTGGTAAGGAATTGAAAATTACCGATATTGAACTGGAGAAAATGGACTACTTGATCGAGGGTGTTAAGGGATCGGTTAAGTAGGCTGGAGGTTGCCATAGTGGTCCATCAATCCTGGCAGCGATCGCTGGAATCAGTCTTGATTCCATGCCTAGCGGTATTAGCGTCCCTATTTCTGTTTGGAGGATTTTGCGCCCTAGCTGGGGCCAATCCCCTGGAGGTCTATGCCGCCATCTACAAAGCTGCCTTTGGCAGTTGGAACGCCTGGCAAAATACTCTGATTCGGGCCTCTCCCCTAATGCTCACCGCCCTCTGTACCGCCTTACCAGCCCGTCTAGGGCTGGTAATTATTGGTAACGAAGGGGCCCTGGTATTTGGAGCCCTGATAGCAGTGCTGGTGGGCCTGGCTTCAGGATCGGTCCTGCCAGGTGCCCTGGTAGTTGTACTAATGGCCCTGGCTAGCTTGCTGGCCGGGGGCCTATGGATTATGGCGGTGGGGGCTCTGCGCCACTACCGGGGGGTGAACGAAACCATTAGTAGTTTACTCATGAACTACCTGGCGATCGCCTTAATGAACCACCTGGTAGAGGGACCTTTACGGGATCCAAATTTTGTTACCAAGCCCTCCAGTTATGAAATCGCCCAGGCTGCCTGGTTGGGTACCCTACCGGGCAGCCGTATTCACTTCGGCCTCATCTACGGAGTGATTGCCTGCTTTATTGCCTATTTTTTGATTCAACGCACCACCTTTGGTTTTGCCGCCCGCACCACCGGCGAAAATATCCGTGCGGCTCGCATGGCGGGGCTGCCGGTGGGCAAACTTACCCTGGCTATTTGTTTTCTAGGCGGATCCTGTGCCGGCTTAGCGGGAATGGTCGAAATTGCAGCGGTACAGCGGCGGCTGAACGAGTCAATTGTTTCCAGCTACGGTTACGCAGGGGTACTGGTGGCCTTTGTGTCTCGCCACAATCCCCTGGCTATGGTGCTGGTGTCAGTATTATTGGGAGGCATCCTAGCCAGTGGCGGTATTTTACAGCGATCCCTAAACCTGCCAGACGCTACTGTCCTGGTCTTCCAGGGCATCGTCTTTCTCTGCGTGCTCTACAGCGATTCCCTCTACGGTCGATTATTTTCTGGTTATTTCAAGAATAGATCCCTGGGCATTCATAAGGCGAGGTAAGTCATGGCGACAGAAGCACTGGGCTGGTGGGGCGTACCCCTGGCTATCCTGGCGGGCACCCTGCGAGGTAGTGTTCCCTTTCTATTTGTCAGTCTGGGGGAATGTCTGACGGAGAAAAGCGGCAAAATCAACCTGGGTCTAGAAGGAACTCTACGGTTAGGGGCTATGACCGCCTATGGGATTTCCTACCTCAGTGCCAAGACCCTGGGTATTAGCCTTTCTCCCTGGTTGGGAGTACTGATGGCAGGGGTGGCGGGCATGGGGTTAGGGCTCATCCACGGATGGTTATCCCAACAGCGCCGGGTTAACGATGTTGCCGTAGGGATCGCCATGATTATTTTTGGCAGCGGCATGGCTAACTTCCTCGGTAAACCCTTCATTCAGCCCCAGGCACCCCAACTGGCCACCCTGGATGTGGGCAATTGGAGCAGCCTACCCCAGGTGCAAGCGGCCCTCAAGATTAGTCCCCTATTTCTCCTGGGTGTGGCTCTCGTGCCCTTACTGGACTGGTTCTTCAAATCCACACGCTGGGGACTCTACGTGCGAGCCGTTGGAGATAGCCCCCAGGCGGCTAAGGCCATGGGTATATCAATTTTTCAAGTCCGCCTAGTCAGCATTGTCATGGGTAGTTTCCTGGCCGGACTGGGGGGAGCGTCCCTATCCCTTTACTATCCTGGAGTCTGGACAGAACGGATTTCCAGTGGACAGGGGTTAATGGCCGTAGCCCTGGTGATTTTTGCCCGTTGGCAACCCTGGCAGTGCCTATGGGCTTCTCTCTTGTTTGGCGGAGCCCAAGCCCTAGGACCAGCGTTCCAATCGGTTGGGATTGATTCCTATTACTATCTCTTTAATGCGGCGCCCTATATTTTAACGTTAGTGATTATGATTTTCACTTGCTCTCCCAAACGCACCCTGGCTGGTGCTCCAGGGGCCTTAGGCAAGGAAGATTAATGGGGGTTTGGTTAAACCCGAGTTGGTGAAAAGTGATCAAATTTTTGTGTATGGCCTTCACCCGCCAAAAAACTATGATTTAGTCGACTGATTCAGCTGGGATAGGAGGCCAGGGGGACCCAGGTCGGACAGATGGTAGCCCTGGGGATAGCTACGTTGGGGTTCCTCGCTGTAGAAGTGGGGGGTCTGGCGCGGGGGTAAATAGCGCAGCAGGTAGCTGCGCCACCGCAGGGTCTGGGTGACCAGCGATCGCTGCCAGGGCCGGGGTTGGGAAAAGCCAAAGGCCTCCAACATACCATCATCCATAATGGCGTAAACCAACGGTTTAACCAGGGGGCGCAGGGGTAGAGGAAACCAGCTCAAAAACAGCGCCAGGGTAGACTGACCCACCCGCTGATTGGCCACACTGTAGCCCAGGTGAGCGGCTTCGTAGGCCTGATGAAACTGGGCAAAGCGATCGTAACTATCGGGGATAGCGGTAATTCCCATCTGTTCTCCCACGCAGCGCCAGAAATGAAATAGAGCGGTTTTCTCCAGAGGGCTGAGGGGACGCCAGCCAAACCGGTCTAGCCAGTCCACCGGCTGATAAATAAAGGTAGACAGGACGTAGAGAAAGTCCTCATTGCTGATGGGAAAGTGGCCGTGAATGTGGTTGAGTCGAGCAATCACCGCCTGCCCCTGGGGGCTGTCGTGGCCCCATTTCAAGATCAGAGACACCATCAAACCGGTATCATCGTAGCGTTTCTGGGGGCGGTGGTGAAACTCCCCAGTCCGGTCCAGCAAGGCGGCCACGCTGGGAATACAAAAGGTACGGAAAAGGGCCAGTTCCAGAGAGCGGGTCAGGTCCCAGGGAAACTCATAGCCGGCCAAGTAGCGCCAGATCCGGGTATTGTCCCGCACCGGGTCTAAGTATTTTAGGGCCTGCTGGTATTGCCATCGGTGTTCCATAGGTAATTCCTCGCCGCTTGGCCATAGCTTAACCGGTTTAGGCAAACAATCTCCAGCCGGCAGATATCATTACAGAGGGTTAACCACTGAAGACGGTGTACAGCCGAAGCTGGGAAACTGGGTACTCCCTGGAGCCATCCCCAGGCAGATTGATTGATTGCAACTAAAACTGGTTAGACCAAACCAGAACTAATTGACCAAAACTAAGTCCTAATTTGAACAGGCATAACCAGATAGGTAATTTGTTTTTCTCCCAGAGGAATCAATACCGCCGGGCTGGTAGAAGTGTTACATTGCATTTGCACCGTCTGGGTATCAAAGGACTTCAACCCCTCCAATAGATAGGTGACATTAAAGGCGATATCCAAATCCTCTCCAGTAATTTGGGCCGGCAGATCTTCCTGGCCATTACCCAATTCCTGTGCTTCAACCGTTAGGGATACCTGCTGCTGGGCCTGGTTGAGAGAGACCTTAATAATATTGTTTTTCTGGGTTGCCAAAACCGCAATACGCCCTAAACTGGCAATTAAATCCCGGCGATTAAAGGTAATCTGATGACTGAATTGCTTAGGCAGCAATTGACGATAGTTGGGATACTGGCCCTCTAATAACCGGGTGGTCAGCCGTTGACTACCAAAGTCAAATAAAACCTGGACATCATCTAGGTAGAGCTGCACCGGTTCAGTGGAGGTGTAGCCCTGAACCATGCGCTCTAACTCCCGTAAAGCCTTGGAGGGCAGGGTGAGATCGATAGGCTTAGAGGTATCGGTCGCCAAACCATCGCCAGTTTTGACGACCGCCAAACGATGGCCATCGGTAGCCGCAAACTCCAAACCATCCATATTTGAGAGCAGATGCACACCGGTGAGCACTTGCTTGGTCTCATCGCCACTGGTGGCAAAGAGCGACCCCTTCAGCCCATTCAGTAAGGCTTCAGCAGACAAGGCCAGCCGATCGCCCTCCTCCACCGTGGGCAAGGCCGGGTAATCTTCGGCTCCCAGTCCCCGCACCTGATAATGGCCGGCCACACTAGTTAGGGTTACCGAGGTTTGGTCTGGATCGGACTCAATGGCAATCGTTTCATCGGTAATGAGGGAAACAATATCAGAAAGGAGCTTAGCCGGCAGGGTCAAAACCCCGCCATCGCTAACCTGGGCTGGAAACTGAGTTTGAATTCCCAACACTTCATCAAAACCCACCAGGGTAACGGTCTGAGTTGTGGCATCAGCGGTAATTAACACATTACCTAATACAGGACGATTAGGGCGAGAAGGGACGGCCCGACTGACTAAGGAAAGTTGATTATTTAGCGCGTTTTGAGCACAAATAAACTTCATAGTGGGTTCGGAAACGGCAAGGGAATAATGAAGCCTGCAGCAGAGCCAAGACTAGCTCAGAGTTCTAAGCTGTTGCCGGGCCGTTTAAGGTGACGACAGCGATCCATCTGAACTTGGAGGCCAATCCTATCACTCTTCTCCCTGGCTATCAATTAGCTCTTTCCCCCAAATTTGACGAGTTTCCGGATTTAAAAAATTTAAAAAATAGTCGTATTAGTAGGGGCTGGGGAATCTGAGGAAAACAGCTTAAGTTCTGATGTTATAACCCTTAGCTATTTCAGGGGGTTGGGGAAAACCTGGGGATGATTCGTCTGAGTTTCCACAACCGTGGAAGGAAGCCTATTTCTTTCCCCAGAAGCACCAGGGTTTTTCCCGCTAGATAAGGCTTTTTTCCCCAGAAAAGTGGGGTTTTTCCACAGGCTTTGAATTGAAAAAATTTTATCTTTCTTTACCTCTGGCCTCGCCAGCAGGATATTCTGGTCAAACAGTAATATTGATGACCTTCATGCCCCTGTGGTTTCTCTATCCATGAAAGTTGCCACCTGGAATGTTAATTCCCTGAGATCGCGCCTGCACCACGTTACCCGGTGGTTGCAGGACAATCCGGTTGATATCCTCTGTCTGCAGGAAACTAAGGTGGTTGACGCGGCCTTTCCTGGGGATGACTTTAGGTCGATGGGTTATAGCACCTACATCTACGGCCAGAAAGCCTATAACGGTGTCGCCTTAATTAGTCGCTCCCCCTTGAGTGCGGTCCAGTATGGTTTTACCTCAGTACTGGGGGCTACCAGGGTGGGCGATTTAGATGATCAGCGACGGGTAATTGGGGGACTTTTGGGGGATATCTATGTGGTTAATCTTTACGTTCCCAACGGTAACTCGATTGGCAGCGACAAGTACGCCTATAAGCTGACCTGGCTGGACTGTCTGAAGGACTATGTGGCGGCACTGCTGCCAGCCTATCCCCATCTGCATCTCTGCGGCGATTTTAATATTGCCCTGGAAGATCGAGATATCTATAACCCAGAGGGTAAGGCTAACCACATTATGGCCTCAGGGCCCGAACGGGATGCCCTGCAGCAGGTATTGTCCCTCGGTCTGACCGATGGCTTTCGTCAGTTTAGTCAGGAGGGCGGCCACTTTACCTGGTGGGATTACCGAGCCGCTTCCTTTCGGCGTAATCTGGGCTGGCGTATTGATCACCATTATCTGTCGGCACCTTTGCGCGATCGCGCCGTCGCCTGTGCCATCGACCTGGAGCCCCGTCGTTGGGAAAAGCCCAGTGACCATACCCCGGTTATTGTGGAGTACGCTTAGGTTGGCTGGTTACCCCATACCCCCCTTTACCGATCCCCTCGCTCCTAGCTATAAAACAGCCTGGTAAAGGGGGTAAGATAGGCAAGCTTGGCAGATCAGTCTGTCAGATGTGTTGCAATCCCTTACGGGTGAATGGCCATACTACATGTCAACTGGTTTCCTCAAGAACAGCGTTTCTGGCTTTGGGGAGAATCATGGAAGCCTCTGCCGACGGACGGGTTCTCCCCCTGGCCGGTGGTGCATTCGCACCCCTACGCCATGGCTCAGCAGGAATTAGCGATCGCCCTTAGCACCGTTCAGCAGCAACTCCAGGGTAAGGGGGAGGCGTCGGCTTTACTACCCCCCAGTCTAACCACGACAGACTCGGCCTCCAATCTCGCCTCCGGTAAGTCAGGGCGACGGTCTAAGGCCTCTACCGCCGGTGACCCCACCTGGGGCACGAGGGTGGTGCAACTTCCCTCCCACCTGGAGGGGGATCTGCTGTTGCCGATTCACTCCGCCAGTCAGACCCTGGATCAGCCATCCTCCTTCACCGTTCTTCACCCCTGGCAGGTACAGGGATGGTGTTTGACTGCCCGGCAGCTGTTACCGATGTTGATGGCCCTACCCTTGGGACAACAACTGTCTGCAGCAACGGACTGGATTGGTCCAGATTTACGCTTTTGGGGGCATAGCTGCCGCTGGGGTTTGAATCTGCTGGCCCGGGGTAAGTTTTTACCCGGTCTAGAACTGACCAGCCCGACTTTGGCTGCCACCTGGAGTCCCCTGATTGATAGCGCAGTGGATCAGGAACGTCTGCGCCATTTGACCCAGGCCATGCCCCTGCTGTGTCGGAGTTATCACTCCTCCAGCCAGACCTTTCCCCCCTTGAGTTGTCCTAGGTCTTTGGCGGAGGCCCAGCCCCTATTAATCTCCTTTTTAACCAGTCTGATCGACTACCAGGTGCGCCAGATCGCCCAGGCCCAACCCCGCCACCTGGCCAATCTTGGGCAGGAACTGCCGCTACAGGCCTGGTTGCAGGCCCTCACCCAGCCCAGGGCAACTTTTCAAGCCAGTGGGACGGCGGCGGCTCGCCTGCAGGAAGCCCTCACCACCTGGACAACCCCACTGCAGCGACTGGCGGCCGATTCAGCCTCGCAATTTCGTCTACGCCTGGTCCTCAAGCCCCCCGCCGTGGATCAGCCGCTCTGGACCTTGGTGTATTACCTGCAATCCGTAGCTAACCCTGATTGGCAGATTAGGGCTGAGTGGATCTGGCAACACCCAGGGGCAGAATTACAGCATCAAGGGGTAATTTTGCCATCCCCGCAGGAAACCCTGCTGGCGGCCCTGGGGCGAGCGGCCCGATTTTATGAGCCTTTGCGGGAAAGTTTACGCCAGCCCCATCCCACCTGTTGCCTCCTTGATTCTCTCCAGGCCTATCAGTTTATTAAGGCTTCAGCCTGGCAATTGCAAGACCATGGCGTAGAGGTTGAACTGCCACCGGGCTTGGCTGCGGCTGGGGATGAGGGCCAGAATCGTTTAGGGTTGAGGGTTCAGGCCGAGGTACCCCAGACTCGCCAGCGTTTAGGCTTGAAAAGTTTACTCAACTTTCGCTGGGAGTTATCTCTGGCGGGTGAAACCCTTAGCCCTGCTGAGTTTGAGCAGTTAATTAACCAGGGATCTCCCCTGGTGCAGATTAATGGTCGTTGGGTCGAACTCAGACCCCAGGAGGTGAAGGCGGCCCAGCGGTTTCTGCAAGGTCAGAAAACCCCCACGCCCCTTTCCGTGGAAGATGCTCTGCGGATGAGTACCGGTGATACCCAAGTGATTGAAAAATTACCGGTGGTGAGTTTTGAGGCATCGGGGGTGCTGCAACAGTTAATTGATACCCTGACTACGGGGAATCAAACCCTGGCTGTGCTGGCGGAGCCGCCGGGCTTTCAGGGGACGCTGCGGCCCTATCAGGGGCGTGGCGTGGCGTGGTTAGCCTTTTTAGACCAGTGGGGCTTGGGTGCCTGTCTGGCCGATGATATGGGGTTGGGTAAAACCATTCAACTCATTGCCTTCTTGCTACACCTCCAGGATCAGGGCTGGCTAGAGGCGCCTACCCTGTTGGTTTGCCCCACCTCGGTGGTAGGGAACTGGGAGAAGGAGGTGCGGCGCTTTGCACCGGGCCTGAAAACCCTGGTGTACCACGGGGATAAGCGCCCGAAGGGTAAGGCCCTAGCGGCGGCGATCGCCGATCAGGCTTTGGTGATTACCAGCTATGCTCTGGTCTATCGGGATCTGGCTTCCCTGCGATCGGTGCAATGGCAGTGCCTGGTGTTGGATGAAGCCCAGAATATTAAAAATGCCGAGGCCAAGCAATCCCGGGCGGTGCGAGAGATTCAGGCCCAGTTTCGGATTGCCCTCACCGGTACGCCAGTGGAGAACCGCCTGACCGAACTGTGGTCCATTATGGATTTTCTCAATCCCGGTTACCTGGGGCCGAAAAACTTTTTCCAACGGCGTTTTGCCACCCCCATCGAGCGCTATGGCGATACCGCCTCCCTCAAAACCCTAAAGGCCCTGGTGCAACCCTTTATTCTGCGGCGGCTGAAGACCGATCGCAGTATCATTCAGGACTTACCAGAAAAGCAAGAAATGACCGTGTTTTGTGGACTTTCACCAGAACAGGCCAGGCTTTATCAGCAGGCGGTGGATGCTGCCCTGGCTAATCTGGATGAGGTGACAGGTCTCCAGCGCCGGGGCCAGATTTTGGCCTTGTTGACCCGACTCAAGCAAATCTGCAACCACCCGGCTCTGTTTCTACAGGAGTCCAGTTTGGGGTTGAAGGGGCGATCGGCTAAGCTTCAACGTTTGGATGAAATGGTAGAAGAACTGGTGGCAGAGGGCGATCGCGCGTTGATTTTTACCCAATTTGCGGAGTGGGGTAAGTTGCTGCAACGTCATTTAGAATCCCACCTCGGCTATTCGGCGCTATTCCTCTATGGGGGCACCTCCAAGACCCAGCGGGAAGCTATGGTGGATCGCTTTCAAAACGATCCATCTGCTCCCCGATTGTTTATTCTCTCCCTGAAAGCGGGTGGGGTGGGGTTAAACCTGACCCGGGCCAGCCACGTCTTTCATTTCGATCGCTGGTGGAACCCAGCGGTGGAAAACCAGGCCACTGATCGGGCCTTTCGTATTGGTCAAACCCGCAATGTGCAGGTGCATAAGTTCGTCTGTAGTGGCACCCTGGAGGAGCGAATTCACGACATGATCGAAAGTAAGAAGAGTCTGTCTGACCAGGTGGTGAGTGAGGGTGAAGCCTGGCTGACCGAGCTCGATACGGATCAACTCCGTAGTTTGCTCCTCCTCGATCGCCAGGCCATTATCGATGAAGACGACTAGAAAAACCTATTTCAGGAGATTGCGATCGGGTAAAGAAAAAAAACAGGTGTTAGGATGCTTAGCGGCATTGACTACGGTTAATGATGTATATCTATGGCCTTGGCCAGAACGCCTCAGCCCATAGCTAATGGCGTACCGGACTGGTCCTAACCAAGTTGGTGACGGCTACGGGAGGTGTACCTGGTGCATATACCCGGTTGATTTAGTGTCACAGCCTGGGTCATCAGTGAGGGATCAAAGACGTTAAGGTTTTTCCTGGTGATTGTGCAATCCCTGACGATAACTGTTTTGCTTGGAGGTTACCCATGATATCCCTCACCCGTGGTTTGAAATTGGTTCTGCTGGGATTAGCCACCGCTACCCTGACGGCAGGTTTGAGCACTGTTATGGCCCCCCAGGTCAGTCAGGCTCAAACTGGACTGACTATTTTTGGCGGTATTGATCCAGCCTATCGCCTAAACTACTTTATTGATTCTAATAAGCCCCGTAGTTCCGATGCTCGCTACTACCTACAGGTGGGTAGAAATAAAGTATCCCGTGATGTTATTTCTTTTCAGATTGAATATCCTCAAAGCTTTGTGGACAATGACGGAGAAATCGATCCTAACGAGATTGAAATTCGTCAGGGTGACTGGCGCGGTGGAGACGTGATTCCAGTTAAGTCGATTACGATGGGCAAAAATGCTGACGGTACTGTCGACGGACGGATTGATATCATTCCTGAAAAACCAATTCCTAAAAATACCAACTTTGTGGTGGTTCTGTCTAAGGTACGTAATCCCAATAGCTATGGTTACCACTACTTCAATCTGAGAATGATGTACCAGGGAGATGTGGTTGACCGGTACGTGGGTACCTGGCCCATGGAGTTGTCAACGGGGGACTAGGGCGCTACCAAGAGCTCGGCTATTACGGGCGTGCAGGTTAGGGTCAGTTTCCATCATCCTGATCGCGCCCTCCATGGCCTGGAGGTCAGGGCCGGTCACCTTGGCCGGAACATAGTGAACAGTGCTGTTTGCCCTGACGGGTGAATTGAGGGTGAAGATAACGTAATATATAGCTGGCGTTATTTGGCTCTGGACCTTGATCCATTCTGAATGGCGTGCCCATCTTGTCCTAACCAGATTAGTCATGGCTTGGATGGCTTTGGCCAGAGCCCTTAGGACATTTGATCAGTGAAAGCGAAGGCCGGACAGGCTTCCTGACCTACCTCCGCCCCGCTGTATTTGGCTACGGTTATTATTTACAGCCTTTCTACATCATCCCCGCGAGGTCCTGTGGCTAACCTAGCACCTACCCAGGTCGAACAATTGCAGAAGATTGGCTCCTATCTGCGCCAGCTACGCCAGGATCAGGGCTTGTCTCTTGATTTTGTGGCCAATCAGACCTTTATTCGCCCAGTGTTACTTCAGGCCATTGAAACTGGCCGCTATGAAGATTTACCTCAGCCCATTTTTATTCAGGGCTTTATTCGTCGCTATGCCGATAGTTTGGGGATAGACGGTAAAACCCTATCCCAGGAGTTTTCCCTGGCACCCCCTGATCTGAATCCTCTCCATGACCTCCTGATCCACGACGGGGAGGCTAGGGATGGGATTGGCCGTGGTGCGCCGCCGCCACCGCCTGTGGATACCCCGGTCGCTGTTCAGCCTCCCCCCAGCCCTTCCCCCGATTCTGTTGCTCCTACACCTGTTCGTCCTCCAAAGCAATCCCCATCTCAACTTGGTCGTAGAAGTCCCCTATCCCTATCCCTAGGGATAGGGTTGGCTGTCCTGCTGCTTGGCGGGGGCTGGGTACTCTGGAAAACTTGGGGTGGTTCCCCCCAGTCCGTTAGTTCGGATGTCTCTAAGGAAACTTCGCCCTTGCCAGCTAGCCAGCCAGCGTCTACTCCAGCCACAACGGCTGCGCCTACCCCGCCCCCTAAGCCTGTTGCGCCTGTTGTCGTCCAGGTGACCCTGAGCGATCGCTCCTGGCTAACGATTACGGCTGATGGTAAATCCCTTTACGAAGGCATGGCACAAAAGGGTTACCTGAAAACCTGGACAGCTAAAAAATCCTTGATGGTGAGAGCCGGTAATGCGGGTGCCGTCAGCTTGACCATCAACGGCGATAGGGAAACGATTATGGGTCAACCCGGTGCCGTCAAGACCCTCACCCTGACTCCGGTGTCAACGGCGGCGACGATTCAGGGTCCCTGAGGAACCCTGGTTGCCTGGGGCTATGCCATCAGGGTAGTTCCCTAGACTCGACGACATAGGAGTAACCCAAACCACTGATCTGGGTCTGTAAATACCTCTGTAACAGGGAGTCCAACCCTGGCCAACAGCTGTTGTAGTTCGAACAGGTCAAACTTACGAGAAATTTCGCTCAGCAGGGATTCTCCTGCTTGAAACTCGACTGTCAGGTCCAGGGTTTGTAGGGTAACGGTTTGGCTTTTTTGACTATCAATATAAAGTTCGATCTGACTCGCTGCAGAATTAAATAGGGCTCGGTGGCTGAAGTCTTTGAGGACAAAATTGCCACCAAATCGCCAGTTGAGATGGCTGAGCATATTCAGGTTAAAGGCGGCGGTAACGCCCTGGCGATCATTGTAGGCTTGCTCTAGAATTTGGGGATCTTTGGCCAGATCAACCCCCAGAAGAAAATAATCTCCCTCCTTGAGGGCCGCCCTGACTTGCTCCAGTAGGGTCTGGCATTGATGGGGATCTAAATTTCCCAGGGTGCTACCAATAAAGGCGATCAGGCGGGGATGGCTGCTCGCTGGAAGGGGGTGGGCCAGGGCGGCATCGTAGGTGCCCACCAGACCATGGATAGTCAGGTGGGTATACTCCCCTAGCAATGCTTGGGCAGTGGCTTTTAACATCTCACCGCTCACGTCAACGGGAATGTAGTGCAACGGCTGCCCCGCCCTTGCCATGGCATTGAGTAAATAGCGGGTTTTGGTAGAACTACCGCTACCCAGTTCCATCAGTTCACAGGGGCCAACGATCGCCGCGATCGCATCGCCATAGGTTTGCAAAATACTGGCTTCAGTGCGGGTCAGGTAGTACTCCGGTAGGGTGGTAATCTGCTCGAAGAGTAGAGACCCTTGGTGGTCGTAGAAGTATTTGGGGGGGAGGGCCTTGGGTTGGGCGGTTAACCCCGCCACGACATCCTTTCCATCCGGGCTAGTGGTCTCTTCTCTGTCAGCGGCCAGGAATTCTAGGGTGAGGAGATCGGCCGAGGGTAGGGTAGGGGAAAAAGCCATGGGAAAAGTCGAACTACGGATAAACATTGTTACCCTAGTAACAATGTTTATTGTGACTGCTTCCCTGTCTCAGTTTTAGCGCAGCGGAATCCAGCAAAAATTTCCCTGACCTGGGGCTGATACCAGTTACGCAGGGTTGCCCGCAAGGCCCAGGGGCGAGTGGCCCAGCTACCACCTCGAAGAACGCGATGCTGGCGATCGAAGTACAGTTGCGAATAGCCATCGTAGGGAAAGGCGGCAAAACCAGGATAACCTTCAAACCAGGAGGAGGTCCATTCCCACACATTGCCCAGTAAGTCCCCCAGACCATTATCGGTGGCACCCTCGGGGTACTGGTCAACGCTGCTGGTAGCACCCCGATGACCGTCACAGTTGGCCAGCCTAGGTTGGGGCCAGGTGGCTCCCCAGGGATAGGGGCCGCGATAGTGGCCTGTCTGGCTCCAGCAAGCCGCCCGTTCCCACTCCAGTTCTGTAGGTAGGCGCTTACCGACGAAGGTGGCATAGGCTTCGGCCTCATAGAAGCTGACACCACAGACGGGCCGCTGCCCCAGGGCTGTAGGATTTGACCAGTAAAGGGGCTGGGTCACCCCAGTTGCCTGCCGCCAGGCCCAGCCTTCGGGTGACCAGAAGCTGGGGGTATGGTAGCCACCAGCTGCGATAAAGCTGTGAAAGGCTGCCTGGGTGACGGGATAGGGATCTAGCCAGAAACCCTCTACCGTCACTGAATGGTGGGGTTGTTCATTATCCAGTGCCTCGATGCCGGGGTAACCCAGATCAAAGGTGATGCCTGGCAGCCAGACCATGGTGGGAGAGTTCGCACTACAGACTGTAGAGACCGGGGTGGCCAGGGGATTTCGACACCGTTGGCGATGCAGGGCCAGGACTATGGCCATGGTTTCTGCATGCTGGCTTTCGTGTTGGAGGAGCCAGAGCCACACCCTAAGCTGCTGCTGGATAGGGGCGATGATCAGATAGTCCAGCACCTTTTGTCGTACCG
Source organism: Leptolyngbya sp. (assembly GCA_040374765.1). Lineage (GTDB taxonomy): Bacteria > Cyanobacteriota > Cyanobacteriia > Phormidesmidales > Phormidesmidaceae > Nodosilinea. The sequence continues at coordinate 44,220 of JBEITR010000019.1, forward strand.
TGGCCATCAAGGTCAGGACTGTTGCCAGGGGTGGTAACTGTTGGCGGGCCGCCTTACTCACGCCATCCACCCGAAATAGCTGCTGGTAGGGGGCCAGGGGACAGTCCTGGGCGGCCAGATGGTGCAAAATCCATTGAGACTCGATCAGGGCAATATGACCCAGATGCCACCCTACCGGACTGAAATCCCCATGGGCCTGCTGGTAGTACTGGGTTGAGGTCAGTCCTTGGGCTAGCTGCAGGGTGCTGGTGCGGCAATCCGCTAAATGACGGCTAAGCTGCTGACGCTGTTCTGGTGTCTCCAGGTAGGGTAGTTGGCTCAGGGGTGATAGGAGCGATCGCTCGGAAGACTGGGTCGCCATCGCAAGTTACCGTCATCAAGGTATGTTCAGGAAAGGGCTGCCAATTGCCGCTAAATAAAGGTTCAGAGGCTAGTAGAAAACTATCCGGCAGCTGTTCATGGTTCTGTAGCCAGTAAAGGGAGGGGGACTTGCCTAAACTGTCGTATCGACAGGCGGCCAGTTGATCGCCATCACTGAGCACAATATTAGCCATGACTCTGACGCCGTAGCCACTGGCGTAGATATCCAGGTCATGGATCACCCCCTGCAGCGCCGCCGTTAAGCTAGAGGCTCCGGACTCCAGCCGATGGACGACCATGGCGAAAATGTGTTCGGAATCCGTTAAACCATGGATGGTCTGGTAGATAGGATCGGGTAGGCTGTCTCGAATCGGTCGATAGAGGCTATGGCGAAAGTTTTCAATATAGCCATTGTGAATAAAGCTTACACGACCAGAGGAAAAGGGCTGGCAATTGTGTAGGTCTACCGCCAGACCCGGGGTGGCGCTACGCACATGGGCCAGTACATTACCGGCCTCGATGTAACGGCATAGATGGGGTAGATTAACGTCATTCCAGGCGGGTAAGGTATTGCGGTAAACATAGGGAACCTCCTGGCGATGGGGATGGTACCAACCCAAGCCGACCCCATCACCATTTAAGACCGCGACCTCCATTTCCTTGGGCTGGTAGCTTTGCACAATTAAGGAATGTTCTGGATCGTAGATCAGGCGTTCCAGTTGAATGGGTGGCCCGAGGTAGGCCAGAAGTCGACACATGGCAATGGTCCTTGGTCTGATAGCTTTTACAGTAGCTTTCCCTTAAAAATACTTTATCCTGATTTTAGTTGGCTTGACTTTAGGGATAGGCAGGCTCTTTAGCCTTCCTCAAGGCTTTCATCAAGGTCTTCCAGTACCCCTGAGGTGAGCTAGGATGCCCCCACTCCTGAATTTTCCCCATCTACCGGGTCCTTAGGGTGCTGGCCAAAGCAGCCTCTATCAATGGCCAGGGTTATATTTTGCTTAGGACTGTTTGGCGGTAATGGAACCGGGATGGCCCTGCCAGCCGACTCTGGAGCTGAATACCGATTGAGGGTAGGCGATGCGCTTGTGATGATACTGCTGCCAAACCTGGACAAAGATTTCTGCAATGACCGCCAGGTGTTCTCGGGTGAGCCCCGATGACCCTAACTGGTTTTCTCGCCAACGCGCTCTGAGGATTCGATTGACCATGGTCAGAGCTTCTTCGGTGGTTGCATCCCTCAGCGATCGCAGGGCGGCTTCGCAGGAGTCCGCCAGCATTACAATGCCGGTTTCTGGAGACTGGGGAGTTGGCCCCGGATAGCGAAAGTCTTCTATGTGGAGGGTAATCGCACCATTTTCCTTAGCCAGTTCTTCAGCCTGGTGATGGAAATAACTGATTAACATGGTGCCCTGGTGTTCTGGTATGAAGGCCTGTACAGCTCTGGGCAGGTGACATTTGCGGGCCATGGCTAAACCTTCGGTCACATGTTTTTTAATAATGGCCGCACTTAACCAGGGATTTTGAATGACATCGTGTTTATTCGGTCCCCCCATCTGGTTTTCAATAAAGGCCAGGGGGTCGTGCATTTTACCAATATCGTGGTATAAAGTACCCGCCCTGACCAGTTCAACATTGCAACCCAGGGCGCGGGCCGCCGCCTCCGCCAGGCTGGCGACAAATAAGGTGTGTTGAAAGGTACCCGGGGCTTCAGAGGCCAGACGCTTGAGCATGGGGCGGTTAGGATTAGAAAGCTCAGCTAACCGAATTGGTGTAATCAGATCAAATCCCCGTTCTAGATAGGGACTGAGCCCCAGGGCTAGGATGGTGGATAGAATTCCATAGACGCCCTGCAGTCCTGAACTAGTCAGAATGATCAGCCCCGCTGACCATAGGGAAATGGGGTTCAGGGTCAAACTTAAGATCAGGTAGACCGTGGCCTGGGTTAGGCCCACCAGACCTCCCAGCATGGCCAGTTCTTCCCGAGAGCGCATGCGCTCCGCCAGCAGGCTACTGACTACAGCGCCGATGACGCCAGCAGCAAAGGCGATCCCACTGACGCTGGATCCAATGGGTAATACCAATGCCAGCATTAGAACTAGAGCGCTTCCCAGGGCTGGGCCGTAGAAGCTGCCAGCTAGCATGCCAATGGCTGGTAGGCCGTAGGCAACCACGCCAAACATGTTCAGTAAGCCTGAGGCCACTACCATCAGGGTCACCAATAAATAGTCTCGTCCATCCAGGTGGTGGTGGCTACGGCGCTCGATCCATAGGACTAAAACGAGGCAGCCAGCGATCAGACTACCGAATAAAACCAAGCCTCCATAGTTAAAGCGGCGCTGACTCAGATTAAAGTGATCGAGCAGAACAAACTGGCTTTGGCTAATGGTGTTACCAGCCGCCACAATTAAGTCCCCTTCGCTGACTTCTACCATGACCGGTTTAACCGCCTCTGCGGCCCGATCGGCCTGGAGCCTGGTGCGATCGCTATCCTGGATCAGGTTAGGTTGCAGTACTGCTGTCAGTAGGGAGATGGCCGTTCCCTCTGCCGTTGGGGGCACCGATCCCTTGATCTGTACCGCTACAGCCCGACGCACTAACTCTGGCGGCAGCCCCAGGGGAATACCCTGGGTGAGCATCTGTTCGGCCACCCGATGCATAGCCATTTGGGCCTGGGCCCAGTCTTGGGTAGATAGATTCAGCAGGTGGGCTAGTTCGGTGAGGCCTGGTCGTTGACTGGTGAGTAAGATCAGGTCAGCCTGGGCTTGTTTGTAGCTCTCACGGGACTGCTCCAGGGTGGTTACGAGGGTTCTGATGTCCTGGGCAGAGCTGACCTGGCGGTAAGCCCATAGCTCATTAATCGCCTTAGATAGTTGGGGCGAGAGGGTTGGATCGGCTAAAACAGCCCTGCGAACTACATTGGGGCTGGGTAGGGTATCCCCGCTTAGGGGGATGATCAAACCTCGCAGTTTGAACCAAACTCCATCTTCACAACTGCGTAGGTAGGCTTGAATGGGGGTGGAAAGAATATCGGTGGGTAGCAAGGGTAGTAGTCCGGCTTGCTGCCTTAAACGGTTAATCTGGGCTATTAAGCCATTCAGATCACTAAAGACGGCCCGGGTGGTGGCGATATCTAGTTTTAAGACGGGTAAGGTGCCGTTGCGGGCATCCCGACGTCGATCGGCGGTTGTTTGTCGATCCTCAACGGCGGCTGTGTCTGGTGCATAGATGGTTTGGGGGGCAATACTCCCCACCTGTAATCCGGGTTGGTTGTAGAAGCGTTGCCCCAGGACGCCGGTGAGAACTACCACCGTCAGGGTGCAGACTAATTGGGGGTAATACCGGCGATCGCTGGATGTTCTGGGAGTAGTATTGATGGCCGGCTTCAAGGGTTTCGGGCAAATTAGCCCAGATTGCTTCAGGGATGGCTCCTGAAGGGGGGATAGGTGGTCAGGGCGGTGGTTGGATATCCAGCCTAACTTAAACCAGCGCCGACTGTTTCCGCCTGGTAGGGAGCTACACCAACGCTCAACAGCTACAACAAAAGCTTGAAGGGATTTCATAGATGCGGCAAATTCAGGATGTCCTACCCACGTGGTCAGGTGACGGCCTGTCTAAAATCCATGCCATAGCTGGAGATAAGGGAGTGGAGGCGAGCCAGAACGCCTGCCCAGGCTCCGCTTTGATGGTTCAACGTGGTCCTCAGCGGGCTAGGCAAGGCTATAATTCTAAACACTATTTTCCATTATAGGCTGAGCCGTAAGCCAGACTACGGTTTGCAGATACCAGAAATCTTAGCCTAAACCACTACCAAGCCAGAGGGCTGATGGCAGCCGGGTTGCGTCCCTACCCAGCCCCTGTAGAGGCCATCCGCCAGTTGGCCTAATCGGCGGCTATAGTCATCGTGCCAGTGCTGGGCCAGGCAGGGCGATCGCAGGCAGTCGTGCCGTAGGCGGCTGGGTAAGGCGGTTAAGCCGCCGTACCAGGCCACTAAAACCCCCACCCAACTGAGGGTGACAGCGGAGCCCTGGAGATGGTGGGCTAGTTGCAAAGCGGGTAAAAATTGTCCCTGACTGGCTGTTACCAGAACTTGTATCGGTTCCAGGAGCGCCTCTGCTTCTGTAGCCTGGCCTTGATTCGGGGTTGGTTGGAGAGAGGGGGACCAGGGCAGTGCAGTTGCCATGGCCAGACAGAGGTGTTGAAAGCTGCTGTCAAGGTCCAGGATCACGGGGTGATCAAGGCCCATGGCCTCACCCCACCGTTGCAGGGTCTGTCGCTGATGGCCATAGGGATTACTATGCAACAGTAAAACAGGTAGCACCGCCAGCACCAAAGCTTCTCGACTGTGGCTGGCGATCCGTTGCAGGTCTTCGGCCCAGGGTTGGGTTGTCAAACCTTGACCGGTAGCGCAGGCACTGGCGATCGCTAAAAAGGGCGATCGCCAATCGACTTTAAACTCAGCCCTGTCATGGTCCGATTGAGCCTGTCTCAGCCTCCACAGATCAACCATCACCAGACTTTCAAAAATGGCTCTAAAGCGCTGATGGTAGGAATTGGTGTGCCAATCCGAAACCAGGGCAGGGGGCATATCGGAGAATAGGAATGACTTTGTCATTTTAGCCCTAGATAGTCCTGGTCCCGATAGGGTCAATTCAGTCAAGATGGTTCTATAATTTTCCCTGAATGAAATGGATTAACCAAAAAAATATTATCGGCATTTTTTCAAGTTATCGCCTCTATCCCATTTAAGGGCACGGAGGCGAGCCAGATCGCCTATCTGGTTTGGGCTTTCACCGATCCACCCGGTCCTCAGCGTTCTAGCCAAAGTTCTATTGTCAGAGATGCATGGGTCACCCTGGCTCTCAATTCCCCTCCTTTCTAGTCCTTAATCACCCAACAATGCGCTCCCTTTCTTCGTTTACCTATGTTCCTCTAGATCGTCAGCCGTTGTATCGGGGTTTAGGGTTTCTGGCTGGGGCCCTGGTTTTGGCTCCAGTTCTCACCCTGACCTTAGGATCGCTGGCGATCGCCCAGACCCCTCCTGACCTCAACGCCAATCCGGTTGTTAGCGGTAATCGCATTATTCGTCCGACCCTACGGCTGGGTAGCCAGGGTGAGTCGGTTAAGGAACTCCAGTCTATGCTGGTCCTATTGGGTTACTACAGCGGTCCTGTGACGGGCCTCTATCAGGAAGATACCCAACTGGCGGTGCAGCGCTTTCAAACGGCTGCTAGCATCACCGCCGATGGCATTGTGGGGCCTACTACCTGGAGTCAACTGCTGCCAGCTCCCAAAGCTGAAGCCGTTCCTCCCACGGCGGCCAGTCCGGCTACTACCGCCGCCCCCAGCCCAGCTACTAAAAAACCCTCCGCAACTCCGCCGACCACCCCTGCCCAGGTCCGCCCTTCCACTCCTGCTAATGTTACGCCAGGCACTACTACGCTGCCAGTGCTGCGTCCCGGTATGACTGGGGAGGCGGTTCGCCAGTTACAGCAAAAATTACGCTTAAAAGGACTGTATCAGGGACCGGTGGATGGAGTGTTTGGGGCTGCCACTGAAGCCGCTGTGCGAGCCATTCAGCAAGCCCACAATATGAGTGTGGATGGCATTGTCGGGCCTGCTACTTGGAAACTCCTGTGACTCAGAGGTGAGAACAACCTGACAAGGATCGGTAGGGGCGCCATAGTTACGGCCCCCTAGCGCAACCTATTGGGGTAGGCCCTGGGTTTCAGCCTCTAGCTAGAGGCTGAGGTAGTCTTGTGCTAATCGGATGGACCACTGCTATAGGGCTCGTTTCTTTCTATCAATTACGAAGATTGGAAAAAATCTAAATAGAACTATTAACTTCTATTCTTAACTGTTCTAGAATGATCCCAATATCAAAACCCTTTTCAAACTTAACGATTAATTGCAAATTTTTCAATGCTTTTTAACTAAAGCCTAAGGTGCTGTAAAAGACTTCGTCGTTGAGTGATTTTACTGCCACTAGGGTTAGTTAAGTAGCTGGAGTTATTCCTTTCAATTAATCGCTTCTTTGATGATCTTGGCTATTTGGGATAATTACGTCTCTTTGCTAGCCCTGGTCCGTTCAAAAAAACAAGAATTTTAATCCGAGTTTTTACAAGCCCATGATAACTTCTGCTACCGAATCAACCTTTGAAGCTACGGTCTTAAAATCAGAATTGCCGGTCTTGGTTAATTTTTGGGCTCCCTGGTGCGGTCTTTGCAAAATGATAGCGCCGATGCTGGGGCAGTTTCAGGCAGACTGGGAGGGGCAGGTGCAGGTCGTAACGGTCAATGCCGATGAGAATTTACGGCTGAGTAGTGCCTATCGTCTGGTTACCCTGCCAACGCTGCTTTTATTTGACCGGGGCGAAGTCCGTCAACGATTGGACGGTCTACCAGGGAAAGCAGACATGCGTCTCCTACTCAATGCTTGTCTGGATAAGCGCCTGCCTTTAATGGATTATGCGGTGAAGGTGGCAACCCACCCTCAAATCTAACCCGCTTCTGCCCAGGTCAAATGGCAGAGGGCATAGACAAAGTCATGGATCTTGAGTATTCAAAAACTGCTGGCTTTTCTGATTTCCGTTGCGCTGAGATGGCCTAGTCAGGGTCGCTATGGTGGGAGCATCCCACTTTTGCGATGAGTACAATTGCTTAGAGACATGACAGCAAATTCCCGTCACACTATAGGCACTCATTGCCCTGTCATGCCATGAAACGCCTATCTCGAGAAGAGCAGAAGCAGCTTGATGCCCATCTA
>JBEITR010000040.1:0-27009 GCA_040374765.1 Leptolyngbya sp.
CGCTGGCGAAACGAGTCCACTAGCCTGTTAAACAAACCTGCCTTTTTCAACAGCTCTGGCTCTCTTAGCTCTCTCAGATGGCATTACCATACCCTTATTCCTGGCCGTTGGATAGCTTTTTGTCAAAATGAGAATTGCTGACTATAACCAGTGGGATGCCTTAACCACCTATCTGATCTGGCTACGAACCGCCCGTTTTGCCGGCTTTTTTAATGCTGACCAGTATGCCCAGGAGGAAAATCGCCTTAAGGACCTACTGAAAAAACACATTGATCAGGGAGAAACCCATCTGGCAGATTATCTCACCGTCTGGCAAAGACTCAGGCATATTGGTCTAGCTGTAGCAGGTGAGTGAGTCAAGGCTACGGGGCAATCGAAAAAGAGTTAGCCAGCCCCGGGTTTGCAGTTCAGCCAAGGGCGTCACCCAGTAAGGCGATTGCTCCCTTCTCCCCAGCGAGCTGGAAAGGAAGGAATATAAGTTAATTCTTAAATTATCGAAATAAACCGCCCTTAATTAAAGACAAATCTGGAACATTGCTTATAATTTGTATGGGAATTTTAGCGTTTTGCTGTTCCTAGTTGATTCTTGGTGCTAATCTACAATGGCATCTATGTATTGATGTAAAGCTGATAGGCTGACAGGGTTAGGGAATTCGGTTCGGGACGGTTATAACTGGCAAATTAATGCCCCTTTAAAATGATGCCTCGTATACTCGTCATCGATGATGATCCAGCCATTGCAGAGCTGGTTTCTGTCAACCTCGAAATGGCTGGCTATGATGTTAATCAGGCTGGCGACGGGGTCAAAGGACAGGCCTTAGCCGTTCAGCTAATGCCCGATTTGATCATGCTGGATTTAATGCTACCGAAGGTGGACGGGCTGACGGTATGTCAACGTCTACGGCGCGATCGGCGGACGGCTGACATTCCCGTACTGATGTTGACGGCCCTGAGTCAAACCCAGGACAAGGTAGACGGTTTCAACGCTGGGGCCGACGATTACTTAACCAAACCCTTCGAACTGGATGAAATGCTGGCTCGGGTAAGGGCCCTACTGCGTCGTACCGATCACATTCCCCAGGCGGCCAAGCATAGCGAAATCCTTAATTATGGCCCCCTCACCTTAATTCCAGAGCGCTATGAAGCCATCTGGTTTGACCAGACTGTTAAGCTCACCCATCTAGAATTTGAACTGCTTCACTGCCTGCTGCAACGCCACGGTCAGACCGTTTCTCCCAGTCAGATTCTGCAAGAGGTGTGGGGCTACGAACCCAACGACGATATCGAAACTATTCGGGTCCATGTTCGCCATCTGCGGACTAAATTAGAACCCGATCCCCGCCATCCGAGATATATTAAAACCGTCTACGGTGCAGGTTACTGCCTAGAGTTGCCAGCCCTGGCCCAGACCGTGGAAGAGTTTGCTTCCTAGGTTGTTCCCCGACGATATTGCGCAGGAGTGGCTTTATCTATACCCGTCCCCTGGCTCGACTGATCGAAGAACTGCAACGTCTCCCTGGTGTCGGCCCCAAGTCGGCCCAGAGGCTAGCCCTGCATATTCTTAAACGTCCCCAGGCCGAAGTTCAGGATCTAGCCCAGGCTCTGTTGGATGCTAAAAGTCAGGTGGGTCACTGTTCTATCTGCTTCCACCTCTCGGCGGAACCGGTTTGTGATATCTGCCGTTCTACCAGCCGGGATGATCGGACTCTATGTGTTGTAGCTGACTCTCGCGATGTCATTGCCATTGAAAAGACCCGGGAATATAAGGGTAAATACCATGTGCTGGGAGGATTGATCTCCCCGATGGATGGGATTGGGCCAGAACAACTGAGTATCGGTGCTTTGGTACACCGGGTGAGTAAGGATGGGATCGAAGAGGTAATTATGGCTATTAGCCCCAGTATTGAGGGAGATACCACAACCCTTTACATTGGACAGTTACTCAAGCCCTTTACGCGAGTAACCCGGATTGCCTTTGGTTTACCCATGGGTGGTGATTTAGAGTATGCAGACGAAATCACCCTGGCCCGCGCTCTAGAAGGCCGGCGAGAACTGGAGTAGGTAGAGTATAGGGCTTTGGCGAGAACATCGAGGACTGGGTAAATCGGTGAAGGGAAGCCCTACCTATATCTTTCGGTTCGCCCCTATCCCCTTACCCGTGGCTATAACCCTAGCTTGATTGGGCCCATGTAGATGGGTTCCCCTGAGCCTAAGCAGTTTTGCCTCCGATCCTTCCCGCTTCCCGTATCTGTCGAAGGGCTGTGCTGGCGATCAAAATCAGAATGATTGCGAATAATCCGTATAGGGCGTTCCCGTCTAGTGATAATCTGAAAGGTGGCGCTTTGGAATGTAACAGTGACATAGAAGTCGCCAGATAAGCTGATCATAGGGAATAGGCGAAAGCATGGTCACCACAGCAGAAAAAACAAACGTTGGCTATATTACCCAAATCATCGGTCCGGTTGTGGACGTTAAATTCGCTAGTGGCGAAATGCCCAGAATTTATAACGCCCTCAAAATTCAGGGCACTAACCCTGCCGGATCCGAGGTTTCCGTTACCTGTGAGGTACAACAACTTTTAGGCGACTCCCAGGTTAGGGCCGTGGCTATGAGCTCTACCGACGGCCTAATTCGAGGCATGGAGGTAGTAGATACCGGCGCTCCCATTAGTGTGCCAGTAGGAGCTTCTACCCTAGGGCGAATTTTCAACGTCCTGGGCGAACCCGTTGACGAGAAAGGTCCCGTTAGCCTGGAAATCACCTCTCCCATCCACCGAGCTGCTCCCAAGCTCACCGAGCTGGAAACGAAGCCAACGGTGTTTGAAACCGGTATTAAGGTCATTGATCTGCTGGCTCCCTATCGGCGGGGTGGCAAGGTTGGCCTATTCGGGGGTGCTGGTGTAGGGAAAACCGTATTAATTCAAGAATTAATCAATAATATCGCCAAGGAACATGGTGGAGTTTCCGTATTTGGCGGCGTGGGTGAGCGCACCCGCGAAGGCAATGACCTTTATAACGAATTTATTGAGTCGGGCGTGATTAACGCCAATGACCTGGGCAAGTCAAAGGTGGCCCTAGTCTACGGCCAGATGAACGAGCCCCCTGGAGCCCGTATGCGGGTTGGACTCTCGGCGCTGACCATGGCGGAATACTTCCGTGATGTCAACAAACAAGATGTATTGTTATTCATCGATAATATTTTCCGCTTTGTGCAGGCCGGTTCTGAGGTATCAGCTCTGCTAGGGCGGATGCCCTCAGCGGTGGGTTACCAACCCACCCTGGGTACGGAGGTTGGTGACCTGCAGGAGCGCATCACCTCCACCCACGAGGGATCAATCACCTCGATTCAGGCCGTTTATGTACCGGCTGATGACCTTACCGACCCGGCTCCAGCCGCTACCTTTGCTCACCTGGATGCTACCACCGTTTTATCCCGGGGCTTAGCCTCAAAGGGAATTTATCCGGCGGTGGACCCCCTCGATTCTGCTTCTACCATGTTGCAGCCCAGCGTCGTGGGTGAAGAGCATTACAAGACTGCTCGTTCAGTGCAGTCCATTCTACAGCGGTATAAGGAACTGCAAGACATCATCGCCATTCTTGGTTTAGACGAATTGTCTGAAGATGATCGTCTGGTGGTCGCTCGAGCTCGGAAGATTGAACGCTTCCTCTCCCAGCCTTTCTTCGTGGCGGAAATATTTACAGGCTCGCCCGGCAAATATGTGACCCTTGAGGATAGCATTAAGGGCTTCAACATGATTCTGTCTGGAGAACTGGATTCTATCCCAGAACAATGCTTCTACCTCAAGGGGGGCATTGAAGAGGTCTTACAGGCCGCCGACAAGATCAAGGCTGAAAGCTAAATCCATAGAGAAGGCAGACTTTCCTAGCCGGGGAGTCTGCCTTTCCTGCTGCAGTTAATCTATTTCATTTTCCCTATGGCCTTAACTGTTCGTGTAATTGCTCCAGATAAAACTGTCTGGGACTCTGAAGCTGAGGAAGTTATTCTCCCCAGCACCACTGGCCAGCTGGGCATTTTAGCTGGCCATGCTCCCTTACTAACGGCCTTAGACATTGGGGTTATGCGGGTCAGAGCTGATAAGACCTGGATTCCCATTGCCCTGATGGGAGGTTTTGCCGAAGTGGATAGTAATCGGGTTACCATCCTAGTGAATGGTGCGGAACGGGGCGAAAGTATTGATGTACAAACTGCCCGCACCGCTTACGAGGAAGCGCAAGCCGACTTTGCCCAGGTTAATCCTGAGGACAAGCAAGCTGTGATTCAAACTCAGCAGGCGGTTAAGCGAGCTCGGGCCCGCCTACAAGCCTCTGAAGGAATTAAGTAGGTAGCGTCGGAAACCCTAGGTTCCACCGGTCATAGAGCGGCTAGAGGGTCTATATTTTTGCCATACCTGGGTTAGTTTTCTAGCTTGCCCAGGTTCGTTATCACTAGTTAGAGCCCCAGGGTATAACTGGATCCTCGGTAGGAGCTATACCCTGGGGCTGTTGCTGGTCAGCCTTGCAGGATACCAGGCTAGATCTCGGCCATGGCCCGTTCAACCAGCCGTCGGGCTAGGGTTTGAACACCAGTGTGGTGATAGTACTTGACTGAAACATCCAGGAAAGCTCCCAAATAGTCAAGCTTAGTTTTAGAACCTTCGATAAATCCCCCCAGGTTATCGATTAAACTACCCTGGGTAATGCGGCGATCGGCAATAAACCCATCCATCCATCCCTTGGTAGATGCAAAGCTTTGGGTTATGAAGGCCAACTTATCGGCGTTGCTAGCGCCAGGAATTTCGGCTTTGACGCCTTTAAAGGTGGGATTGCGGTCCAAGTCCGATGGCGCCATGCTACCGATCATGGCCAGGGTTCGGGTAGAAAAATCGGCTCCCAGCGGAATAATACCATCAAAGCAAATCAGGGCCGCCATGCGTACCAGGGACTCGTCTTTGTAGGCCCCCAGGGCAGCGAGAAAATCTCCCAAACTATTGCCAGGAATACCACTGATTTTGCAGAAGGCCACTACCTCCGCCACCAGCTTCACCGCCAGGTCAATGGTTTGGGCTTGTTCTGGTTTAGGGGTCAAATTTTTGAGAAAACTCAAAAAAGTATCCTGGCCCAGACGATTGGCCAGAGCTGCCGTGCCTAACAATCCGGAGGCGGAGTCAACGGTTTCGTAGAGCCAGAGGGCGGTCTGGTAACCCTCTTGCTTGTCGTTAAACAGGGCGATCGCCCGTTCCCCAATGGCCTGGACCATAGCTTCGTCCCTTTCCCCTGTCACCGCCTTAATGGTGTTATCAAAGCCCACCAGGTTGTCCCACTTTTGGGGCAGAAAAAGGTCGAGGGTTTTCAAGGCTCGCACCGTTAATCCCCCCGTGGGCAGCTTATCAACGATTTCGTAAATCTTCTTGCTCACAGTTAACTCCTTTGCGGTAGATAAATGCTGTTGGTGCGTCACTAACGGTAACGCCAACCCCTACTACACCCTAGGTAGCCGGTTGAGGATGGGGAGCCAGGGTGGGCAACTCAATGCCGGGTAATTCTAACTCAGGTGCCGCAGCGGTCGCTGCCGCTCCTGGAGATTCCCTAGAAGCGGGGGGATTGGGAACTAGGACTTGAGCCGCCTTAGTTTTAATAATGGCCCCCTTGAGTTGGCCTAAGCCCTGGAGATCAAACTTTTGCAGCCAGGTGGTTCGATCCTGTTGGGTAAAGGAGGGATCGCGAGATAGTACCTTGATTTGATACCGGCCATTCACCAAGAGACCGGTAGCCGTAGTCCCCTGTTCTACCATGGGATAGCCTGCAATCTTCTGCGTAGCGCTAGCATACTTAGCCGCTGCTGCCGGCAGACTGGTGGTGTCAGTAATGGTCAGCATGGCCAAGGTTTGATCCCCCCGCTGTAACTTATACTCGGCGAAGCCTTTCTTCTCCTGGTAAGGAATGACCCTATAGTCACCCTCGCTGACCGGAAAGAACTGGTTGAAGGTACCTCCCTTTTCTGCCTTTCTGGCCACTGCAGCGGGGGATCCAAATCCGGTTGTATCTTTCTGGACCTGATCGTATCTGGAGGGAGGTGCGGTACAGGCAGTAACCAGTAATATCAGGCCTAGCGCCAGGGGCAGCAATCGCCTTAACCAGGAAGAACGGGGCATAGTAAACTCCTTTGGTGACAAGACGGGGCTAATTCAAAAATATTTGGAGTAGAAAATACAACTTGAGCTAGCCTTGCTAAATGAGCATATACCGAACTACGAGGATTATGAATTTTAAGACCTTTGCGATGGGACTATCGCTATTTATGCTGATCCCCTTCGCTGGAATATTTATTATACTCCAGGCCGTCTACTCTAGCCTGAGGAAAAATTTCCTTAAAAATTCAATCAAACCACTAGTGATTGGATATTTCTTGCTGGGGATCCTTTTAATTATTGTTTCTCTGCTTAGTATCAATATTTTGCCGGCACTACTGGGTATTACGAACTTTATTCCTTTTTTCATTTTTTATCTGGCTATTAGTTTGATTATAAACTCTCCCAAAGAACTCAGGTATTTAGTCTGGGCCTTAAGTATTAGCTGCCTACCTATTGCTATCATTGGAATTGCTCAAATGTCTTGGGGATGGGGTTTTGAATTTAAAATTTCAGAACTCAGTCTCTGGGGAGTCATTCAGGGGGGTAACCCTCCAGCTCGGATGTCCTCCATTTTTATGCATGCCAATACCTACGCTGCCTACCTGGTCAGCATTTTTCCCCTCCTACTAGCGCTGGCTATAGATTCTTTTGAGAAACAAGATTTAAAGAAAGTAGAAAATTGGCCTAAGGCTCTATTTTTGGTGAGCGTTATTGCCCTGGCTATCTTCTCTATTATATTCACCTCCACCCGAGCTGCTTGGGGGGTTTTGGTTTTCTATTTGGTTGGATTTGCTATTTACAAATCCTGGAATTTTATCACCTACACCCTATTGGCAGTCTTCACATTTTTCATGGCATCGGCCTATAACACAGGATCCTTAGGAACTGTGCTGAGAAAAATTATCCCCTACTACGTATGGGGGAGAATTAATGACTCAATGTATCCCCATAGACCAGAGGGATTAACCAGGCTAGAACAATTTAAGTATGCCTGGCAGCTGACCCTGGAGAGGCCCCTAACCGGTTGGGGTATGCAGAATTTTGGGGACCTCTACCAAGCCTACGCTGGGGTATGGGTTGATGAGCCCCACAATCTGCTATTGCTCTTAACGACGGCAGTAGGCATTCCGGCTACCCTGGGATTTTTGTTGCTAGTGGGTTGGGTTTTAGTGAAGGGTAGCCAGTTGTTAATTAGTTTTCCAGCGGAATGGGATGAAGATCGGATGATTTACTTTTCCTACCTGCTTGCCTTTATGGGCATTGTGATTTTCAGCATGACCACCCCAGCCCTAGTTGATTTGCGGGCAAATACCCTGAGTTGGACAATTCTGGCCGCTATCACGGGTTTGGTTCGAGTCCGATGGCAGCAAAATACAGCTGACTTGTAACCGCCAGGATCCCAAGTTAACCCAGAATCCGCCCCTCCTCCCCTCAACCTTCTGGGGATTTAAGAATATACGACTTTTTTAGTCGGGTATGTTTGTAGGGGATTTGACCCTGTGTTAGACTCGCGTTACATGGTTGGGATGGGATGCTGGAATCAGGCTATCCCCTCTTAAAAGGTCTGTTCATAAAGTTCCACTACTCCTCTCCGCTCTATAGGTAAGCCTCTATGTCTCAGTCTCTTCACCAAACCCTAAGTGTGCCCACGGACTCGACCTTCTCTGCTCTACAGTGTCGCGAGTGTGGGCACACTTACGAACTAGGGGCTAAGCATGTTTGTGAAGATGTCTGTTTTGGTCCCCTGGAGGTAGCCTACGACTACGATGCCATTCGTCGTCGGGTGAGCCGCAGTACGATTCAGGCAGGACCTCTGTCGATCTGGCGCTACAAAGATTTCTTACCCGTCACCTCGGCTAATCCCATCGATGTCGGTACTGGCATGACTCCCCTGGTGAGGGCTAACCGCCTAGCTCGGCGGTTGGGTCTGAAGGAGCTTTATATTAAAAACGATGCGGTCAATATGCCGACCCTGAGTTTCAAAGACCGGGTGGTTTCCGTTGCCCTCACCCGGGCCCGGGAACTGGGTTTTACCACCGTATCTTGCGCCAGTACGGGTAACCTGGCCAATTCTACCGCCGCGATCGCCGCCCATGCCGGTCTCGATTGTTGTGTCTTTATCCCCGCCGATCTAGAGGCGGGTAAAATTCTCGGCACCCTGATTTATCGGCCCACGGTGATGGCGGTCCAGGGTAACTACGATCAGGTCAATCGTCTTTGTTCTGAGGTGGCCAATTCCTATAATTGGGGTTTTGTTAACATTAACTTGCGTCCCTACTATTCCGAGGGTTCCAAAACCCTGGGCTTTGAAGTGGCAGAACAATTGGGCTGGCGTTTACCGGATCACATTGTTGCACCCCTGGCATCGGGGTCCCTGTTTACTAAAATTTATAAGGGCTTCCAAGAGTTTGTTAAGGTGGGCCTGGTGGATGATAGGGCGGTACGCTTTAGCGGTGCCCAAGCCGAGGGCTGTTCTCCCATAGCCCAGGCCTTCAAAGAAGGACGGGACTTTATCTCACCGGTGAAGCCTAACACCATTGCCAAGTCCATTGCCATCGGTAATCCAGCTGATGGCATTTACGCCCTGGATATTGCCCGTAAAACCAATGGCAATATTGAGGCGGTTACCGACGCCGAGATTGTGGAAGCCATGACTCTGCTGGCGGAAACCGAGGGCATTTTCACCGAAACCGCGGGCGGCACCACCATCGCCGTCCTGAAAAAGCTGGCAGAAGCAGGAAAAATCGATCCGGAGGAGTGTACCGTTGCCTACATTACGGGCAATGGGCTAAAAACTCAGGAGGCGGTCCAGGGCTATATTGGCGAGCCCCTGACCATTGAGCCTAAGCTGGACAGCTTTGAACGAGCTATCGACCGGGCTCGTACCCTTGATCGGTTGGAATGGCAGCAGGTGCTGGTTTAGTTCCAGCCTGTTTGACCGGTTTTCACCAGGGCAAGGCTGATGGCCCACCGCTGTTATTCTGACCCTAAGGACTTTTTTGATTTTTATTCTCCAACGTCACCATGGCTGTAGAAGTATTAATTCCCACCCCCCTGCAAAAGTTCACCAATGACGAAGCCAGCGCCAGCCTGGAGGCGTCGAGCGTTGATGAATTGTTGAAGGCCCTGGATAATCGTTTTCCTGGCATTGCGGCCCGGCTCTGCGATGAAAAAACCGGTAAACTGCGCCGCTTCCTCAACGTCTACGTCAACAGCGAAGATATTCGGTTCTTAGATAACCAAGCCACTCCCCTGCAGGATGGAGACCAGGTCAGCATCGTACCCGCCGTCGCCGGAGGCTAGTCCTAACCTCCTTCAAGAGGGGGAAAACATACCATGGCTATCAGCCTGACCCAGGTGCTCGGGGCACTGCTGGTGTTTATTGTGGCTCCCCTGGTGGGGGGTCTGCCCCTGAGTGGCTGGATCACCCAGGCGGTGTCGGGGGTAAGGCTAAGTCAAGTCGGTACCGCCAATGTGGGGGTAAGTGCTGCTTTCTACCACGGCGGTAAGCTGGCGGGAGGGCTGGCGGTACTGATGGAAGCGGCTAAGGGTATAGGTGTGGTGCTACTGGCCCGCTTCTATTTCCCTGAGGATGGGGTCTGGGAGATTATCGCCCTAATGGCTTTAGTGATGGGGCGCTACTGGTTTGGTCGGGGGGCCGGAACCACGAACGTGGTTTGGGGTTTTATCCTGCACGACTGGATAACGGCGGTTTTGACCTTTTTAATCAGTGGTATTGGCTTTACCCTAGTTCGTCAACGGCGCCAGGGTCGCCTGCTGGTGCTGATTTTATTGCCCCTGATTACGGCCTTGCGCTACCCCAGCAATGGCCCTCTAGTTTTAGCGGTGGGCTGTCTGAGTGGCCTGATTGCCTGGATTTATACCAAACTGCCTGACGATTTAGATTTACCCCCTGAAGGAGGCCGCTTGGAATCCCGTGCCATGTTTCGCTTTTTCCAGGGAGATCGGGGCCTGGTGGCCCTGGATCGTCCCCTTAACCCCGATCAGTACGGCCATAAGGCCGCCACCCTGGGCCAGCTTTACGCCTGGGGATACCCGGTGCCCCCCGGCTACGTCATCAAGGCGGGAGACGATTTGGGCCCCCTACTGGCGATTGCCGACCCGTCCCCTCAGCAACCCGTGGTGGTTCGATCCTCGGCCCAGGATGAAGACAGCCATACCGCATCGGCGGCGGGCATCTACGCCTCCTTTCTGGGGATCCGCGATCGCCAGAGTCTTTCCCAGGCAATCCTGCAATGTTTCGCCTCCTACCATAGCTCCCAGGCTGTGCAATACCGACAAACCTGTCAGCTACCGGAGCGGGGTATTGCGGTAATCCTGCAACAACAGGTAGAGGGTCAATTCTCGGGAGTAGCCTTTAGCCGCGATCCCCTCACCCGCTGTGGTGACCAGGTTGTGATTGAGGCTCTGCCTGGGGGGGCTGATCAGGTGGTTTCAGGCCGAGTCACACCGGAACAATATCGGGTCACGGTCCAGGCCGATGATCTACCCAACCCAGGCGATCGGGGGCCATCCCGGAGCTGGCAACTTCCCCAGGCCCTCAGCCTAACCGTCGAGGGAACGGGGGTGACGCCCTCGCCCCTCTTGCAACAAGTGGCCTACCTGGCCCGCCATCTGGAGATGCGCTATCGGGGGGTACCCCAGGATGTGGAGTGGAGTTTCGACGGTCAAACCCTGTGGTTGCTGCAAAGTCGCCCCATCACCACCCTGCAACCGATCTGGACGCGCAAAATTGCCGCTGAGGTGATTCCGGGAGCAATTCGTCCCCTCACCTGGTCCATTAATCGACCTTTGACCTGTGGTGTTTGGGGAGAGATCTTTACCCTGGTGCTGGGGGATCGGGCTGCAGACCTCGACTTTTCGGCCACCGCCACCCTGCACCATAGCCATGCCTACTTCAACGCCACCCTACTGGGAGATATTTTCCGGCGCATGGGTCTACCGCCAGAAAGTCTGGAATTTCTAACCCGGGGAGCCGCCTTTAGCCCGCCTCCCCTGGTCGCCACCCTGAGGAACCTGCCCGGGCTACTCCATCTGCTGGATCGGGAAAGGAGCCTGGCACAAACCTTCACCGCCGCAGACCAGGGCACCTTTCAACCTGGCTTGGCGGCCCTCTTAGCCCAACCCAGGGAAAGCCTTTCTCCCCAGCAGTTAATGGAGCGTGTGGCCGCCATTCTCGATCTACTGCGCCAGGTGACCTACTACAACATTCTGGCGCCCCTAAGTCTGGCCTGGCGCTGCGCCCTGCTGAGGGTTTCGGAGGCCGATTTGGAGGGGGGACAAAATCCAGAAATCCAGGCGATCGCCGACCTGCGGGCCCTGGCCCAGCGTCTCCATGAACGGCTGTCAACGGCCCAAATCAAAGCAATTACCGGCGGCGCCTCCCTCCAAACCACCCTCAGCGCCGACCCTAAGGGCCAGGACCTACTGACCGCCGTGGATCACCTGATTGCCACCTACGGTTACCTCAGTCCAATCGCTACGGATATCGCTATCCCCACCTGGCGGGAGGATCCCACACCGGTATGGGAACTACTGGCCCATTTGGTGGTCCATCCCCCCACCTCCCAGCCCAAGCCAGTCACCCAATCAGGATACAGACGCCGTTCGGTGCAGGCCCGTTTTGACCTCAAGGGCAGGGTCAATAGTCTCTATAATCGTCTACTGGCCGAGCTCCGCTGGAGTTTCCTGAGCCTTGAGCAACAAGGCCTGCAGCAGGGCTGGTGGCAGCAGCAGGGGGATATTTTCTTCCTAACCTTAGAAGAGCTGCAAGATTGGATCCTCCAGGGTAAGGAACCCGACGTGAACCAGATTCACCCGTTAATTTCAATCCGACGCCAGCAGTTTCAGCAGGATCGGGCTGAGGTCGTACCTTACCTGGTGTTTGGTAACGATCCCCCTAGCTGGCAGGGACCTACCCACCCCAGCCGCTTACCAGCCCTGCAACGTCTTTCTGGTATCGGCGCCAGTGGGGGTATTGTCGAAGGACCGATACGGGTTATGACCCGTATGACAGCTCTGGAGACTCCTACCGATGCCTTTATTCTGGTGGTTCCCTACACCGATGCTGGCTGGGCCCCCTTACTAGCCAGGGCCCAGGGGTTAATTGCCGAAGTCGGTGGGCGCCTTTCCCACGGGGCTATTATTGCCCGGGAGTACGGAATTCCTGCCGTTATGGATGTCACCGATGCTACCCAGCGTCTCCATGACGGCCAGTGGGTGCGGTTAAACGGAGAACAGGGAACGGTGGAGGTTTTAGATCGGCCGCACCAGGGGTCAATTCCTGCCTCCCAGGCCTGAGGGTTCCCCAGGCTAGGTTTATAACGGGGTGGAGGTCAGCCAGAACCCCCCCCAGCCAAGGCTTTCACCGATCAACCCGGTCCTTAGCGGGCTGGCTAAAGCGATAACTTTAGCTAAGGGTTTAGCCTGTCCTGACCTATAGGCAGGGCAAATTTGCTACAATGTCATTAATGTCAGTGTGTTGCAGGGGTTATCGTCCTAGCCCTAAAGAACGGCCCGGTGGCGAGTCGCCCCCCTTAACCAGGGTTTGGATTGATTCATCAATCCTATGCTCAATGCTCTGGCTAAAGTTACATTTTAATCTGGGTAAATAAAGCTTTAATGATAACTCGGTAGTCTTGGTTGGCTTTACGATAATAGTTGATAGTTATTTTTTGCGCTTTAACCAGTCTCCTATGGTGATCAGGTTCTCTTCAACATTTTGGTGAGGTGTTGAGTGGTTGCCACTTCTCGTTTAGCAACTGATCAAGCATGGGGTAGTTTAAGCTTTGTTTCTACCCTTTATTTACATCCAGTACTCGATATTTTATTGGCGGAAGTTCCTAAACAATGGCGGGCTGAGGTCAGGCTAGGCCTTCAAGAAGCCTTAGTGAATGCTGCCAAGCATGGTAATCTCCTTGATCCCACCAAGCAGGTAACGGTTAGGTATACCACCTCTGCTTCAAGCTTTTGGTGGGTTATTGCTGACCAGGGTAAGGGATTTGACCATCCTTGCCATCCTAGCGATTGTTTTGACTGTAACGAGTTTCACCTGGGGGATTGTGGCCGGGGGCTTTTTATTCTCTATAAGGTGTTTGACCAGGTTAACTGGCATCACGGTGGCAGAGAAGTTCATCTCCATAAGGTGATGGGTCAGGCTCAAAATAATCTCTTATTGCAATTACTGAGGGCTGATTAAAGTCTGGGGGTGGAGGTTTTGGGCCTCTTTGGGGGAGCACAGGTGAAGCTTGCAGTCGAATTACCATCCCACCGACGATTTGCCCTAATCTGCCCGGCCCTTGCAGGTTCCATGGGCCAGAAACCCTAACCCATCTCTGCTACCATCGATCGGTGGGATCCTAAGGGTTCTGGCCAACCTTATAACCAGGAGCCAGCCCTCAGAGGTGACGATCCACTAGTGGTGGGGCTGGTGGGGGGAGACTTCCATCTGGCGCAATAGGATCACGGTAATATTTGTCTGACGAGCTACTTCTAAGGGAACATTGCCCTTCAAGACCTGACTCAGCAGGTTTTCCCGAGAAGCCCCTAGTAAAATCACATCACTATGCCCCTGCTGAGCTAGATTGACAATCCCTTCGGACACTGAGCTATGGGTTAAGACCTGGGCTGCTACCGGTTGCTGCAGGGTCACTTCCAGGTTGTCCGCCAGGGCGGTGAGGTGTTGCGGAGTCAGGCATTCTCCTTTCTCGGGGTGACAAACGGTACAGAGTTGAACCACTGGCCTACTGCCCAGGGTAATCAACCCTGGCAATAGATCCTGGGCGATCTGGGCGTTGGGACCGCCGGCGGTGGGAAGCAACCAACGGTTAAAGTTGAGGTTACAGCCAGGTCGCACCACTACTACCGGGCAGGGAGCCTGGCGAATCAGAGTATCAATGACGCTGCCCATGACCCGGCCTGGCACTAGGGTCGGGTGATACCACCCCATCAGCACCAGGTCAATGTGGCGATCGCGAATCACCTCCAGCAGGGTACGTCCCACCTCATGGGCCGCTCGCCCCTGAAAATGTACCGATAGACCGCGCTGCTCTCCCCAATCCAGTACCATCTGGCGCAGGGTATCCAGCTCATCCACAGCGACGGTAGCCTCGGCGGGGGTGATCTGGCGGGGCACCTCCACCACATGCACACATTCCAGCTCATAGTGGTGGTAATGGGCCAGGGCGGTGGCTATTTTCAGGAGTGTGGGAGCGGTTTTGGTATCGGCCAGAGGCACTAATAGTCGCCCCTGACCGATCGCCGGTGATTGTTGCTGCAAGACCAGATAGGAGGGCTCTGCCTGGGGTCCCAGGTCTTGCAGGGCGCCCCCGACCTGATCGGACTCGGCCCGAATAATATCTGCCCGGGTAATAATGCCCACCAGCTTATTCCCATCGATAACGGGTAGACGGCTGAGTTTGAGCCGGTTAAGTAAATGTAACACCCTGGATAGGGAGGCGTCGGGGGCCACGGTCACCGGCGATGGGGTCATCAGATCGGCCAGGGTGGGTGGACCCGGTAAGCCCTGGGAGCTGACTTTGCTTAAATCACTTTGGGTCACAATACCCACCAGACGACCCTCCTGCAGTACTGGAAAGCCTCGATGGTGGGACCGGGAAAAGGCTTGGACCACCTCTGGCAAGGTCATCTGGCTGGCCAGGGTCTCTACCCGGCGCTGCATCAGATCGGAGGCCTTCAGATCAACCCAGGGATTATTAGCCTGGGCTGGAGGCTCTAGATAAATGCCCTGGCGAGCCAGAAGTTGGTGATAAATAGAACCCCGGTTGGCGCGATCGGCAATCAGGTAGGCAATGCCCGACCCAATCATCAGCGGTAGCACCAGATTAAAATTAGCGGTCATCTCAAAAACAATGACAATGGCGGTAATCGGTACCCCGGTGACGGCACTAAAAAATGCCCCCATCCCGGTGAGGGCGTAGGTGGGGGTAGTGGCCAGATCAATCCCCAGGGGCCAGCGACCAAAGCCGGTATATACTCCCTGGGCGAGGAAACTTACCAGTCCTCCCAAAGAGGCTCCCAGCACAAGGGAAGGGGCAAAAATTCCCCCGGCGGCTCCCGAACCGTAGGCCAGCAGGGTGAGTAGAAATTTAGTCAAAAAGGCGATCGCAATCACCTGCCAACCCGCCGATCCAGTGATTAAAAAAGCCTGTAAGCCGGTATTCTCGATGGCGGCCACCGGTACTAAGAGCCCCACTACCCCGGTGATCAACCCCGCCAGCCCAATTCGGCCCGGTAAACCCAAGGACTTAAATCCCTGGAAAAGGTTAAGGCTAGCAAAAATACCTCGACTAAATAGGGTCCCCAGCAGCCCCGCCAGACCACCCAAAATCACCAAAAAAGGCAGGTCATAGATAGACAAACTAATGGGTTTGACCTCCACCAGCAGGTTTAACCCATGCCCCCCCAACAGCCGTGATACCACCGCCCCGACAAAGGAGGCTAGAATGGCGCTCCCCAGGGTAAGGTCAGAAAAGTCCTGCAGGAGCTCTTCCACCACAAACAAAACTCCGGCAATGGGAGCATTAAAGCCCGCCGCCAGTCCCGCTGCCGCCCCAGCCGCAATCAATTGTCGCCGGTATTCCGGTGAGGTTGGTAGCCAGCGACTGAGTTGGGCGGCCAGCCCGGCCCCAATCTGTACCGTGGGCCCCTGGCGTCCTAGGGACAGTCCCGATCCCAGGGCCAGCAGGGTACCCAGGAGTTTTACCACGGCTACCCGCAGATTCAGCGAAATGGGCACCAAGCCAAGGACCGCCTTAACCTGGGGGATACCACTGCCAGCTGCCTCCGGTGCCCAGCGCTGTACCACCCACCCCGCCAACCAACCGCCCCCCAGTCCAATGGCCGGCAGGGTAAACCATAGGGGTAGGGTAGCCGATGTGCGCCACAGGGTGAGCCCCTCTACCCCCTGCTTAAGTAAGACCGCCGCTACCCCCGACACCAGCCCAATCAGGCAAGCTTCTAAAATCGCCACTCGCTTGCGACTGAGTAAGGACTCGAGGCGATGTTGTACCATGGCAAAGCTGCACCAGCGAGAATAGGGGGAGGGGCATCCGCCCTACTCCCCTACCTATGGTAGAACCTCTAAAAATCTAAGGGATAGCTTTAACCAGAATCCTTAGGGTAGAGTTAGTTGGTTAGGGCGAAGGACGACCAGTCCTTCTGACCCTCTCCCCTCTGTAGGCCTATACAGCTTTCCCCTGGCAAGACCCCCATGACAGCAACTCTAAAATTAGCGGTAAACGGCACTCTAATGAGGGGCCTGGAACTCAATCAAAATCTGCTACAGGTGGGAGCCGCCTTTCTCTACGAAACCACCACCACCCCCAACTACCGGCTGTGGTCCATTGACGATGTCCATCCAGCCATGGTGCGGGTATCCAGGGGGGGAACGGCGGTAGCCCTTGAGGTGTGGGAGGTTCCTGCTGCCGGTCTGGTCCAGGTTTTGCAGCAGGAACCGGCCGGGCTATGCATTGGTAAGGTAACCCTAGCCAATGGAGAGGAGGTCTTGGGGGTACTGGCAGAGCCCATACTCTGCGAAGACCAAACCGAGATCACTGACTACGGGGGGTGGCGGGCTTACTGTTCGGCCACCATGGCCAGGGCTGTGCGCCAGACCAAATAACCATTGCTATTCAGGTGCAGGCCGTCGGTGGTGAGGTCAGTCCGCAGGTATCCATCGCCATTAACGAAGAGGGGATAGAGATCCAGGTAGGTGGCGCCGCTATCGCTGGCGATCTGTTTAATCTGGCTATTGATCCCCACAATGCGTTGGGGAGGTATGGTTAGCAGGCGATCGCGGCCTTCCCAGGTAGCCTCCTGGCCGCCATGGGGCAAAATTGATTGCACCACGATTTTGGCCTGGGGGTGGGTGGTTTTCAGGTATTGCACCGCTGCCCTAATATTCGCGATTAGACCGGCATCGGTGCCTCCCCAGATCAAATCATTGATGCCAATCATGATGAAAACCGTGTCCGGGGTGTTGCGGTCCAGCAAATTCAGGCGAGCCAACAAGCCGCGGGAGTTTTCCCCCGAAATTCCCTGATTCAGCCAGGACCGACGCCCTGGCAACAACTGGGCTGGAAACCAAAGGGTGAGGGAATCCCCCAGCAAGATCGTTTGCCGGGGGAGATTGGCTCCAACCGCAGCCTCGGCCTCGGCCTTCAGTAGGGCAACCCACTGATCGTAGGTGAGGGTGGTGCGTACCTCCCCCGGTCGGGGAGTAAACATCGCCTGGGAGGTAGGGGCGTGGGGACTGGCGGCAAAGGCGTTGGCGGGGGATAACATGGGGCTGGGTGGGGGCGTTATCTCTTGCTGCATTACCAACACCATGAGCCCTAAAAGGCCATTCATTGCCAGGGAGGTTAGGGCCCAGGGCGGCACCGTCTGCAGGTAACACAGGGTAGAGGTTAGCCAGGCGGGGCGAGGGGGAGGGGAGGTCACGGGAATAATGGGATCAGGTTGACAATGGCCAGAGGCGATCGCAGAACTGAGATCAAAAAAATCGGCAGGTTTGGGCACACTCCCCTAGCCATTGGAGGAACTCACCATTCACTCCAATGGCTCAAATTGTAGATAGATTTAGCCAAAGTGATCGCCAGGAGGGAGGTTTTTGCTGCAAACCTACACATTGAAGCGAAACAGCATCACATCCCCCTCCTGGACCAGGTAATCCTTACCCTCACTGCGTACCAGTCCCTTTTCCTTCGCGGCGGACATCGAGCCAGACCCCACCAGATCCTGGTAGGCAACGGTCTCAGCCCGAATAAACCCCCGTTCAAAGTCGCTGTGAATCACCCCGGCGGCCTGGGGAGCCAACATGCCTGCCCGAATCGTCCAGGCTCGAGTTTCCTTAGGCCCCGTGGTGAAGTAGGTGCGTAGCCCCAGCAACTGATAGGTAGCCCGAATCAGGGTGACCAGACCACCTTCGCTGACCCCCAAACTGGCCAAAAAATCCTGGCGATCGGCTTCATTTAAATCCACCAGTTCCGCCTCCACCTGGGCCGAAATCACCACCACCTGAGCATTTTCGCTGGCGGCTAAGGTCCGCACCTGTTCCACCCAGCCATTGCCAGAGGCTAGATCCTCTTCGGAAACATTGGCGGCATAGATCACCGGTTTGCGGGTCAGCAGCCCCAGGGGTTTGATCAGGGCCTCGGCCTCCCCATCCAGAGATACCAGCCGAGCCGGTTGTCCCTGGTTCAGCACCGGCAGCAGTTCTTCCAGAATCGCCAGTTCCGCCTGGGCTTCCTTATCGGCCCGGGCCAGCTTCCGCACCCGGTCAATGCGTCGTTCTAACTGGGCCAGATCGGCCAGGGCCAATTCCAGGTTAATGACTTCTATATCGCGCGCTGGATCCACCGATCCAGAAACGTGAATAATATTTTCATCGTCAAAGCAGCGCACCACATGGACAATGGCGTCCACCTCGCGAATATTGGCCAGGAACTGATTCCCCAACCCCTCCCCCTGACTGGCTCCCTGCACCAGTCCGGCAATATCGACGAATTCTATGCGGGCCGGAATTGTCTCAACGGATTGGGATAAATCCGTTAAAACCTGAAGACGGGGATCGGGCACCGCCACCACCCCCACATTGGGTTCAATTGTGCAAAAGGGAAAATTGGCCGCCTGGGCTTTAGCATTGGCCACCACCGCATTAAACAGGGTAGATTTACCAACATTGGGAAGACCGACAATTCCAGCTCGTAACATGGGACAGGGTTTATCTAGGAGATCAGCGACCGGGTTAGTCTCTATCCAGCATAGGGGAGGATGGGGCGAATAGGCGAGTTCGCTGATGATTGCCGTGGCATAATCAAGGCACCCAATAGATTAGGCAATCTGGGGAAAACCAGTGGTGAAACAGGCAGGGCTTCCAGGGGTCTTCGGGCAATTTCTAGAAACATCCATAGCTGTCCCTAACCTTTTGGGGCCAGGACATAGCACCCCAGGCGGCGGGAACTGTTGTGGCCACCCCCCCGCCTGCGTTGGCCACCAGGATTCTGACCCCGTCAGATTCCCTCCAGGGACTGGTTTTTCCTGGTGGTGGTCCACTGGGGTTGGCATTAGGTCATGGTCTCTGGTGTTGACCGCCCTGATGCTGGCCACCAGTTTGGGCGGATGCAAAATCCTCGGCCTATCCAGCCTCGCCAAAAAAAAGGAAACCACCCCCACCAGTAACCAGTTCCTGGAGAAATCGTTCTGGGGTGACCGGGTCGTCAGTAAGGTCTTACCGGTTCGCATTCTGCTCAGAAAGGGCTGGCAACAGGCCCCCCCCAATAGTCTTCACAGTAAAGCCGACTTACAAATCTATCACCCTGGCCAGAACATCTATCTGGTGGTGCTGGGGGAAGGTAAAACGGTGGTTCCAGCCGGTAAGCTAGAGGAGCAGGCCCGTCGATATGTGCAGATGCTGGAGCAGGGGTTTACCAGCCCCGTCAGCCAAGCCTCCCAACCTGCCATCATCCAAATTAATAAGTTTCCCGCTGTTCAGTACGAAATAGCGGGAGAGGTGATGGGCAGGCCGGTTACCTACCTGCACACGACGGTGGAAATGGCTGATTACTACTGTCAGGTGGTAGTCTGGACAGCGAGCGATCGCTACCCTGCCAATGGCGAAGAAATGCGGTCTATCGTCCAGGGTTTTGGTGCTGACAAAAACTGATACAGCGCTGATACACCCTAAAGGTCTGGGGCCTATTGCAATAAAACCCTAAGGAAGAGGTTGGGCTGATGGAACAATGGCTAAGAGAGATCCTGGGAAACCAATTTGGCAAACCAGGGAAAAACCCCGTGAGGAGACCCGGCAGGCAACCCTGGGCCAGGATTCTTGGGGTTTTGTTGACCCTGGCACTGTGGTTTACCCTGGGCCAATCCACCGCCCTGGCAAGCCTCAATGACGATCACTACGACGGCAATATTTTCGCCCTCTATGCCGGTAATGGTTCTCTAGTGCCCCCCCGGGTGACCCTGGCCCAGTCACTCCAGTACGGCAAACCGGCTCTGGTGGTAATTTACGTAGACGACAGTGGTGACTGTAAGCAATTTGCCTCCGTAATTTCCCAATTACAGGCTCCCTACGGGCGGGTCGCTAATTTTATTCCGGTTATAGCCGACGCCATTCCAGTCAAGGCCAGCTATGAAACCAATGAACCCGGCTATTACTTCCGCAATGCAGTTCCCCAAACCCTGGTTTTTGACCGCCAGGGTAACCTGGTCTTTAATCAGACTGGCATAGTCACCTACGAAGCCATTGACGATGCCATGCGTCAGGTTTTTGATCTATTGCCACGCACTGACTCCCTGGAGTTACGGCGACGTTCAGTCAATGAAGTGAATGTGGAACTAACTCCCAATCCAGGAGCTTAAGCGGTAGGGTGATCGCAAACCGGGCAATGCGGGGAAGGTACCGGTGTTTAGGGGAGAGCCCTGAATAGCAGATGAACCAGGGCGATAGAATTGAGCGCATTTGATAGTGGCGTGGCAGGCTTTATTAACTGCTCCATGTGCACGTTGAAGGGAATTCGGAGTTTCATGCTGTCACTCTCCTGATCAAGGGGGAGATGATCACACCGCACTTCCCCCAAGGGAAATCCGCTATAGTCATTAGCCCAAATAAGTCCTTGCTGTGATGAAATCTGGATCCAAAAATAATATATTTTCTGAAATTCCAACGGAACTTTCAGAAGAGATTTTCCAAACGATAATCGAGAGTGAACCCATCAAGATTGAAAGAATAATATCGAAAGGGCAAAAGTCCGAAGATGGTTTTTGGTACGATCAGGACCAATCAGAGTTTGTTATAGTTCTACAAGGATCTGCACAATTAGAGTTTGAAGACAAAACCATAGATCTAGAAAAGGGTGACTACATCAATATTAGGGCTCACCAGAAACACCGGGTTAAATGGACATCACCCAAGGAAGAAACGATTTGGTTAGCGGTTTTCTATTAGAACCAAGGATTAAGGATGACTGAGGATTTCAAGGAAGAAGACCTGTCTTTAATAATTGCCGATCTAAAGAAGCTTGAGCCTCTAATTTATGTGGCCAACGATGGTAAAACCAGGGATTATTTTGAAGATCTCCTAATTTCTGATTTTTGGGAAGTCGGTGCATCGGGCAAGCAATACGACAGAGATTTTATCCTATCTACCCTCGAGGATAGAAATAGGAATCCACGGGAAGAGCCGTGGCATGCTTTTGACTTTAAAGTCCGTCAGATAGAGAGTCATCACTTTCTTTTTACCTATTCCCTGCAGCAGCCGCAAAGGCTTTCACAGCGTGCAACGCTGTGGAGACGAACCCCGGAAGGCTGGAGAATGGTTTATCATCAAGGAACGCCGGTTTTGTAAGGGAATCGTCTCCCAGGGTGTGGTGCCAGGCTGAATCCCCCCATTACTTTGAACCTGGGGGATCTTGCCCAATTACAGGGGCGATCGATGCCGCCCATGCAGAAGCTACTTCAGGCTGCCCAAGAGCACGGGGGTCCATGGCCCAGGCGATTTTGCATGTGGAGTTAGATCCTGAGGCGGTGAAGGTATTGCTGCAGGAAGCGGAGAAACATGGCTTTGCCGAAATCGGCAATGACCCTGACACCGGGACTATTAAATAGGCAGCCTAGGGTTTACTCCCTTGTCTAGACAGATAGGGGAGCAAGAATTCTAACCGTATAGGCGACTAGCCTATGGTCATGAGACGGATATCGCCTCCGTCGTTGGCATCAAAAAAATCCCTGAAGCAAGCTTACCATCGGGCAAGTAGTCCATAAAAAGTCGCATCTGATTCATTTGTACAGAACCAAAAATGGTGGCAAAAGAGACATCAGCGGCATCTCGTCCTGTGCCAACTCGGATGAGTCCCTTTTGAGTGACGAGTCGGGTGGGATCGAAGAGATACCACCGTCCCCCTAAATAGGCCTCAAACCAGGCATGGAAATCAGGGGGATTTAAACCATAGGCATACCCAGAAATAAAGCGGGCCGGAATATTCAGTGCCCGACAAAACGCAATACCTAAATGGGCGAAATCACGACAAACCCCTACCCGTTCTACCGCTGTATCGCAAGCCGAAGTCAAGGAATCACTGCTACCGGAGAGGTACAGAACATTGTCATAAATCCAGTTGCAGATAGCTGTTACCCGCGAATAACCAGGGACTAGGTTGCCAAATTCAGTCTTTACAAAGCGTAATAGCCGATCCGACTGACAGTAACGACTTGGATAGAGATAGTGCAGAATATCAAGGGGTAAATCGGCGGGCTGTACTTCAAAAATAGTCCTGGGATCTGAGTAATCAAAAGATAGGTCAACGGTAGCTCGATAGGAAATTAGTAAGTTACCGGGAGGGACAGTCAATCGAAAATATCGGTTTTTCTCGGCATAATCAACGTATTCTTCGATCTTTACTGAAGCGTCAGAATAAAGGTTTTCGTGAACGACAATCTGATGGTCATTGCCGACAATGGCGATATTAAAAATTAGCGTGCTCGGTTGACTAACGCTGTAGTTTAGCTCACAGCCAAGCTCATACCTTAGCATGGGGTTTTCCCTATTCTTTATCCTTTCAATGCCAGCAGATGCTGGAGCCGCAACCGATTATAACGCTGTACCCATAAACAGGGCAGGTTAAAGGCTGTGCCTATGGCCAGGTTTACCAGCAGGCCCCAACCAGGAGTCCAGAGTATCGTTACGAACCAAAACAGCCCGATGGCGATATGGACGTATTCTGCCCGACGGGTTTCAGCCACAAAACGGTACATCACGGCCCAGTCTCCCCCGCCGATGGAGCTTTTGCGAAACCCCCCTGGAAAGAAATTTCCTGCCTCTGGCAACCGATCCTTCCACCGTTTGATCCGCAGTGCCCGCTCATACCCGTGTCGATCCTCTCCCCAGGGCCGTGGCCGGGTTAAGCAAGTGTCTGTTTCTAGCCATTTTAGGGGCAACCGATGGCCCACAAAGCCGATTAACAACGACCAGGCCAGCCAACCGCCCCCGCATAGGCCGACAATGGCTAGATTCGGCAACTCCAGGACCGGTAACATCATTTCCCTTGCCACCGGGTGTTGATTTTTCGTCCTTTCCACTCGATTTGGCCCCGTTCAAGGTTGAGAATGGACAGCAGAAATACCCCAATAAAAAACACAACCGGAATCGGAAAGCACAAGGCGGTGAATCCGAAGGCCCCCACTGGTCTGACGATGACCGCTAACTGGAGGGCAAAGGCCCCATACAGTAATCCGTTGTAGAGCAAAGAGGCATGGCCGACAATGGGCCAACCGAATAGGGATGCGGGTAAACACCAGGCGGCCCAGAAGAGTCCTGAAAGCCACAGTACAACCGCTACCATTCGCACCCAAGAGACCTGCCCGGCGGCCGTTGCAAAGTTTTTGTTGAACCCAACCACCAGATCCCGTAGCCCACCAGGATACATCCGATAGTTCAGATGCCCATGCCCCATGTAGGCACTCGCCGGTAGTCCCGCCCTTTCATAAACATGGGCAATAAACCAGTCTTCCACCACATAGCCTGCCACCGCATTATGGCCACCCACCCGCTCGTAGTCTGCCTTGCTAGTGGCCATCGCCGGCCCAAAGGCCACGTCGCCGCCAGCCCCTAGTTTGACAGCCATCAAGCCAATCAGATTGAATAAAAGGGCTAATTGTTCGTAGGGACGTTCCGTGCGGTGATAGGGCTGAATCGAAACCAGCCCACCTAATTGCTGCACATTGGCCACCAGTCGACGCAGCAGATCTGGCCCTGGCTCTGTGTCGGCATCGAGAAATACCAGAATATCGCCAGATGAGGCGGCATAGCCGGTTTTTAGTGCCCAGTTTTTGCCGGTCCATCCGGTGGGTAAAGGTGCCGTCTGCACCACTTTTACCCCAGCCTGCTCAGCGATTTGTGCGGTAGCATCAACGGACTGGTCATCAATGACAATGATTTCGTAGGGTTGGAAGGTTTGTTGCTGTAATGCCCTGAGCAAATGGGGGAGGGTACCCTCTTCATTTCTGGCTGGGATCAGCACCGATACCTGAGGTGAATCAATCACTGGAAGGTCTGGAAGCTTGGGTAATCGCCACATCAAGCCCCAACCCAATAGCCAGCGCACTACCAGTGTGACGGACATGAGATCCATAAATGATTCAACCCCTTCTTCCGTCTAGAACGTCATTTTTATTATCTACGTCGAATCAGCCACTTATCTAGCTCCATAGATCGATCCCTGACAGAGGTGTTGTTTTGAATAGTGTTTGCAAAAAAGGAACATAGATGACGGCCATTTGTAAGCAAAAGGTCAGCGCAACAGCCCCCAATAGTAGTTTGTTCGATAACAGTAAAAGTAATGTAAGGCGAGCCTTCTAATGAATCTAGCTTGTACCAGTTACCCATCTCTCATCATTGCGAAAAGATCAGCACACTATAGGGGCCAATAGAAATCTCTGCATGCCAGGGAAGTCCGTCGCAAGCACCCACCTCGGCGATCACGTCAGTGCTCGGGTGGTTGTTGAAGTCGTCGTTGTAGCCCTGCCAATCGCTGTTGAAACGGAGCTTCCAGGTTCCTGCAGCCGGGAAGCCGATGACGTAACCATCCTGCGGCTCGTGGAAAAAGTTAGCGACGACCACGACGTCGTCCGCCGGTCCGCCCTTGTCCCAGCGGTGAAAGGCGATGAGCCTGCGTTCATCATGTAAATGGTAGACCTGGGTGAACTGCCCACAGAGGCCACGCGTAAACCCGTCGCGGTTGCGCCGCAACCGGATGAGGTCGCGGTACAGCCGAACGATGCCATGAAACTCGTCGCGCTGATCCCAATCGACGGGAACCGTGTCGCGGAACCATCCTCCTTCGAGGAATTCCTGACCTTGGAAAAGCATGGGGATCCCTGGGGCAGTAAAAACCATCGCGGCGGCCAACGTCGAACGTTTTTGGGCGTACCAACCCTTGGGATCGTTCGGGTTGACCTCTTGAGGTACGCGCGCCCTGCCGTTCGCCACCTCGTCATGGGATTCGCTGTAGATCACCCGTTCGAAGGCATCATCGTTGTAGCGGTAGCAGATGGCGTCGCGGATGGCGGCGAGTGAGCGTTGCTCGTCCTGGGCTGTGATCACCGCCTGACGGATAGGGTGGACGAAGTTGGCATCCCATTGTGAGCCGAATCCGGCACCACCGGACCCGACGTCCTTGGTAAGCCATTTGTTGTTCTGCAAGTCCTCGGCGATCGTGATCCGACCAGGGAATTTCTGAGTAACCAGGCTGTTGATCGCTTGGAGCATGCTCCATCCGTCGGGCAGGTCGGCGCTGCCGGGGCCGTCGGGGGTGCGAATGTAAATAGTACCGTCGAAACGGATGCCGTCCACATGGTATTCCTCGAGCCACATGCAGGCATTATCGAGGATATATTGGCGGACCTCGTCGCGTCCGTAATCGGGACGGGTGTCTCCCCACGGTGTGGTCGCCCGGTCGTCGTTATAGAAGTAGATGCCGCCACGATTGTTCTCATACCAGCCGTCGAACTGCCAAAGATCGAGGTCGCTGGGGCCCAGGTGGTTGTAAACAACGTCCAGGATCACCGCGATGCCCTCCTGGTGGGCACGCTTGACAAACTGCTTGAACGCCAATGGGCCTCCGTAGGCGATCTCCACCGAGAAAATATGGGCAGGGTTGTAACCCCATGACCGGTCTCCTGCAAACTCGCCCACCGGCATGATCTCGATCGCATTTATCCCGAGCTTTTTCAAATGCCCCAAACGCGCTGACACCGAGGAAAACTTACCCGGATGGGTGTCGTCCCGCTGGTCGTTGAAGGTGCCGACATGCAGTTCGTAGATGACCAGCTCGTTCCACGGCGCGAGCTGGAAGTCTTCCCCTGACCAGTCGAAGCTGGGATCGTGAACGATGGCGTTTCCGACCGAGTTGGTCACCTCACGGGCATAGGGGTCAATGCGCTTGAACTCGCCCTTGGGCGTAGACAGGAGGAACCGATACTGATCACCCGCATGGGCCTCAGCCACGTTAGCGTACCAGTAGCCGTTCTCTTCAGGTTGCATGGGGTGCTTGGTGCCATTCCAGTCGTTGAAGGATCCGATGACGGATACCCGCTGTGCATGGGGTGCCCAGACGCGGAAGGCGACTCCTTGGGCGTACAGAATAGATCCCATGCCTGTGATCTTGTTTTTACCGCTCATGATTCCTCCGCTACAAAGATCATCCGAATAACTGCACCAACGACAAACTTACCTGTCGATGCAAGCACCACGTGAACCGATCTAGCAGTCAGGCGCTCGGAATGGATTACTTACCGACACGAATTCCTTGGAGAAAATGAAGCAACCCAAACACCTTAAGAATCCACAAAACGAGGACGACGACAACCACAATGTTCAAGATTTGCTTGATCTTCCTGTCCATCGGAATGTAGTTATTCACGAGCCACAGTAGAACGCCAACCACGATGATAATGACCAGGAACTGAACCAGATCCATGACTATCCTCCTTTCTAGGAGCTAATGAGTGGTGACTTGAACTAAATAGCTATAATTTGGTTAAGTATCTTGTTTTCTCCATTATTGATCATTGTGATTTCATCACTCCGTACTTGTTTAACAAACTTATATAACGGTTCCGAACAGAGCACCCACAGCAGCGGTCAGCCCCATTGCGATCGCTCCCCAAAAGGCCACTCGAACCGCTGATTTCAGCACTGGCGCTCCACCGATCTGCGGGCACTGGTCTGGTAAGCGATGATAGGTAAAATGGCTATAGTGCAATTACCCCAAAGTTATGGACTGTCCTCACTGCCAGAGCCACCAGGTTGTGAAAAACGGGCGTGAACCCCGCCC
>JBEITR010000038.1:0-28061 GCA_040374765.1 Leptolyngbya sp.
ACTTTTACCGACCCCGCTCTTACCGTAGAGGATGGTTAACCGCCAGGCTAGCAGGTGGTTAACAATGTCTTGGATCTTGCTTTCCCGGCCGAAGAAAATGCTGGCATCGGCCTCAGCGTAGGGATTTAACCCCTTATAGGGGGACTTGACCCTGGCGTCCCCCTCGGGGGTAGGGTCGAGGCCGGGGGCCCGGGGCCCGGGGCTAGCCTGACCCGGGTCGAGGGTCTTGGTGGAGTCCAGTGCGTAGGTCATGATCCGCCTCCTGATCTAGCGTATTAATGTGTCGATATCGGCTTGAAAATCGTCGACAAAGTCCTCCAGGGAAGCCCCCATGGGCAGCAGCTCAACATTGCGGGTCTTCCACAGTTCTTTTTCCAGATCACCGGGTTTGGCCTGGTGCAACAACCAGGACTTACTGGCCAGTTTGTTTTCGGGCCACAGGCAATTAATCAGCAGTTGCAGGTCTGAGTCGCTGGGGCTATAGCCGAGAAACAGCAGATTTCCCCTGGTGAGGATGCTGATCAGGCTGGGGGGTAAACTCTGCTTCAGGGTACTGATCAGGTAGGCCAGTTGCTCATCGGTGGCAATAAAATGGTTTTCCCAGGCCTGTTCCCAGGTGCCAAATAACTTCAAAATAATGGGCCGGGGTTGGGGGCAGTTACCCCAGGGACTGCGTAGGGGTAGCTGGCTGGAACCATCGCTGGTCATGGTTTTCACCATCTCCTGGTAGGCTTGGTATTTAAACCGTCCCTTCTCCGGACCATCGGCAACATAGAAGATCACATCGAAGGGTTGCTGGGCCTTTAGAAAGGCCTGCTCGATCATGTCGTCGTAGTTGGTGGTAAGAATCAGCTGAAAGGGTAGGCCCGGGCTGCGCACGGGTTTATTCCTGGCCTTCATCTGGGTCGGTAGTTCAGCAATATATTGATGGAGGCCATTGGGTGGGTAGGTTTTTCTCAGCCGACTTAAAATTTCGTAGAGGCTGGTGTAGAGCGAGTCCAGACTGCTACTTTTGAGGATGTAATACTGGGACAGGTAGCGTAGGTTAATCTTAGAAACCGCCAAGCCCTGCTCGGTATAGAGGGGGCAGTCCTCAATATTTTCACTCTCGTTCATGCTTTCGATCATGGGGCACTCCGGGGGACGATCCTGGGGCCAATAGGCGCATACGGAGCAGGGAATACCGATCAGTTTGTGGATTAACTTGTCATTGCTGGGATGGTCGTCGAGATGGGCAGACCACAGTTCGGTTTTGACAAACTCCGCCAGTTCCAGGGCTAATTGGGTATAGAACTGGGGATGAATACCAGGGCCTAAAAAGGGCACCAGGTTGCCATTTTTGAGGGCATCAATCATCACCCGATAGGGGCTGGGCTGGGCTGGGTCCGCCAGGGGATAGGTGCGTTTTTGCGGAGTCAGGGGCCGATCCCCTAGAAAGTGGCGGGTAAAGGCCGCCGCCGCCAGGGCTGCATAGGGTTGCCAGTCATCGGTTTTATGGGCATCGGCCCGATCGCTAATGCCCCGAATCACCAGGCAGGGCACCGGTTGATCCAGCTTCCAGGCGGCGGCACTGACCCCGTAGCCCTCCATCTCAATGGCGGCAATTTTGCGATTGCTGGCGGCGATGCGATCGCGCACTGCCCCATCGGCAATCACCTGCTCGCCGGAGGCGATCACCCCAGGGATCACCCGGGGACGCCCCTCACCGCCATCGGGGCGGGGCAGGGGAACCTGGCCATCCCAGGGGGCGACGGTAATCACCCGGTCCCACAGGGTACTATCGGCGGGGTACTGTTTAGGTTCGGGCAAGGTCCCGGCGGCAGTAGTCTTACCCCGCTCGTAGTAATAGACTTCCTCCCCCAGCACCACATCCCCCAGGTTGACGGTTTCCTTAGCGGCTCCCGCAATGCCCACCATCAAGAGGGCGCGGGGGTGCCAGGTGGCGATCGCATCCCGGGCCGCCAGGGCCCCATCCACACTGGCGGCATCCGCCAACTGGGTCACCACGAGGGTATAAAAGTGGCCTTCCCCCAGATCTACCTGGGTTTTCCAGTAGGTCCGCACTCCCTGGTGGATGCGGTGCTGGTCCCCTAGGCCAAAGCTCTGACAAACCGCCTCCCGCTCTACCTGAATCGCTGTGATAATGGCAAAGTCAACTGTTTCCGTCATATTCACCCCCTTTTGTGATTACCCTTTGGCCTGCCGTCCTTTGGTCAAATCTGCATAGAGAAAAATTTCTACCGCCAGCCCCAGCAGCAGTAGCGCTTCTATCCCTACCACCCACTCCACGGCTGCTACCAGGTGGGTCCCCCAGGCTTGAAAACTGGCCAGAGCTACCAGTCCTGACCCAACGAAGGCAATCTCATCGATAATTAACTGCTCCAGCTTGCGCCGCCGCCGTCGGCCATCGCTGCGGTGGGCCACTTCCCACCCTAGAATTGGCGTTGAATCTGGCGTGTCGGCCATAGCGGCAGTAATTTTCTGGCTAAGCTGTTCACGGATATACCGACCGATTTCGCTAATCTTTTGGTCATTCACCAGGTAGGTCCAGCCCAAAATTAAACTCACCCAGGGCAGGATCAATAGGCCGTAGGGATGGCCACCCTTGTCTACGGCAAAACCTAAGATCCCAGCGTAGGTCCCCAGGGTGACGTAGAGTAGATTGTCTCGAAAGCCAATCCGTTGGGTTTGCTCCTGTTTGAGTTGGTTGTGCTCTTGCAGATAAACATCTAAACGACGATCGTCCCTAGCCATAGTCCGCTCTCCCTACTCCCCCATGTCCGTAACGTTTTTAGGAGTACTTTGATCATGACAAGCTTTATCGACCCCTCCGTACTTACTCCAGGGCTATTTCTCGGAATATAGTTTTGGCCAGAAGGTTGGGATAGAGGGGAGTGGTGAAAGCAAAGACTGGCTAGGGGTTCTGGAAGACCTTCAAGGGTCTTGGCAAAAACTATGCAGTTAATAGGGGGTTTGCGGAAGTGTTTAACTACCCTTTTCGCCCGATCAATCAGGCTATGGGGTGGTTTTTATCTCTATTTCCGGGTTGGACCTACTGATCGTGGGAGTAGGCATCCTGGCTATGGCAGGGAAGCTTTCAGGATTTGGCGCAAGGTCTTGGGTTAGAACACTGTTAAAAAAGTCCTCTGGGTCCTGCCCAGCCCCGGCAGTAGGGTGGAGGCTGCCTAAAGATCTGGATTGCCGCTACTATATGATGTGTCTGCCAACCTGTGAGACTTAAGGATTTAAGCTATGGATGACTCAGTTAAAGAAAGGATCCAGCAACTGGTTAATGACAATACCATTATGGTGTTCATGAAGGGTACCAAGCTCATGCCCCAATGCGGCTTCTCCAATAACGTGGTGCAAATTCTGAACATACTGGGGGTACCCTTCGAGACCTTTGACGTCTTAGCCGATCCTGACATTCGCCAGGGGATTAAGGACTACTCCAACTGGCCCACCATTCCCCAGGTTTACTTGAACGGTCAGTTTGTGGGTGGGTCTGATATTTTGATCCAGCTTTACCAGAACGGTGAGCTTAAAGAAATGATCGCAGTGGCTCTGGCTTCCTAGGTTCCATGACCCATTCATCTACTTCCCAAGGACCAGAGAGCCCGGACCCCGATCTGAACCTGGTTGCCACCACGTCATCTCTCTCCTCCGCACAGTACAAACAAAAAATGCAGCGGCGACAGGCCGTCCAACAGGAGCGTCTGAGTCAACGTACTCTGGAAAAGGGTCTGGTCATTGTCCACACGGGCAATGGTAAGGGCAAAACCACAGCCGCCTTGGGCATGGTGATGCGATCGCTGGGCCATGGCTTTCGGGTAGCCATTGTGCAGTTTATTAAGGGATCCTGGGAACCAGCGGAGAAAGCGATGTTGGCCCACTGGCCCGATCAGGTTACCTTTGAGGCCATGGGAGAGGGCTTTACCTGGGATACTCAGGATCGCGATCGCGATACCCAATTGGCTCAACAAGCTTGGGCAACGGCCCTGGATCATCTCCATAATCCAGACCTGCGGCTGATTCTTTTAGATGAAGTTAACATCGCCCTGAACCATGGTTTTTTGGGGGTAGACCAGGTCCTGGCTGGCCTGGCCACAAAACCTCCCATGACCCACGTGATTTTAACCGGGCGGGGCGCTCCCTCGGCTCTGGTGGAGGCTGCCGATCTGGTAACCGAAATGACCCTGGTCAAACATCCCTTTCGGGAGCAAGGGGTGAAGGCTCAGCCGGGAATTGAGTTTTAAGTTCAGCTCCCTGGGTCAGTCTACGGGATTAAGGCCAGGGGAACTGTACCGTTGTCACCATGCAAAACTTGATCTTAAATCACCATTCCCTGCGGTTACTACCCCAGCGGGCCGTTTACATTGAGAGCCTCAATGTCCTACTGGTGTCTGATGTGCATTTGGGCAAGGCGGAAACCTTTCAGGGCTATGGAGTAGCCATTCCCAGTGGGGTCAACCAGGCGAGTCTAGAACGGTTGGCAGCCCTTTGTAGGACCTATCAACCCCAGTCTCTATGGGTCTTAGGGGATCTGTTCCATAGCTCTGCCGCTATGGAAGACGGGGTCAGACAGAGCTGGCTAGACTTTCTGGCCCAGACCTCAGTAACCGTCCATCTGGTACTGGGTAACCACGATCGCCATTTAGGTGATCGTCTGAGCCAGTTTCAGTTAGTTTGCCACCAGTCGGGAGCTATGGTCGACAATCTCTGGTTTAGCCACGAACCTCAAGCCGATGTCAAGGGCCCCAGTCTCTGCGGCCATACGCACCCCTGCCTGCGCCTGGGGGGACGGGGAGATCGTCTGCGTCTCCCCTGCTTTTACTGGCAACCCGCCCATCAGCGTCTTACCCTACCCGCCTTTGGAGAATTTACCGGAGGTTACAATATTCGGCTCGGGGTTGGGGAGGTGGCTTACGTTGTAGCGGAGGACACTCTGGTTGAGTTTAAGTATAGAAAAACGCCTGGGGGATTTCCAGGTAATCGGATTAAATCAAACTAGCCTATAACTATAGATGGCTCATCCACAGATTAATGCCACAGGGGTTCCTTAGGTCAGCTCTATGGGTAAAGGGTTACAAGGGTCGTATTTTTTTCATCGCCGGTTTTTTCGCCTGCTTTTCCCCCTGGCGGCGGGGCTGGCTGGTTGGCAGGGCTGGGCCTGGTGGAGTTGGGCCACCAGTCCGGTTAGTCCTGGGGAAGATCCAGCCCATCAAACCGTTCAAATTCAGATTCCGCCTGGCACCTCAGGACAACAAATTGGCGAGGATTTAGAAGCTGCAGGTCTGATTCACTCTAGTTTGGCCTGGAAGATCTGGTCCCGCTGGCAGGCGCAGCAGTCTCCTGGAGGCGGTTTTCAGTCTGGTACCTATGCCCTGACTCCCACCCGTTCCATGACTGACATTGCCCGCACTATCTGGAAGGGAGAGGTGATTCAGGCTACCTTCACCATTCCCGAGGGTTGGAACCGCCGCCAGATGGCCGCCTACTTTGAACAGCAAGGTTACTTCAAAGCCTCAGAGTTTCTGGCCATTACCGAGACTATTCCTCGTCAAAAATATCCCTGGCTACCGGAAGGTATTCCCCACCTGGAGGGGTTTCTCTTTCCCGACACCTATCAACTCCCGGCGGAAAAGCTTACCCCTGAACTGGTTAGAAATAGGATGCTAGATCGGTTTGAAGCCACCGCCCTATCCCTTTATCAGAAAAGTAAAACCAATGTCTCCCTGTTGGATTGGGTAACCTTGAGCAGCATTGTCGAGAAAGAGGCGGTGGTTGCCGATGAACGGCCTACCATCGCCGGGGTATTTACCAATCGTCTACGCCAAAGGATGCCTCTGGGGGCTGATCCTACGGTTGAGTACGGTCTTGGCATTAGCCAAACCCCTGATAAACCTCTCACCTGGGCTCAGGTTGGTACCCCTTCACCCTACAATACCTATATCAATCAGGGACTCCCTCCTACTCCCATTGCCAGTCCAGGCATGGCCAGTTTAAAGGCCACTCTGGCGCCGGCTAACACCGACTATATGTTCTTCGTTGCCCGCTACGATGGCACCCATGTGTTCAGCCGTACCCTAAAGGAGCACGAGGCTGCCAAGGAGGCTATTCGCCAAACCTTTCATCAATAGCCCTATGTTTTCCACACTATTACAGCCCGATCTCGTTCTAGGGGGAAGTATTTTAGACCTTTCCCCCGACCTATTACGCCGCTACAACCTGAAAGGGCTGATTCTGGATGTGGATGATACCCTGGTCCCGCTGCGTCAGGTAGATACCACCCCCGACCTGCTGATCTGGATGAATCAGGTTAAGCAGATGGGGCAGATCTGGTTGGTGAGCAATAATGTTAATTCCCATCGAATTCGGCGAATTGCCGATTTCTTCGACGTACCGTACCTGACCAGTGCGGCCAAACCTTCCCGGCGCAAGCTACAGCAAGCCCTGGAGGCAATGGCCCTATCTCCTCAGCAGGTGGCCATGGTGGGCGATCGCCTATTTACAGACGTTCTGGCGGGCAATCGCTTGGGGCTATTTACCATTCTGGTGGAACCCATACCCGCCCAAGACCATAGTTCTAGCGCCTCCCTCTTGAGACTGCTGGAGGCAACGATTTCCCAGGCTTTGGGGGTGACCTTGAGCTGCTCACTACAGGCTTCACGCCCGGGTCAGTAGGGGCAACAAAACCGATTAGCCTGGGCGTTTACCGACCCACCCCATCCTCAGTATTCTGCTCAAAACTATAAACATAAAGAAAAGATTACGTCTATGTCCCTCACCTTAAAATCGATCAAAAATAAACTTATATAAATAAGGGTCAACCCATATAAAGACCTTTAACATAACAAAACAACTAATCAGGCGGTAACCATCGAGTTAGCGCCTGGTTCTTTTGCATCTTGAACCCATTCTCCATGGGGATAAAAACGGACCCCAGTCAGGTATTCTGGCGATATCTGCACATCACTACAGGGCTATGGCAGCAAATCCCGGTTCTACTCTGGTTGTTAAGATTGGCACCTCAAGTTTAGCAGGGCCGACGTTTGGTCAGTTTGCCCTTTCTACGC
Organism: Leptolyngbya sp.; assembly: GCA_040374765.1. Classification (GTDB taxonomy): domain Bacteria; phylum Cyanobacteriota; class Cyanobacteriia; order Phormidesmidales; family Phormidesmidaceae; genus Nodosilinea. The sequence goes on from JBEITR010000038.1 coordinate 7,077, forward strand.
TGGCTAACCTGGTAGAGACCCTCACCATCCTACGCACCCAAGGGCATCGAGTTGTGCTGGTCTCCTCTGGAGCGGTTGGTATTGGCTGTCGCCGTATGAATCTCCAGGAGCGTCCCAAAACCCTGGCCATGAAGCAGGCGGTGGCGGCGGTAGGTCAGGGCCGTTTGATGCGAATTTACGACGATCTATTTTCGGCGGTGAATCAGCCCATTGCCCAAGTGTTGCTGACCCGCAGCGACCTGACCCAGCGATCGCGCTATATCAACAGCTACCGTACCTTTCGCCAGCTGCTGAGCCTGGGGGTAATTCCCATCGTCAACGAAAATGATACCGTGGCGGTAGAGGAGCTTAGGTTTGGCGATAACGATACCCTTTCTGCCCTGGTGGCCAGCCTGATCGGAGCCGAATGGCTCTTCTTGCTGACCGATATTGATCGCCTCTATTCCCTTGATCCACGCCACCATCCTGAGGCTCAACCCATCTACCGGATTGATACCCCGGAACAATTGTTAACCCTCAAGGCTGGTGCTGGTAAGCAGGGCTCAACCTGGGGCACGGGAGGCATGGTGACCAAGCTGGAAGCAGCCCAAATTGCCACCATAGCGGGTATTCGCACAGTCATTACGGATGGTCGTCAACCCGCTAATATCCTCAAGGCCTTAGAGGGTGAAGCGGTGGGTACCCAGTTTACTCCCCTGGCCAAGCCTAGTCGGGGACGTAAGCGCTGGATTGCCTCAAATTTACCGACCACGGGTCAGATTTACATCGATGAGGGTGCCGCGCGGGCGGTGCTGACGGGCGGTAAATCTCTTTTGGCGGCGGGTGTTACCCAAACTCAGGGCCAGTTTGAGCCGCAAGATGTGGTCCAACTTTGTACCGCCGATGGCCAGGAAATTGCTCGAGGTATTGTGAACTACAGCGATCGGGACCTCAAGCAAATTTCTGGTCGCCACTCCGATGAAATTGCTAGCATCCTCGGCTACGCTGGCGCCGATACCGTTGTCCATCGAGATAATCTGGTGCTGACCAGGTTATAGAGGCGGGGCAAAGACACAACTGCCGGTAGCTAGAACCTTTTCTGGTAAGGAAAAGCTAGCTTTGCGCAGAACCCTGGGGATAAAACCGGCAGTGGCTTTAGTTTTAGGCACAGACCAGATCAGCAAAAGTGCTGAGCCCAGGTTAAACGTGACCAGGGCTGGGCATACTAGGTGGGCGGCTGCAGGTAGAAAAACTTGCGAGTGATTGTGAATTCCAACGGATACCCCTCCCCCGAGCTTAGCCGCTGTTCGGGGGGGTTTTGTTTAGGGGTGGAGGCGAGCCACCTACCCAGTCTTAGCGTTTTCATCCCTTCTACCACGGGACAAGCCTGCCAGTTACGACCTATTAAATTGACCGGTTAACCCTGTCCTCAGGATCGCCATACCACCAGAACAGTGGGGCTCAGGTCCAGAATAGTCCCGGTTGTTTCACCTATCTCCAACCGCAGAGGCAGTTGCTATAGGATAGAGAGATTGAGCCATGGTGAAACCGGTGGATTACGATCAGGAAAAAGCCGTCGCGATCGCGGCTGTGCAACAGGCAGCCCTACTCTGCGAAGCAGTACGTCAAGAAATGGTATCGGCCGCGCTGGAGAAAGCCGACAAAAGCCCGGTAACCATAGCTGATTTTGGGGCCCAGGCGCTTATCTGTCGTTCCCTGGCCCTGGCCTTTCCTCAAGACCCGGTGGTGGGGGAGGAAGACGGATTCGATTTGCGTAAGCCTGGCATGGAGTCAGTTCTAGCCCCCCTTGCCGACCATGTGGGCCGGTTAATTCCCGGTAGCACCGTTCCCGAAATCCTGGACTGGATTGACCATGGCAACGGGGCCGTGGGGTCTCGCTATTGGACCCTCGATCCGATTGACGGTACTAAAGGATTTTTGCGTGGTGACCAGTACGCCATTGCCCTGGCCCTGGTAGAAGGTGGGGACCTGAAGGTAGGTGTGTTGGGCTGCCCCTTTTTGAGTTTCGATGGCCAGGATCGGGGCCTACTGTTTGTCGCTGTGCGGGGACAGGGGGCGATGATGATGACCCTCAAGGGTGGATCACCCCAACCGATTCGGGTGATAGATGACCGGGCCAGCCTCAATCACCGCTTTGTGGAGAGTGTTGAGGCGGGCCATGGCAATCAATCCCAGCAAGGCGCGATCGCCCGCTCCGTGGGTATTACCGCCCCCTCTATGCGCATGGATAGTCAGGCCAAATACGCCGCTGTAGCGGCGGGCCAGGCGGTGCTTTATCTGCGCTTGCCATCTCCCAAAAGCCCTGACTACCGGGAAAAAATTTGGGATCATGCGGCCGGTGCTCTGGTGGTAGAAGAGGCAGGTGGTCGGGTCACCGATATGGCGGGTAAGCCCCTGGATTTTTCCAGCAGCTCCCGGTTGGTGGATAATCGGGGGGTGATCGTCAGTAATGGCCACCTCCATCAACTAGTCCTGGATGCCCTGGCCGCACCCCCCTCAGTTTGATTCCCTGCCGCTATGGGCTACCTGAAGCTCTTGCTGGTGCGCCATGGTCAATCCCAGGGTAATGGCCAGGGACGCATGGAGGGTTGGCATTCTAGCTCCCTCACAGCGCTGGGTGAAGAGCAATCCGAAGCCCTGGGCAAATATCTGGTTGAGCAGGGTTGGCACCCCACCCACATCTATTGCAGTCCTTTACTGCGGGCCAGGGCCAGCCTGGAGGCGATCGCCAGGGGATTCCAGCAGAGGCAAGGGGAGCGGAGCGATGGGGGGATTCTCGCCTATTCCTTGGCCTCGCCAGACTTTAGGGAAGACTTGAGGGAAAGTCACCAGGGGATTTTTACGGACCTGACCTGGGCCGAGGCTTGCGATCGCTATCCGGACCTCTGTCACCGCCTGGAAACCACCCTCGATTGGCAGCCCGTGCCGGCTGCCGAGTCTCCCCTGGCCCTGCGACAGCGGGCCCAGGGATTTGTGGACCACTTGATTCACGCCCACGCCAATGGCGATCGCCTCTGGGTGATTACCCACCACGGCATTCTGCTCCATATTATTGCCCGCCTGCTGGGGAGCGATCGCACCTGGAAGATGGCTATCGGCAACACCCGGTGTTTCGAGTTTTGGATTGACCATAGCCGCTGGCAAGATCAGGGTATTAATCAGTTCAATCCAGAGCTATGGCAGATCAAACGATTTAATGATGGTGCTCACTTAGAGAAGACCTGAAAAGCCCCGGAGAGGTTTGATTTACACCGCCAGATGAAGCTTAGGTAGGGGCTCTGGCTGGCTCTATGGCGTTGCAGGTAACTAGGACCAGACTACAAATTCTGCCTCCCTACTCCAGGTCCTAATAATGGAATCACCGATGATTCTATGGCTGGTCGTTAAGTTTCTAAAAGAATCAAAATCCTATCAATAAGACTGATCTAGGGTAGGAGTAAGTTAATTTTAACTACTCAGATTTGAGATAAAAATTAAGTAGTTTTATACACACTAAATACCTACGTCTTTTGACGATTCTAGGGGAAGGGTGGGTCTTTTTGTGTCCTGATTGGGGCTGATTGTCCAATATTGGGTCCATAGAGTTTCCATGAATTTAAAGGCTTGTATCCCAATCATTTTTGGTTGAGATCCCTAGATAGGGAAGTCGATGGGTATTTTTGCATTTTGATTTCTGTAAAATATGGAGGAGCCTAGATGCACGCTCAAACCCTGATTGAATCAACTACCAGTAGGGATTCCCGTCGTCGTCAACCATCCATCCAAGGGGCTGATGTTCATTCACCCAATTCCCTGCTAATTCAGCTTTTTAATGGCCTTCAGTTACTCAGTGCAGAGGCCTATATTAACGGTTTAGAACTCCCTGATACGGCCCTTAAAGGCTTCTTAGATGGGGTACTCGATCGGGTGCAGCGTCAATATCCCCAGCTGTTCGTTTCCTACGACTGGTTACTCAGGGAAAGTGAGCAACTGGCGGAGGGGTCCCGGGAGTTAATGAAGATTCAGTACGATCTACCCACCCCGTTATTTCAGATGATGCTGGGGGAAAGTTCTTTGATCTATCCCAAATATACGATGGCCCTGTGGGAGCGCGGAGCCGATGGCCTAGAGGCGGCTCAGCGTCAGATGCTGGATGATATTTTTGCCAAGGTGGGGCTACAGGATGGCGATCGCGTCCTTGATCTAGGCTGTGGCTGGGGATCTGCCTCTAACTACCTGCTCAGCCAATTCCCCAACTGCCAGGTGACCGGTCTTAACCTTAGCCATCGCCAGTGCGACTACATTCGCCAGAAACAGCAAGATCCCACCAGCGCCCTGAGTTCCCCTCGCTTCAGCCTCTGGGAGCAGGACTTTAACCAGGCCAGGTTTGATCAGCCCTTTGATAAGATTCTGGCGATCGGTCTCTTTGAGCATGTGGGCAACCTGACCCAATCCTTTGCCAAACTGGCCAGTTTCCTCCAGCCGGAGGGCAAGGTTTTTATCCACTTTATCTCCAGCCATCTGCCCTACAGTAGCTACAGTCCCTTCCTCAACCGCTATATTTTTCCCCGGATGCGGATCTGGAGCTACGGTGAAGTGCCCCAGCATAATCAGGACCTGACGACCGTCGATCAATGGTACCTGAATGGAGCTAACTACGCTAAAACCCTGCAATGCTGGCTGGCCAACTTTGATGCCCATCAAGGGGAGATGGCCCGTCTAGACGTGGGCATGGACTACGCCAAATTCCGCCGCATCTGGCGACTCTATCTGATTCTCTGCATCGCTTACTTCGATATGGATGGGGGTCGACTGTTAGGGAACGCCCAGTACCTTCTGCAGCCCACCCAGAGAGGCTCTTAAGCCTCCGATCAAGCCATCAGCAGTCCCTGGCCGTTCCCAGCCTATCTGGGAATCGCTAGTCATTTTCTGGTAGTAAGGATGGTGTAACCATGGAGTATTACGAAACTATTATCGTTGGCGCTGGTCCCGCCGGGAGTACCTGTGCCCGGAAGTTAGCCCAGGCCGGTCGATCGGTTTTAATGCTAGATAAAGCTACCTTGCCTCGCCTCAAGCTCTGTGCCGGGTGGGTGACCGGGGAGGTCTGGCGAGACCTGGAGGTGACTCCAGGGGAGTATCCCCATAGTCTGCTAAAACTTTCGACTCGCCTCTATATTGCGCCCTTTCCCTTTGCCCTCATGCCCTGGCCCACGCGCTGGGCTAACTACTCTATCCGGCGAATTGAATTTGACCAGTGGCTGGTGGAGCGATCGGGGGTAGCAGTGCGGCAACATCAGGTCAATCATATTGACTACCGGAATGACACCTACATTATCGACGGCCAACTGGCCTGCACCTACCTGATTGGGGCGGGGGGAACAGGGTGTCCGGTACGGCGTCAGTTTTTTCCGCGTCAGCGTCCCCCAGAGGATCAAATCGTGGCCCTGGAAAAGGAGTTTTACTATCCCGATCGGGATGGCATTGCCCGATACTTCTTCTTTAATCGGGGTCTGGCGGGTTATAGCTGGTATGTGCCCAAGGCTGATGGCTACCTGAACCTGGGACTGGGAGGCTTTAACCGCTATTTCCAGAGTAGTTCCCTGTCTATCCACGATCACTTTCAAGCCTTTCTGCAGGACCTGATGCGCCGCCGGCTATTGAGCCCTGAGGTGGCCGATCAGCTCCGCCCATCCGGTTATAGCTATTACCTGGCCTCGGACCAGGGGCCAGTCAAGCAGGATCGCTGCTGGTTGATTGGTGACTCCGCCGGACTGGCCACCCTTGACTTTGGTGAAGGGATTTCCCCAGCGATTAAGAGTGGCCTGCTGGCGGCTGGGGAAGTTTTAGGCGAAACAGTCTATACCCGTGAAGCTATTTTCAACCGTAGCCTGCGCCCCGGCTGGCAGTGGCTGCGGGGGCTGGTGCCCCGCTATAGCGGTGGCTCTGGGCAACGGCGGGAAGACCAGCCAGAACCCCTGGCCAGGCCGAACTTTCATTAATCAACTCTGTCCTCAGTACTCCTAATCCCCATGGCTGCTCTAGTCTTTCTTAGCTTGATGGTATTTTTAGTGATTCTGGCCCTGGCCATCGGCCTTACCCTGATGGGTCGCCTGGGGACCTGGGGAAAACGCCTGACCGCTGCCCTATGCCACACCCCAGGGCTAGATCTGGCTTTGCTTGTGCTGGTCTGGTTGCCCTGGTGGTGGGGCTTTCTCCAGGCGAGTTGGGGTGGGGTTCTCAGCACCCTGGTGGGCCAGGTCCTGGCTACCCAGGTGTGGGTCTGGGGCCATCAGTGGGTTTATCGTCACCAGCGTCCCCAGGTAGGGATTAACGGCTATCTCAGCCAACGCTATGGCTGGTGGCGTAACCACCTGGCCCTTTGGATTACCGCCCTGGTATTGCCAGTATTTTTCCTGATTCGGCTGGCCCAGGTGCTACTCTACCCCTGGCTAATTTGGTTGCTAGGCTTCAAGGCCTACGATCAGCGGGAGTGGATTAACATCAGCCGCCATCGGGTGAGGGGGCTGGTGGGGCACGACCTGCTCTGGTGTCTTTACTGTGATTGGATGACCGGTGTCTACGCCCTGGGGGCGGAAATGCTGCGGAACGTAGAATCTTTCTGGTGCCCAATTCGGTTCTACCACGATAAAAAGTGTGAGAACTGTAGCGTTGATTTTCCCGACATCAACCGCACCTGGGTAGCTGGTGATGGTTCCCTTGAGGAGGTGGTTCAGACCTTACAAGCCACTATTCCCCCCGATCGCCCCTGGGTCTGGTCGGAAAAACCGAGGGACTGGAAACCCTAAGCAGGGTATATCCCTCTTCTGGCTAGCTGTAAAGGGAGTTGGCAAACTTCGACCAGGGACTTTACCTTGAATTACCTCTTCCATCACCCTTGCTGCTCCCTTGAAGGTGACTGCCGCCATAGATACAGTTGTAGGACTGGATGGGTTCCATGGAATTCCATGGATATGGGCAAAAGTTTCCCCATGCACCCTGCAGGGCTAGAAAAACCAGGGCGATCGCCTATCGGTTTCAGACCAAGAGCTGGAAAGCTTATCCAGCAAGGATTACAGCCTGAAGACTGGAAATCTAAGGGGCTGGGCCAGGGGCCGTTGGCTTGTTTAAATTTCTCAAGAAACGCTGCAATCTAGATAAATTAAACGTTTCGACGATCCATTCTGGAAACTTACCCTTAGAATAGTTCAGTGAAATTTCCAGTAGATGGGGCTTTCAGCACTCCTCTGAGTTGTTGGCCAGGTCCCTCTCCCGGGCAGTATCTGGAATAGTCAACCGGATCAGGCTGAAGTGCCGCCCAATTTTTTCTTTATTAGGAGATAACCATGAACAAAGGTGAACTTGTTGATAAGGTGGCGGAGAAGGCTTCTGCTAGCCTGGACAAAACGGTCACTAAGAAAGAGGTTGACTCTGTTATTAGTGCCACCATTGATGCCATTGTGGAAGCGGTGGCTAAGGGGGAAAAAGTCACCCTGGTGGGGTTTGGTTCCTTTGAACGCCGTGAGCGCAAAGAGCGGGAGGGCCGCAATCCTAAAACTGGAGACACCATGGTGATTCCGGCTACCAGTGTACCGGCTTTCTCCGCGGGCAAGTTGTTCAAAGACAAGGTGGCAACTAAAGAAAAGTAATCTTCTATTGTCTATTTCACCCTCGATTCGACCCGTTCACGGGGGAAGTCTAACCTGGGCCGCAGCTGTGGCCGGTTGCTCCCCCGATTCTCTCTTAGATTTTTCCGCCAGTATTAATCCCCTGGGTCCCCCCGAGTCAGTCAGGGCGGCCATGGTGGAGGCCCTCAAATGGCTGCCCCATTATCCCGATCCCCAGTATCAGGAATTGCGCTCCGCTCTCGCGGCTCACCATGGCGTGGATCGCGACGCGGTCTTACCCGGTAACGGGGTGGCAGAACTGCTCACCTGGGTTGGCCGAGATTGCGGTCTGCTGGATGCCCCCGCCATAGGCCTCCTGACCCCAGCCTTTGGGGACTACCAGCGAGCCCTGCGGGGGTTTGGGGTAGGGGTTGTGCCGTACCCCTTATTCACCTCCTCGGGTTCAGCCTTGGATCTGCAAGCATCACCCTTACTGGGCTTGGATCCTGGGGTCTCGGGATTGATCATCAATAATCCCCATAATCCTACGGGCCATTTATTTACTCAGACAGAACTTCTCCCCCTACTGGACCGCTTCTCCCTGGTGGTGGTGGATGAGGCCTTTATGGACTTTTTACCCCCCGGCCAGGATCAGAGCTTGGTGCCCTGGCTGAAGGATTATCCCAATCTGGTGGTGCTGCGATCGCTGACCAAGTTCTACACCCTGCCCGGGTTGCGGATCGGCTACGCCCTGGCCCACCCCGATCGCCTGCGCCGCTGGCAGAGTTGGCGCGACCCCTGGCCCGTGAATCAATTGGCGGTAGCGGCGGCGATGGCGGCGATTACCGACCAGGGGTTCCAAGCCCGTACCTGGCAATGGCTGCCCCCTACCCGCCAAGCCCTGGCGGTTGGACTAAGGGCTATTCCTGGTTTGTCCCCCTGGCCCGGAGCGGCCAACTATCTGCTGGTGCAGGCGGATCAAGCCGTACCGCCCCTACAGGAACGACTGCTGCGGGAGCATCAGATTCTGATCCGGGATTGCTTAAGTTTTAGGGAGTTGGGCGATCGCTACCTGCGGGTAGCGGTGCGCACAACCTCAGAAAATGAACGTTTACTTACCGCACTGACCCAAATCAAGGCGGTATGATGCAAGCACACGGTCACCCATTCCCCCATTCTCCCGTTCCGCCATGACTCCCAGCCCTGAACCTACCCCCATCTCCGCCCCACCACCGGAGCTCAAGGTGGTCAACATGACCAAGCACTTTGGCAGTCTGGTGGCCCTTCAGGATGTCAGTCTGACCCTCAAGCCTGGTACCTGCCATGGTCTCCTGGGGGAGAACGGTGCCGGTAAAAGTACCCTGGTGAAGTGCATTATGGGGTTTTATACCCCCACCGCCGGACAAATCTTGATCGATCATCAACCCCATACCATCCATAGTCCTAAGGACGCCCACCACTGGGGCATTGGCATGGTCTACCAGCACTTTACCTCCGTGCCGGCCATGACGGTGGCAGAAAACCTGGTGCTTTCCCGTTACGATCGCAGCCAGGTCATTAATTGGAAGCGGGAATACGACGCCCTCCACAGCTTCATGGATACGTCCCCCTTTCGAGTCGATCTTGATTTACCCGTAGCCCAACTGGCTGCCGGGCAGAAGCAAAAACTGGAGATTCTAAAACAGCTCTACCTGAATAGCCAGATTTTAATTCTGGACGAACCCACCTCGGTCCTCACCCCCGATGAAGCCGATGAGGTTCTGGGGCTACTGCGTCAGGAGGCTCGGGCGAAACGGCTGAGTGTACTGCTGATTACCCACAAGTTTCGGGAAGTGATGGCCTTTACCGACGAAGTGACGGTACTACGCAAGGGGCAGCTAGCTGGCCATGGCCTGGTGCAAGATTTAACGGTCGCTGCCATGGCCCATCTGATGCTGGGAGAGGCACGCCAGACCAGGGAGATGGCTAAGACCAGTGTGGCTAATCCTCAGCCGGTGCTCGAATTACAGGAGCTCTGCGCTGATCGGGACAATGGGCTAGAGGCCTTTGGCCCCCTCAACCTGACGGTCCAGAGCGGAGAAATTGTGGGTATTGCCGGGGTCTCAGGTAATGGCCAGCGAGAACTGGTGGAGGTGTTGGCGGGGCAACGGTTGGCTCGTCAGGGTCAGGTCAAGGTGCAGGGCCAGCCCTACGGTGCCAGCCGGACAGAAATGAAACGCTTTGGGGTCTATGCCCTGCCTGAGGAACCCCTGCGTAACGCCTGTCTACCCGGCATGACGGTGGCCGAGAATATGGCCCTACGCACCTTTGATCGACCGCCCCAGGCGCGCTGGGGGATCTGGTTGGTGCTTAGGGCTATGCGTCAGGCGGCCCAGGATCTGATTACCCGCTTTGGGGTCAAAACCCCGTCCCCCGAAACCCCCATTCACTACCTTTCGGGTGGCAACATCCAACGTACGGTGCTGGCTCGGGAACTATCCTCCCCCGATATTCGCCTCCTAATTGCGGCCAATCCCTGCTTTGGGCTTGACTTTGCCGCCGTTGACTCAATTCACCATGCCATTGTCGAGGCCCGTAACCAGGGAGTGGCGGTGCTCCTCGTCAGCGAAGACCTGGATGAACTGCTGCTGCTGGCCGATCGCATTCTAGTCATCAGCGAAGGGCAACTGGTCTACGATAGCCCCATGGCCACTGCCGATGTGAAGGAGATTGGCCATCGCATGGCCGGCCATTGATCCCTCAAGCCTGGTCCCACTGTTGCTTTAGGCGCTCAATCCGATCCAGCAGGGTTTCGTTAGATAGGCGAGAACTGAGACGTTCCGCTAGCAGTAAAAAGGCTAGGGGGGAGGGCCTGGGGGTAACATGCCAGAGCACCGATCGCCGATCTAATCGGTTCAAAGTTTGGCCCAGCCGATGGGTTTCCAGTTGTTCCCGAAAGACTTCTTGCCGGGCCTGCTGCAGTAACCGGTTGGCCGGCTCGTACTTGAGAAAGACCTCATAGAGTAAACTACTGCTGACCTGAAGCTGGCTGGTGGTTTTACGGCTTCCGGGATAGCCCTTGAACACCAGGCCCGCCACCTGGGCAATGCCGCGAAACTGGCGCTGGGTGAGTTCCGATAGGTTCAGGCTAGCGGCGATATCGGTTTCCAGGTTGGTCTGGCTGAAAAAACTACTGGAAAATAGGTCCCGGTAAGGGTACTGCTTCGGTCCTAGCAGTTCAAAGCCATAGTCGTTGACAGAAATGGTAAAGGTAGCCGCCTGTTGTTGGGCAAATCGGTAGCTCCAGAGTAATCCCAACCCCTGGTGGACAAACCGACCCTCCAGGGGAAAGACGTAAAGATGCTCTCCCTCCCGGCTTTGACAGGTTTCTACCAAAAGCTGATGGGCTTGGGGGAGGGCCGAGAGCCGTTGCTGGGTTTGGAGAATGGGCAGAATGGTCTGAATTTCTGGATTGATGGCCTCACTCTGCAGGTTTGCAGGGTGTCCTAGGGTCTCAAGTTCCTGGCGCAGATGGTGGCTCAGGGTAGGGGAGATCGCCAGTTGGCCGCCACTCCAGGTGGGGGTGACGGTGGACTGGCGTTTGGTGTTTTTGACGTAGAGCACCATATCCTGCAGTTGTACGTACTGCAACTGCCGACCGGCAAAGAAAAAAATATCCCCCTTTTTGAGACGGGAGACAAAGGTTTCCTCCACGGTACCAATCTCTCGCCGATTGGTGTAAACAACTCGTATCGCCGTGCTGGCGGTGATGGTACCGATGCCCATGCGGTGGTGGCGGGCCAGTTGGCGATCGCTAATGCGATAGAGGTTTTCCTCCAGTACCACCTTTTGGTAACGCGGATAGGCCTTTAGACAGTGTCCTCCCTTTTCAATAAAGTCCAGGATCCATTGGTAGTCCTCTGTTGTCAGGTCGCCATAGGCCACGGTCTGGCGCACCTGGGCCAGGATGGCCTGGGGATCAAAGCCGTCCCCACAGGCCAGGGTCACCAGGTGCTGAATCAAGACGTCGTAGGGCTGGGGTAGGGGGTGACGACTTTCCAGATCCCCCGCCGCCAGACCCCGGCGAAAGGCCGAGATCTCCAGTAATTCCAGGGCATGGGTCGGTAGGAAAAATACCTCCGATCGGCCCTCCGGGACATGGGCTGATCGGCCAGCCCGTTGCAGCAACCGGGCCAGATTCTTAGCACTACCAATCTGCACGACCCGCTGCACCGGCTGGAAATCTACCCCTAAATCCAGGGAGGAGGTGCAGATTACCCATCGGATCCTACCCGCCTTAACACCGGCCTCGATCGCCGATCGCTCTGCGGCCTCCATAGATCCGTGGTGCAGGGCAATCTGGTCCTGCTGGTCCGGCAGGGCAAAGGTGAGGGCCTGGTACCAGCGTTCCGCCTGGTTGCGGGTATTGGTAAAAATCAGGGTGGATATGGCCGGGTCCAGCGCTGCCACCAGGGTATCTAACAGGCGGAGACCGAGGTGGCCAGCCCAGGGAAAGCTATCTACCGATGGGGGTCTCAAGCTGGTGATCACCGTCTCTCGCCGTAGATCCGCCCGTAGGATCACCGGCTTGACCGCCAACCCCACCGCCGTTTGGGCCGCCTCTTCCAGATTACCCAGGGTGGCGGAAATGGCCCAGGTGCGCAGATCGGGTTGGAGCGATCGCAGGTAGCTGAGGCTTAGTTCGGTTTGGGTGCCCCGTTTCGATCCCATCAATTCATGCCACTCGTCCAGAATAACCGCCCGTAACCCTGCAAATCGCGGTTTTGCCTCCGGGTAGGAGAGCATCACCGCCAGGGATTCGGGGGTAGTAATGAGAATCTGGGGCATCTGCTTAATCTGCTTCGCCTTGCGGGAACTGGGGGTATCGCCGCTACGGCATTCCACCCGGAGGGGCCAGCCCAGGGCTTGAATCGGAGCCGCGATCGCCTGTTCTAGATCCCGCGATAGGGCCCGCAAGGGGGTGAGGTAGAGCAGTTGCAACCCATCCCTGGGAGTGGCCAGCATTTCAGCGATCGGCCCCATCACCGCCGCATAGGTTTTACCGCAGCCAGTGGGTACCTGAATTAAACCGCTGTGGCCCTCCAGATAGGCATTCCAGGCTTGCCGCTGAAAGGCCAGGGGCTGCCAACCCTGAGCGGCGAACCATTGTAGAACTGGATCAAGGCGAGGGTCGAAAGCCACAAAGATAAGCCCATAGACCGGACAAAGACGGCTGATGGCCTGATTATATAGCGGCAGCCCCGGCTCAGGAGGTGGAGACCAGCCCGAACACCTGGGACCGATGGGGTCAAGCCTGTTTCCATGGCTACCGCCCAAGCCGAGGTCGAACCGCTGGCCCCAGATCACCGGCAAGAGCAACTGGATGTTTGATCAACCAGGGGGTTGCCAGATTCCTAAAAATCTGGTCAAATAAACATTGAAATGGCTATATAAAAAAGTCTGTCTCCATAGACCCAATGCAATCATTTGACCAGAGACCCGTGCAGGCTTTTTGAGGCCGATGCCCTGATTCTCTGATGTCAGCAATGCAAGTCGATGGTTTGGATTTTTGACTGTAGTCGTGATCTCCTTGTAATCTCCTGTATCTCTTGGGTGGGTGAAAACTCACCTTTTTTTTTGAAAATTGATCTGTATCCTGATGTCTATATACATAAACAGAAGACATAAACCGAGTTTTGAGTCTTAACCGTAGCTAGGTGTAGCAGAGCAGAGGTGATACAATACTTGGCCAGTCTTCACTTTGATCAAGTCAATTTGTCTTGAGCGTACTTTTCAGGGCTATACTTTAAGATTTTTTAACTTGGTTGAACTGAGGAAGGATTATTGGTGATCTTGTCGTTTTAGTGGAAAAAGGCTTAAGTAATTATTCTGAATTACCCTGAGTTAGCTTTGTCGCCTTGGTGGTAAGGCTCAAAAATGCATATTCTCGCTAAACTCCAGCCTCTAGATTTGTATAAACTGTTAATCTTTCATCGAAATGCTTGACTAAAAACCCATGGGTCAGTTGTTCTGTTGCAATCCGAGCCATTATCTGAGTCATTAAAATATGTCCATTTTCACCGGCTTACCGATAAAGTCCCGAGGACTTTTCTCCCATCCCTACCTCAGGTACCTGTTCCGTCCTGAATGGCTATTACCCATTGCCGGGTTTGCTGGGGTGATTGCGCTGTGGTGGATTATTGCCCTGTTTCGGCAGCAGATGATGCCCACCCCTCCAGAAGCTCTAGCTAAAAATCTAGACCTGATTCTCCACCCCTTTTATCGTCGTGGTCCAGGTGATTTGGGGCTGGGCTGGTTGCTATTGGCCAGTCTACGCCGGGTTTGTATTGGTTTTACCTTGGGGGCCCTGGTGGCTATTCCCGCCGGCGTACTGATTGGTCTCTCCCGTTCCGCCTGGCTGGTCTTGAATCCCATTATTCAGGTGTTTAAGCCCGTTTCTCCCCTGGTTTGGCTGCCCATCGCCTTGGCGATTTTCAATGCCGCCGAACCCTCTGCTATTTTCGTCATTTTCATTACCTCCCTCTGGTCTACCATTATGAATACGGCCGAGGGGGTCGCCAATGTTCCCAAGGACTACCTGGAGGTTGCCCAGGTGCTGGAAATGCCTGGCTGGAAACAACTGCTCAAGGTGGTTTTACCCGCCAGCTTGCCCTATATCTTCACTGGCCTGAGGATTAGTTTAGGGATCGCCTGGCTGGTGATCGTAGCGGTGGAAATGCTCACGGGTGGCATTGGCATTGGTTTCTTTGTGTGGGATGAATGGAACCGTCTTAACGTTAGCTCGGTGTTTTTGGCCGTCTTTGTCATCGGCCTGACTGGGCTGGTTTTAGATTACGCCCTGGCCCGTTTGCAAACCTTGGTCACTCACCGTCCGGCCCGGCCCTAGCTATGGGAGCTTAATGCCATGAATTCTTCCTTAACCCGGCGTTTCCTGCTGCGAGGTATGGGCGCTAGCCTGGTGACCGTGGCGGGTGCCGCCTGTGCTCAGCGCCGATCTCCGTCGCACCCCATACAATTGCCCGACGCGGCCCTGGCGGTTACCCCGGTGATTCGCCCGGAAAGTTTAGAAAAGCCCGACCTGGTGATTGGGTTTGTGCCCGTGAATGATTGTGCTCCCTTTGCCATTGCCTGGGAGAAGGGGCTGTTTCGTAAGTACGGACTGAATGTCACCCTCAGTCGAGAAGCCAGTTGGGCCAACTCCCGAGATGGTCTGATCTTCGGTCGCCTAGACGCCTCTCCGGTTGTTTCCGGTAGCATTACCAATGCTCGGCTTGGGGCTGAGGGTGCCCATCCCATCCCCCTTTGCGCCGCTATGACTATTCACCGCCACGGCAATGCCCTCACCATGAGTCGTCAACTCTGGCAGGCGGGTCTGCGCCCCTGGTTTACCTACGAGGGGGACCTGGATGCCCTGGGTCGGGATCTACGGGCCTACTGGCAAACCTCCCACGGTGAAGATCATGTTTGGGCGGTGGTGCTGAGCTCCTCAATTTATGAGTACTTTACCCGCTACCTGCTGGGGGCGGTGGGCATTAACTCCATGCGCCAACTGCGTTTGATTATTACCCCTCCGCCCCAAATGGTCAGCAATATGCGCATGGGAGGGATGAAAGCCTACATGGTGGCTGAGCCCTGGAATACCCGCGCGATCGCCGGTAACGAAGGAATTGGCTTTACCTTTGCCCAGGGGCAGGAGATCTGGCGCGGCCATCCCGATCGCCTGCTGGCTGTCAGGGAAGAGTTTATTCAAAACTATCCCAAAACCTACCGATCCCTGGTCAAGGCCATGATTGAAGCCTGCCAGTACTGCGCCAATCCGGCTAACCGGGAAGAGGTGGTGGAGATCATTGCCCAGCGTTCCTTTACGGGGGCCAAGGTGCGATATATTCGCCCTGGCATCGTGGGGGACTATAACTACGGTGGCTTTGATGGTCAGCAGCGGCAGCGATCCAGCTATGATACGACCCTGTTCTTTGACCTTTCCCCCCAGGTATCCCGGGTTCCCCATGACCACTCCACCTTTCTCTGGCAATCCGATAGTCTGTGGTTGATGACCCAGGCCGCCCGTTGGGGGCAAATCCCCGAGTTTCCTGCAAAGGCAGAGGCGATCGCCCGTCAGGCCTGGAAAACCGACCTCTATCGAGAGATTGCCACCGAACTGGGGATTACCTGCCCCGCAGAGGATTACAAAACGGTTCCGGCGGCGGCCTTTATTGATGATCGGGGTTTTGATCCCAGTGATCCCATCGGGTATCTGCGCAGTTTTGAAATCCATGCCCGCCAACCCCAACGGTTTTCCCTTGCCTAGTTAACCCCCATCTCAGCAAATGCCATGGCATCCTCTATGCAACCCACCTTTAGTCAAGCCTCCCAGAATTCCCTGGCGAATTCTTTTTTAGTGCTGGAGAACATCGTTAAAGCCTTCCCCAAGCCCGATGGCAGTCAGTCCGTTGTGCTCAATGGTATTAACCTGACCGTAGGAGAAAAGGAATTTGTCTCGGTAATCGGCCATTCTGGCTGTGGTAAGTCCACTCTGGTGCGTCTGGTGGCTGGCCTGGAAAAGCCCACCTCTGGGTCCCTAACCTTAGAAGGTAAGGCCATTCGTAAACCGGGTTCGGAGCGCATGATGGTGTTTCAGGGCTATGCCTTACTACCCTGGTTAACCGTGCGGCAAAATATTCGCCTGGCTGTGGATGAGGTCCTCTCCCACCTGAGTCGGTCGGAACGCATTACCATCGTCAATGAACACATCGAGATGGTTAATTTGACCCCCGCCGCAGACAAGTATCCCCATGAGCTGTCTGGGGGGATGAAACAACGGGTGGGGGTGGCCCGGGCCCTGGCCACCCGGCCTAAACTGTTGCTACTGGATGAGCCCTTTGGCGCCCTGGATGCCCTGACCCGACCTAAACTACAGCAGCAGGTGATTGATATTTGGGAAGATCACCGTCAGGCGGTGATGATGATTACCCATGATGTGGATGAGGCGATTTTCATGTCCGATCGGGTGGTGATGATGACCAATGGGCCTAACGCTACCATTGGTCAGGTGTTAGATATTCCCCTACCGCGCCCCCGCGATCGCCATGAACTGAGAGAGTCAGGGCAATACTACGACCTGCGTAATCAGGCTCTAGACTTTCTGGAGCGCTACCAGTAGGCCCTAACTTAGCCAGAGTAACCCCCCCAACAGCATACCGATGACCGTCAAAGCGACCCAGAGAAAACGGTTATCCTGACGGTTGATCTGGGACGGATCGAGTGGTTTCTCCTCCGATCGGGGTTGGGGCTTGGATGGGGGCACCGGCAAAGAGGAGGATCCCCTACTGAGGGATCGATCCTCGGTGATTCCATCTAGATCGGGTATTTTTGTCACCCAGTTACCGGGGCGTTTTAGCTTGGGGGCTTGCAAAATATATAGCAAGGCCTTGCCCTGTTTGCGGGTTTCTAGGTCGGGATGGCGCGTCAAGACTTCACACAGGGCAATGGCCTCGGCCTCCCGATCTAGTGCACTGTAGGCATTCACCAGCCAGGTTTGGATCTCGCCCCCCAGGGGGGTAGTGGCCTGAGCTAAGGCTACAGCCTCTTCAAACTGCTGAACCGCTTCCCGGTACCGACCCCGGGCAAAGGCATCCTGCCCTTGCTGGTAGTAGGTTCTGGCAACATTGAGGGAATCCTTCGTCATGGTCTTAATTTAGATATGGCCCTAGCCCCGTTTAATGGGGCGGATACAGCCCAGAACGCCTGGTCAGATCTGGCGTTCACCGACTAACCCTATGCTCAGGGGGGTGGCCAGAGCTATCGGTATGACTCGACCGGGTAGCGGCCAGATCAAAGGCCTGGTGAACCGCCTGTAGGGCCCTGATCCCTTCGGACTCCGCCACTACGCAGCTGATCTTAATCTCAGAGGTAGCAATCATCTGTAAATTAATGTGTTCATCCGAAAGGGCCTGGAACATGCGGGCGGCCACTCCCGGATAATGCATCATACCCATGCCCACCACGCTGACCTTGGCGATCGCCCGATTGACCACCACCTCCCCAAAGCCCAGCTCCTGGGCCATAGCCTGCATCAGATTTTCTGCCGTCGATGCATCGGCCAGGGCCACCGTAAAGGCAATATCACGGCTGGGCTCACCCTTGACCCGGTGGCACCGTTGGGATTGGATAATCATGTCCACGCTAACGCCATGACTGGCCAGGCGCTCAAAGATCTTTGCCGCCATACCCGGTCGATCGGGCACTTGGCGAAGGCCCACCTGAGCCTGTTGGCTATCTAGGGCGGCTCCCCGGACTACTGGTGTGGGTCGATCGGCTCCATCCGGGGCTAGGGGCGTGGGCATCACCGGTGAGGAGGTAACCCCAAAGGCTTCACAGAGCAGGGCAATGGCCCGATCGCCGGCGGCGGCATCAAGGGTACAGCTGACCTTGACCTCCGAAGTGGAAATCAATTGGATATTAATGCCCGCTGTCGCCAAAGCCGAAAACATTTTGGCGGCTACTCCGGGACGACCAATCATGCCTGCCCCAGCAATGCTGATTTTGGCGGTGTGGCCATCCACCATGACCTCCGCCTGGCTGGTATCGCTGGGATTGGTCCGTAGGGCTGGGGCTAGGGCCGCGGCTACCATCTCCGCCTGGGCCAGATTAGCCTTGACCAGGGTAAAGGCAATATCGTTGGTATTACCCTCGTGGATAGACTGGATGATCAGGTCTACGTTCAGGTTCTGGGTCGCCAGTTCACCAAACAAATGGGCGGCAATACCGGGGCGATCGGGGATGCGCAGGAAGGCCACCTTGGTTTGGTCGGGGTCAAATTCCACCGCATCGACTGGATGGGCCAGTTCTAACCCCTCCAGGGGACGACCATGGGGTTGGGGAGAAATGACCCGGGTGCCCGGCTCATCGGTCCAACTCGACCGCACCACCAGGGTGACCCCGTAGTTGCGGGCAATTTCTACCGCCCTGGGGTGCAGCACCTTAGCGCCCAAACTGGCCAACTCCAGCATTTCGTCGCTGGTAATTTCCGCCATCAACTGGGCTTCTGGCACCAGCCGTGGATCGGTGGTGAGAATGCCTGGTACATCGGTATAGATTTCACAGAGATCGGCATGTAAAGCCGCCGCCAGGGCCACCGCTGAAGTATCCGAACCGCCTCGACCCAGGGTGGTAATTTCCAGGTCAACGGTTTCGCTAATGCCCTGAAACCCTGCCACCACGATCACCTTACCTTCACTCAGGTGACGCTCCAGGCGGTCAGTTTTAATATTCAAAATCCGCGCCCGGCTATGCTCGGCTTCGGTGATAATGCCCACCTGGGCTCCGGTCAGGGAAATGGCATCCTGACCCAGGGCCTGCAGGGCCATAGACAGCAGGGCGATGGAAACCTGTTCGCCGGTAGACAACAGCATATCCATTTCCCGACGGCTGGGCTGGCTGGTAATTTCGCCGGCCAACTTGACCAAACCGTCGGTGGTTTTGCCCATGGCCGACACCACCACCACCACCTGGTGGCCAGCCGCCACCGTCGCCTGGATCCGTTGGGCCACCGCCTGGATTCGCTCCACCGTACCTACAGAGGTACCCCCGTATTTCTGCACGATCAACGCCATGGTTCCGTTCCCGATCAAATCCTATTCATACCAACCAGATCAGACGCGCCTGGATGGATTAAGACCAGATCATAGCAGCATTGGCGATCGCCCTTAGCCCTTCCAATTTTCCCCCTAGCCTAGGGCTGGGGCAGCCAAGACACAGCCATGGGGGAAACCCGAAGAAAAAGAGGTAATACCACTACCGTGAATCAAAGGCAAGGTAAGTTTACAGTCTGAAACTTTTTGTTACACTTGTAGATATGAATCAGCTCGGGCTTTTCCCCCACTGCTGTTCTGGCCAGGGGATCGGCCCATCGCCAGTCTTGAATTGATTAGGAGTTTTGAACTATGACCATTCTATTTTCCCTGTTTGTGATTGGCTGGGTAGCGGTGGCCCTGATTGGCACTCAAGCCTACTTTCGTGGCGAGCAAAGCAAACCCATTCACGAGCGCAACTGGCGTTCTAATGATTTTGATCAGCTAGCCGAATCGATTACCGGTCGGCCTACGGACTTTGGCGATCGTGTCGCTGTTTATTCTGGTGATGCCTTTAGCAGCACTAACCTATAGTATTGGGGTTACTAGACTAGTAAAAGGCACCCATAGCCCGGCTGTTTAGGGCTATGGGTGCCTTTTTGATGATTTCCTTTTGCCCTGAGTTTGTCGGCCTTTGCTGTATGGGGAGAAATTTCCTGTGGGTGGAAAGGGCCTCTGATCGCTGAGTGCTGACTACTGGATGACTGTTTCTTTTACCGGGGGAATGGCGATTTCCCCCGGATTAGGCTTACCCCTTAGTTGGTTGACAGGGTGGTCTCGGCCTCGGGGTTGGGTTTGGCGGGTCGGGGGCGGCTGCGTTTGTGGGCAGATTTGCGGGTGTAGCCTACGGCTTGGGCGGCGGCGCTGTCGGCGCCAAATTGCCCTTTGACCGATTCCTTCATGGCCAGGACGGCGTTGTGGAAGTTCCACTCGGCGGCTCGGGAGGCGTCGATGGCGGCTTTAAGGTTGACTTCCAGGACGGTTTCTTCTCGCCGTTTGGCCTGCATGTCTTCGTAGAAGTCTTGGATAGCATGGCTACTGGCTTCCTGTCGGGTGGGAATGTAACCCTGGATGGTGGTGAGGCCGTGGATGGCTTCGATGTCGGCGTTGATGATGCGGCCGGCTAGGCGGCGAGCAATGTTAATGGTTGGCATTATTGATGATCCTTAGGGAATAGGGGTAAAGGGTGGAGTAGCAAAGCCAAAGTATTTCGCAGATTAGCGCTAGATCTAACGTAATCACTAAGGGTTGTTATTCCTGGGGCTGAGGCGATCAGGAAGACTAGGGGCGATAAAAACCTGTTCTTATCAGCATGAAACTAGATTAACTTAAAGGATTAAGGGATGTCAGGAAGGGTCAGACCCCATGGGCTGGTGAAGGGGGTAACCGGGGTAAATTGGCCCCAAAACCCAAAGGTTTTGTCTATGCACATGTCGATCACCATTAAGCACATTCTAAACACACGCGTGCAACTGTTGTTGTAGTCTATGTGCATAAAGATCACCATTGAGTGCATCCTAAACACACCCCTGTGATCGTTAAAATTTCGCGAAAAACCGTTGTTGTGGTCTATGCACATAGCGATCACCATTGAGTGCATGCTAAACACAGGCCTGTGATCGTTATGCACACGCGTGTGATCGTTATGCGCACGGGTGTGATCGTTATGTGCACGGGTGTGATCGTTATGTGCACGGGTGTGATCGTTATAGACACGCGTGTGATCGTTATGTGCACGGGTGTGATCGTTATGCGCACGGGTGTGATCGTTA
>JBEITR010000054.1:0-20502 GCA_040374765.1 Leptolyngbya sp.
TCACCCCATCACCCCATCACCCCATCACCCCATCACCCCATCCCCCCGTCACCCCGTCAGGCTTCACGGTATCGCCCTACTTTCTCCGCTGCCTGGGGTAGGCATTGGCCATAGAGGCTACAGCCGCGGCAGCGTTTGCTGTAAGTCGGCGGGGGCATGGTGCCGGTGGTGAGGAGTTGATGGACGGCTGCGATGGTGGCGATCGCGGTTTGCCGTAGTTCATCGGTGATCATCACCGGTTGTCGCTGGTGGGATTGGGCGTAGTAAATAAAACCCTGAACCACGGGGCGATTGGTCATTTCCTCAAGACAGAGGGCCTGGGCGCAGACCTGGAGTTCGTCGTTGTCAAACTCTCCCCGATGACCCCGTTTGTATTCCACCGGGTAAATGCGACCGTCCTGTTCTTCGATCAGGTCAGATTTGCCGATCAGGCCGTAGCGATCGCTCTTTAGCCATACCGCCCGCACCTGCCAGGTTTCTTGGCGATGGCCACTGCCCAGGGTATGGACGCGATCGTGGAGCCCCGTACCCTCCAGGGTGTAATGGTTATCGATGAATTCCCCGGCACAAAACATCCGCCAACAGCGATGGGGGCAGTAGGTGTACTGGTTAAGGGCGGCGATAGGAATGGGCTCGGATAGGGGTAGGGTGGACATGGGAGTGGGGGTGTGGGGGAAAGTGGGGGAGTGATGGGGAATGCTTGAGACAGGTAGGTTAGTGGAAGCAAGATGGGACAGGGGCTTGCTAAGGTCCATGGAGATTTAGAGGTCTATCGCCCACCCCTAACACCCCCACCCCATCACCCCCCTACATCCCTACTGCCTCCTTCCCATCCCCATCCCCATGGTGGTCTTCCGCCCTACGCCGGCGTAGAGGGCAAAGTCTGCCAGGGTGTTAATTTGCTTAATGACAGTGGGGCTGGCATCCCCTAAAATCCGAAAGGCGAGGGTGCCGATGCAACCGGCCCATTTGCCATCGGGATGGTTGACCAGTTCGGTGTGAATATCAAAGTAGCTGGGAAATAAAAAGTCCAGAAACGGCTCAGAAAAGGGAATGCCACTATAGCGATTCCATCGGTTCAGGAGGCTATTAAACACGCACTCTCGGGTGGGTAGGGCCGAGTCATATTTACCCTGGCGAAAGGTGGTGGGGGTGGAGAAGACCAAGGTTACCTGGCGATCGCGATCGGAGGCTTGCTCGTAGAGTTGGGCGTAGGAGCTAAAGTTAGCCCAGGGCTGGGTTGACTGGGGTGTACCCAAAACACTGGTGATGGCTAAATCGGCAGGACCCAAATGCCACGGCTGGGCTGGGTTGAGGTTTAGCCAGAGGGGGGTGAGGTGGCTAAATAGGCTGTCGTCCAGCAGGGAGACCCGCCACCAGCAGGGGGTCTGGGGGGCGATGGGGTGGGCATGGTGCCAGGTTAAGGGGGGGGAGAGGCGAGGGCCTGTTGTCGTCACACTTGGTTTACCTCGCCCCGCCTGCCTTACTCCATGATTGCCCATCACCTGTAGGGGACTGAGGGTAAAGGCTTTCTCGGTTTTTTGTTCGTGCAGGCGATCGCCCAGTTGGCGGTCAACGGAGCTGACCAGGGTGAGGAATAGGGCATGGAGGTGTTTGCCGGTGAGGTACCCGGGGGGGATGGGGGAATGGGGTTGGAGGTTGAGGATGAGGCTATGGGGCATGGCTATACCACCCAAAATGCTTGGTTGTCAGGGGTCTTTAAAGCTTCCCCGGCCATGGCGATGGCGAGGATACCAGAGAGACTGGGAAAGAACAGGTATTCCCTGGATCTGGGGCTGTCGTAGCCAGACACATGGATGGGATAGCAGTCTAGCCCCTGTTTACGCAGCTTGATAATGGCCCACCGATTACCCCTATGCTCTTCAATTACCACCCCAGGAATGGGATGCTTATCTATGACCTGGAGCAATCTGGTCGGGCGTATCGCGTCTCCCTGGTATCGGGTGATAGAACAGTTTTCAAAGGCTAACAGCCGCCCCAGGTAGTTATGGTCAAACGCCTCTAAACTGTCAACTTGTAAGGTGAAAACCAGAGTATAGGGTTTCTCCACCCTACTCAGGGCGACTACTTGATCTCCATTGGATTGATCTCCATCCGGTGCAAACTCATAGAACCTGAGTAAATGGATCGGATCAAGGATGGTTTCCCCGGCGTCGTCCAATAATAATTTGTGAGGATCTTGAACTTTTACATTTTCAAAAAGACTGTCTCTGAAGCGAAATATGGGAGCATAGCTAGCATGATAAATCCTAGCGTAGTCCTTTAGATCTTCGGCTAGACTAGGGTCCTTAGCCAATAATTCAACCACAGATTCGATGGATTCCTCACCAGATTCAATAGCGGCATGATCCTCTGGACAACAAACCTCTATAAAGTTCTTTAGAAAACATTGGCTATTTTTGATAAATCGCCATTCCTTTTGAATCTCACGAAGAGATGATTTGGCAATGTTCTCTGCACCGTAAAGTAGTTGGATGCGCTTTCTGTAGTATCCCCATGACCGTTTTCCTTGAAAGATCTGCTGGAGAACCTGGTAAAGTTCTGTGATCAGGCTTGCCTGTGGTAGGCCCTCTAGGGAGGTCTCTAACTCTCGAAGAGGTCTGGCAATTTCTAAGAAAGCCTCTGAGCGCCAGTAAATATCCAGAAAAGGTTTCTTCAGACAATCTAGACTTTCTAACTTTGCCTGTAATTCTGATCTGCCGGCATCTTGAGGCAGGTTGGCCATACCCTGGTCCCAGGCATCCTCTGGCAAATAGGCGATCGCATCTGAGGGCAGGTCAGTCATGGTTTTGCCGAGTACCCGACCTACCCGACCAACCCGTTGCCAGAAGGCGAAGCGATCGCGGCAGGAGAAAATCAACCAGTCAAGATTTTGACGATCGGTTTCAACCTCACGTTCAAAGTTAAACCCGACATCTACGGTGCTGGTGGCAAGAATAACCTGTTTCTGTGCGGCTGAATATCGATCTTGCTTGGGGGTGTCCCCCGTTATTCGACCGAAATACTGTTCATAGCCTTTTTGCCGCAGTTGGTCTGCGATTCGATTCAAGGTATCTTTGGAATCAAGAATAACAGCGCCATAGCAGTCTGGCTGAGATTTTAACCGCCCTATGGCTTGAGTCGTGATTTCTGAAATCAGCTGGTTTTTTTCTAGATATTTTCGAATTTCCAGGTTTACAGAGGTTTGTGAAGGGATCTGATGAGTGTTAACACTATTGCCATCAACGGATTTTATGGCTGTTCCGGCTTGTTGTAAGAGAGCTAGGGCTGCTTCACAGGCGGGTTCGGGCGTTGCTGTTAAAAGAATGATTTTGCGCTGTTGCTCGAAATAGCCAAATACCTTTGATAAAGCTAGATAAAACAGCAGGCTTACCAGTTGTTTAGCATCGTATAGATGAAACTCGTCAAAAATAATCGTTGAGAAGCTGCTATAAAACTCGCTGGCGATATTACTTCTATCCTTAGGCCCGTACTGAAAGAAAGCGGCATAGTAGAAAATGTCAGGATTGGTGACCAGCAGCAAGGGGCGGCCACCGCATTCAGGGAAAATTGTGGCAGGCTCTCGCAACATGTTGTAGAGCTTTTCCCCGGGGCGTTTGCCAACTCGATCATCTGGCCATTCCTTAACATGCTTGGCTGAAGCCGCCTTCACTATATGGGGTAGACCGGCCGCTTTGAGAAATTGTGCAGCGGCTTCGGTTTGCTGTTCAATGAGGGCGTTGGTGGGAGCAATGTAAATGGCGTTGCGATCGCGATTGTGATCAATTACGCTCAGTCCTGCCTTAGTTTTGCCGGTACCCGTGGGCGCCAGGTCGAGCACAATATCGTGGTCCTTAGCCGCAAGGTAAACTTCATTTTGATGCTGAAGTACGCCATGGCCAAAGGCTTTAACGAGCTCCGGTGGCATATCCGGATGGGGGCAGGTGGCGATGTGGCGAGGTTCGAGCAGAACGTTAAGGCTATCCACGGTGGCGTCCCCCACAGAATTCCAGGTTGGCTGGGATGGTATAGTCTCCCACCTGCCAGGCGGGTCCCCTAAAACGTAGGTTTTTTAGCAAGGAAGCAGGGGGAATCGAAATCAGATCAAAACTCAATAGGGAAAGACCAGGGGGAAGATCCGCTGAGTTGAGATAGGTATGGCAGTCATATACTCCTTCAGGTCGGGCTGTGACACTGACTGTTTCCAGAACTTCAACCCTGACCTTGCTCATAAACTTACCCACCCGGATATAGTCCGGTAGGTGACCCTCCCCAAAGACAAGGGTGCGAAAGCGGTTACCACGTTCAATCATCCTCAAACGCCCGGTTTGGGGAAAGTTACTGGGTCGAAAGCTATTGGGTTTGGTAGTGCCCGTGCGTTTCAGTGGTAGGTCTTCCCGCGCCGTAGCTACCCGGTTATTCGTCATCGCATACCAGTAGGAATCCGATAACCCATTGAATCGCTCAAAGCGAAAGGAGACCGAGGTTGCTGCGGGCCAGGCTGGAAGAACGTAACACTGATCCGCTAAAGGCGTGAGGTCTTCGACGTAGCTAGGTCGTCCGGTAGCTTGACCCAATAAACGATAGGGCGACCTGGCCCAGCCTAAAGCATAGGCCAGGGCATAGTTGCCAATGGTGCCTTCGGTATAGTAGGTGTCAGATAACTCCCGGGAGGCAAAGAATACCGGTTCAGCACACCACAGCTCTATTATGCGAGCGGTGTGGCCAGAGGAGGAAAGGGCTTGGGGCATGGCTTAAACCTCCGACTTAGTCTTACCTTTCTTTTTCGGGTCAGCCTTGACTGTACGCATGGGCTCGTAGGATGCATCTAGTCGTCGTAGGAAGGAGGCTTGCTGATCGGCGGAGATGTGGTGGTCTACATCAGCGATTAACTCCTCTAATTCGGACTGAGATAGTTGGATGGCAATACCTCGCCTGGTCCTCCAGGTAGAAATAACCGCTTGGGCTGCGGAAACTAATACCTCAGGGTTAAGGGGATGTTCACGATGGTCGGCAGGTAGGTTGTCGTAAACCCCCTGCACCAGTTCTAGGGAACTGGGTAACTCGGCAATGCCACCGAAAATTCCTAGAATTTGATTTTCCATGCGGCCCACACGGCTGGAAACCGCACCGTAGCGCGTTGTGAGCAGAATATTACTAAGGGCGTAGCGCAGTTCATCGGCTGTTACATCTTTGAAGGTAACAATATCGAGAAAGTGAACTCCCGGCTTAATATACTCACTGGTATTCAAGGCCGTGGAAGCCTTACCTTCCTCATCCCGCATTGTTCCGGTTTCAAAGATGGCGTTGATGGTGCGTTCTCCCATCAGATCGGTGGAGGACAAAACACTAAAGGCATCCTCTGTCCAAACCCGGCTTTTCTGGGCCCCCTCTCCCCCAGCGGCAAAGCCGTATAGAAAGCAGTCAATACATTTTTCACAGGGAGCATTGGTATTCAGCGCACAAATGGAGTTACCTTTGGGATCCTTATGGAGAAGCTCATGAACTCGCAGGAACTCACGGCCCTTACGCCGTTCTGGAGCTACTTGCTTCCGTTTAGTCATCACTAAACGAGGAATAGGGGTTACATCGGTAACTCCAGCCTGAACATACTCGCTACACATGGCCTCCCCCGTTCCCTCCGTCCGAAAGATCGTTTCCGACTGGGTGGTACGCAGCACCACGACCCCAATGGTGCGACCCTTAGGGAAGTTTTCGTAGGTAGGGGCTAAAAAGGGTTGTAGTTTTTCGATAGACATGGGGAGTTCTCCTAAGTTGGTTGGACAGTTTCTGGGGCAGATGTGGCTTCGGTTTGTGTCTTGAGTTCTTTGCGAGCATCCTGGAGGAAAAATAGATAGGCCGCCTCCAGGGTTTTGCTATCGCTCAAGAGCCGGTCGGGACGAGAATGGTAAACCTCGTCAAACAGTTGTTTGAGAACGCTGTAATACTGGGAGATTTGCTCGTACTTAGTGGCACCTACCCCATGCTCTCGAATCCGATCAAGCCGGTTATGGTATTGCTGCACCAGAGCAGCGAAGATCGTATCCCAGTCCATGTAAGGCTTACGGGCTCGGACCGCCTTGATAAATTCTGCAAAGGGTTCGGCCTGGGCCGTGCGGCGAAATGAGCTGCCGCGCAGCTTAGCCACCTCGGCAATGTGGGCGGCCTGTTTAAGATAGTGGGAAACCCGATCGTGTTCTTCTGACATAAGACTCTCCAGGAGGGTGGTCAAAGGGGCTTTAATCCGAGCCCAGGCTGCCTCCAGGTGGGGATCGTCTTGCTCTCGCAAAAGCCAGCGCAGCAAAACATGGTACAAACCCAGGGGTCTTCCTGTGGATCGGGCTAAATCGTAAAGACAGGCGTCCTTTTTGGGCAGGCTGGCCACACCTATAGCCAGTTGGCCCAGACAACGCAAGCGTTCTAAAACAGCTTCCGCTGTCACCTGCTGTCGTCCCATTTGCTTTGAGAGATTACCTTCCCGCAGATACTGCCCAGTACTGAGCAGCGGCTGGAGGGTTGCGGGAATACCCTCAACCCGACCGAAAAGATCCCAGTTGGCAACAATCTCCAGGTTGGCACCCACCACGAAGGGAAAGCCAATATCCAGGGCTAAGGCCATTTCAAGGGCTAGGCGTAAAGACTTGAGTAGGGCCAGGGAATGATTGACATCACCCCATAACACCGGAATCGTAACGGTACTATGGGTAAATTCTGGCCGTTTAGGCAGGGCTAAGCCCACGACTTTATTTGCTTGAAAGACAAGCTTCAGGTCACGGTAAAGCTGAAGCTCGTCAATAGTCACTGCGCCGTCTTCGTTGATTTCGGCAGTGCGTCGGAGGAATTGCTTCCAAATCTGTCGCAGTTCGATGCTAGAGCCCTTCGGTAAAGCAAAGTGCAGATACAAAGGGGCCTGTTTGCTGGCCTTAGGAAAGTTAGCCCCCACTGTCAACAGCTGGTATCCTTTGGCCGACAGGCGGTCCCCACGCCGTTTAGGTTCTGCCCCCATCCCCCCCGGCAATCGGTTGGAGAAGGACTGTACCTTGGTTTCGGGGGGCATCTTGGCGGAAATCAATTCCTCCACCTGGGCGGCTGTAGTTGGCCCCAGGGAACAGCGCAGACGGGGGCTGGCTTCGATGTAGCTGTTGAGTTCCACCCAGCCTTGCCAGGTGGAGGGGTGGGCAAAGTTGAGGAGTTGCCCTACCGCTTCGATTAACTCCTGAGGCACCGAAGTATCTTCGCTTTGGCGCCGTTGAAAGGAGTCTCGCAGTAGGGGGGCGATCGCCGCCTGACTAGTTGGGACGGCCCTGGCAGCAAATAGACACCGTCCATACTGAGCATCGAAGGGCTCTAATGCCGCCCGTTGTGGAGGGGATAGGCCAACCAGATCGGTGATTTGATCCCAAGCATCCTTGGGGCTTAAACTAGCTTCTCGATAACTTAGATATGCCGCCTTGAGCCCCTCAGAAACAGCGAAATCAGCCGCAGAAGCAACGGGCAGGAGGCCCAATTCCGCCGCCGTTGTAACCGCTAGCTCTCCTGCTTTGCCCCCGTATTTTTGAATATCTTGAGCAACCTTATCTCCCTTATAACCACTAAACTTTTTGACCAGCAACGCATCTACTTGATCAATGGCAGCCTCGGGATTTTGTTGTACCGCCTGGGGATCAACCTTAATGCCATCTTTACTGGGGGTGACCAGTTGCTCGACATTACCGCTAAAGACCTGATTGATTTTGTGGTGCCACTGGTGGGCAATGGCAAGGGTGAGGTCCTCCTGAGGAAATTGTTCACCAATAAAAATCTGGCCATCCGGATCAATCGTCAAGGTGCTCAACCCCCGAGCGTGGAGCACGTCTTCGCAGGCCGCCAGCAGTAAGGCAGTTAGGTAACCTCGATCCTCCGCCAGACCCACTTTGAAAAGGTGTGTGTCTCGTCCTAGGGCAACCGTCAATTCGGTTTCAACTTTACGAATACGTTGCTCTTCGGGAATACCCAAATCATAAAGGTCTCCGCCAATTAACATAGCTGCCCAGCGTTTAATGTTGGGATCCTCAGGCAGAAATCGCAGGCCATCACTGGCGCTATGGCCAGAATGACGTTCAATCAGTCGGCGTACCAATTCCAGGTCGTCATCAGTCTTAACCCAGTTGGCAACACCAGCCTGTTCTAATTGGGTTTTCAGGAAGTTGCGATCGCGGGCCAGGGTTTTAACGTTCCGCCCATGGTCATCCAGTTTATTCAAGTCATGAACGGCAGTTGCAGCTAGAATCAGCGCCCGCTGGTCATCATTAACTCCAGCCAGCTTACTTACCGTCAAAACAAACTGACAGGCCGAATCCAGATGCTCTGCTAAACTCCGTCCAACACGGCTGCCATACTGGGCATGTAAACCATGCAGCTCGTACAGTGTGGGTCGAATTTCATTAAAGTATTGCTCATCGAGGGTTTTCGACTCCTGCTTGAACAACCTACGCTGCTTAAACATATGAGAAACGTTACTTACTATTTGTTACTTCCCTTGCCATCCCCTGCCAGCCTAAAGTTGCAGCGGTGTTAGCCTTTAACCTGCGTAGCACCCACGAAATCGATAGAGGAGGGAGAACATCAGCGGGACTGTTCAGAAAACCGTGCTACATCAGGCTGAAACCATCGGTTTCTCCTTGCCAAAACCAGGATTTACACAAAATTCTGATCACTCTCCGAGATTTCAGTAAACACTAAACTACTCCCCCACCCCCCCACTCCATTACCCCCTCAACCTAAAAGCTCATCCACCGTAAACCCAATATTGGGAAACGCCTCAAACCCAATTTCCTTACCCCGCTCCAAGAACTCTACCTGCCCATACCCACCTACCCCCGGTTCTCGATACACTTCTACCGCCCCAGCCACCAGGTCCACAATCCACACCTCCGCAATCCCACTTGCGGCGTAAATCGGCAACTTCACCATCCGATCAAACTCCACCGTCCTGTCCGAGACCTCCACCAGGGCAAAAATATCCTCAGGCCGAGAAGGCTCCTCCCCATAGAAATCAATCCTTTCCCGCAGCACAGCGATATCCGGCTGGGGAGCCGAAGTACTCCCCAGGGCAATGGGGCTGCGGACCCGCACGATCGCCTTAAAGGCTAGCGCTAAGCTAAGTAACTCCGTCAAACAATCGACCCCAATCCAATGGGCCTGACCCACTGGAGGCATTTGAATCACCTCGCCCCCCAGCAGCTCCACCCGATCGCCACGGGTGAGAATACCGGATTTGGCCATTTGGTGATATTGCGCAACCGTGAATTTTTTCCGCAGGATTTCAATCGCCATGGTGTGTCAGTGTTGAGTCAACAGAACAACTTGAACTGAATACAGCGCCGATCATGGGAGCAGGATACTGATCGATGGCTACCGTTGCCTTGGGTTCCATCAAATCAACTATCAATCCCCACTCGATGCGCTGGTCTTTAACCCCTTAACTACACAGATAAAATGTCCGTGCTTTATTGTGTAATCCCATAATGGCAACCATAATAGGGTTCTGCAAGTCATTTACTAAACGTAGTGTCCGTATACTTTTTCCTGTCCTATGACCCGCCCTGGCCGTTCCCTGACCCTGTCTATCTCCGATCACGAAAAAGCCCAGCTCGAACAACTGGCCCTCGACTTCGATCAAACCTGGGGCGATAAACCCAATATCTCCCGCCTGATCAAAGCCATTGCCCGGGGCCACCTGCGGGTTGCCCTTAACCATGACTGGAGCCAGGAGCGGATCACCACCCTAAACCTGATTCGAAACCAACTGATTGACCTTGGCCGCCGATCTGAAGCCCTAACCATTGCTGCCCTTCTCCTGGAGCGTAGTGAACTGAACTATCCTCTGCGTCAAGAGATCCAAGCCTTTGTGGATCAGCCCGCCGTACCCTGGCGGGTTGACATCGAAGCTTGTATGCGCCGACAGAGACCCTTCTGTCTTATTTATCAGGACACCGCTGGTCAAATCCGGAACTTTTCTATCCGCTATGCCAAAATCGTTACATTAGAAGAGCGGGAATACCTGACCTGCTGGTGTGACGAAACCGCAGATAACCAGGACCTGCCGGAACTTCAGCACAATTGGATCTTGCGCCTCGATCGCATCCCCGAAGAATCCGTCATTACCCCCCTGGTGGGATCCTGGCAGCCCCAACTGGCCTTTATTGATGTAGAAATGCACCTCTCTGGCGGCCTAGCCCTGGCCTATCGGTCTAAAACCCACCGTGACCTGGTCAACGCATGGGACTCCACCCGCCAGATCCGCCGGGTGGTACGCCGTATTAACAGCAGTTTTTGGTTTTTGCGAGAGATTCGCCGCTACGGGGCCGACTGCCTGATCCACAGCCCGGCGGCGCTGCGCGATCGCTGTGTAGCCGATCTCCAGCAAACCCTGCAAGCCTACGCCAGGGCTGATCCAGGCGATTGCCCCTCTCTATGACATTCGCCCTCTCCTAGGCTGTCCGCCCTTCAGGACAAACTCCCTTGTATTCCCCTAGCCAGGTCAGAGGCTGGGCCAGGGCTGCAATCAAAAGACTAAAGACCCAGTTGGTCGCCATGGACTTCTCTCCCCCCATAGGGTGTAATGAAAGAGGTTAGCCATTGCCTGGGCCATCCCATCGAGGGCAACCCCTTTTCACCGAAACCGCGCAGGACTTTTCGTTGACGGCGGCCGTCCTCAGGCGGTTTCCCCAGCTTCTGCACTGCGATCGGCCCGCCTCGCAGTCCCAAGGAGCTACCCCCCATGTCTGGTATTTTCCACCGTCCCGATGGCACCTCCGTTTCCCTCAGCGGCTACCGCTACCGCCCCCCCGCCGAGACGGCCAAGAAGTATTCTGCCCAGGCCAGTCAGGTCGAAAAGCTACCCCCCAAGGTTGATCTGCGTCCCCACATGACAGCGGTGGAAAACCAGGGGGAACTGATGAGCTGCGTCGCCAACGCCGTGGCCGGGGCCTACGAGTACCTGGTGAAGCGCCACCAGGGGGAAGGGGCCTACGATGTGAGTCGCCTCTTTGTCTACTACAACGCCCGCGCTAAGGAGGGGCCTGTCAACGAAGACGGCGGCTCCTACATCGCCGATGCGATCGCCTCCCTGGGGGAGTTCGGCGCTTGCTCCGAAGCCACCTGGAGCTACGACCCCCAGCAGGTCAATACCGAGCCCTCTGCCGATGCCTATAGCGAGGCGGAGGAGTTCCTGGTCGAAGACGTTGTGCTTGTGCCCCTCACCCTCGACGACTGGCGACACACCCTGGCGGAGGGATACCCGATCGTCTTCGGCATCTCTCTGTACGAATCCTTCGACAAGCAGAAGAAAGCCGGCGTGGTGCCCTTACCCTCCCCCGCCGAAGCCGCCCGCGCCGCCCACGGGGGCCACTCCATGCTCTGCGTTGGCTACTCTGACCCCGATCAGATGTTCATTGTTCGTAACTCCTGGGGTACGGACTGGGGGGACAAGGGCTACTGCTACATCCCCTACAGTTACCTGGTCAACCCTAAGTTCAACAGCGGCGACTGCTGGATGATCCGGCAGGTGGAGCCCGTCGGACAGGACGAAGGCACCTGGGGTGACGACGAGTCCATGATTGGCGACATGGACACCGAACTCGCCAAGATGAGCGACGCCGACTTCCAGGCGATGATCGAGGCCATGGGCGAGACCCACCTGGAAACCCGCCTGGCCCTCATCTTTCTGGCCTGCGCCGCCGCCGATGGCGAGATCTCCGACGACGAACTGACGGGTATTGCCGAGTACGTCCAGCAGATGCTGGAGGAGCTGGGTTCATCCTACGACGCCAACAAAGTGCTCCACGTCGCCCAGCGTAAGGCCGAGCACCGCGAAGACCTGCTCGACGAATCGGTCCAGCTGTTCGCCCAGCACATGCCCCAGACCATGCTCGCCAGCATCCTCCGCAGTTTAGGGGAGATCGTCGGTACCGACGACATCAGCGCTGAGGAGGAAGAGTTCCTCGCCTTGCTGGTTGAGGCCTGGCAGATCGACGCCGCCGATGTCACCAGCGAGGCCTCGGAGGAAGACGGGTCCGACGAGGACTATAGCGAAGAGGAGGAGGAATCCGAGGAAGACTATAGCGAAGAGGAAGAGGAGTCCGACGAGGATTACAGCGAAGAGGACGAAGTCTCCGAAGTAGAGGAATCCGAAGAAGACTATAGCGAAGAGGAAGAGGAGTCCGACGAGGACTATAGCGAAGAGGACGAAGTCTCCGAAGCAAAGGAATCCGAGGAAGACTATAGCGAAGAGGAAGAGGAGTCCGACGAGGACTATAGCGAAGAGGACGAAGTCTCCGAAGCAGAGGAATCCGAGGAAGACTACAGCGAAGAGGAAGCGTAATCCGCCTATCCCTGACGCTGAAACCTAAAGCTCCCGGGTTATGACCTCTACTCCCTTGCCGGTGGTGGAGGCCATAACTTAGAAGCTGAGCCCCATTAGGAATTGTCCCATCGAGTTTGCAAAGGTAGTTAGATTCCCATCATAAGAAGGAAAATCAGTATTTTACCCTGGTTTGGCAGAAGAGAATTATAGCGATTTTTGCTCTGATCGAGTATAGGTGTATTGTTACAAATTATTAGGTGAAAGACTCTTCCCAGTTCATTTCTATCCCATAGGATTAAGATCTGCTGTAGGCTCAGACGGGCTATTTCAAGGACTGAAAACCCTCATTTTCCCATGGTCCCCTGAAAACTTAACATTTTATTGCCCTTGCAAAAAAGTCCAATCAAAAGCTTAAAGCTTTATATGTATTTTCCATGTTCGCCCTGTTATTGTGTCTATTATTCTCAACAGAATTAATCAGCCCCAAACTCTAGCATGTCAACACAAGAAAGACAGAATTTTATCGTTAAATCTTTTACGGACAACTACTCCGATCTTATCGCTGCTGATCCCAATGCCTGGAGAGGTAAATTCCGTAAAATGGCCGAGACGCCATTCGCCTTTTACCGTGGTAGCGCGGCCTTGTTTTATGCAGATATTTCACAGGATCAAGACCCTTTCCTAAATGAAAAAACCAGCAGGGTTTGGATTCAGGGTGACCTGCACGCTGAAAACTTTGGCACCTACATGAACGGCAAAGGCATTTTGGTGTTTGATGTTAACGATTTTGACGAAGCCTATGTGGCCCCCTTTAACTGGGATGTGAAGCGCTTTTGCGCTAGCCTAGCCTTGATTGGTTACCAGAAAGCACTCAGTGATGCCGAGATTCGCGAAGTTGTTGCCCAAGGAGCGCGAAGCTATGCCCAGCAAATCGCGCGATTTGCAAAGGACGGCGATCACAACTTTGCCCTCACCCTCGACAACACCAAAGGCCCTTTACGTCAGGTGTTGTACAGTGCCCGCCAACTCACTCGCGTTGGCCTTCTGGAAATGGAAACAGACATTGTTGACGGCGATCGCAGGTTCAAGAACAATAAAATGATCATGCCTGTCGATGAGGCAATGCGCAAAAAAGTAGAAGCTGCCCTACTGGAGTATTACCACACCATCCCCAATCGCAAACGCAGGTCAAAGTTAACTTACGAAATTAAAGACGTAGCTCTGCGACGTGGACTCGGGATTGGCAGTGCGGGGTTAAAAATTTACAGCATCCTGATTGAAGGCGAAAACCAGGCTTTAGAAAACGATCTGGTCATTTCCATGAAAATTGCTCGCCCCTCTGCTGCCGAGTCCTATGTCAACGATGAAGATGCCAAGAAGTATTTCATCAGCGCAGGGCATCGTACTTCGGTTTCGCAGCGCGCGCTTCAGGCTAACGCGAATCCATTTCTTGGATATACTACCCTTGACGGCAACAGCATGTTTGTCACTGAAATCTCGCCTTATACCGCTGACCTCGAATGGGATGACATCAATGACATGGATGACATTATGGAGGTTGTAGATTATTTAGGCAGATGCGTGGCCAAAATCCACTGCTGCTCCGATGATGATAGCGATCAAACACTCATCAATTATTCTATTGAAGATGCCATCAACGGCGTGCTGGATGGCAAAGAAACCGAATATGTGAATTACATGACTGATTTCGGGGAGCAGTATGCCGCTAAAGTGCGCCAAGACCACCGTATTTTTGTGGATGCTTTCCGCAACCATTTAATTGGTGGGCTATAGCCTCCCCACTCGCCGGGGAACCTAACTAAATGGAAACCTCAGCTACGTCGTAATCTATCGAGGAAATTGTTTGAAACGCAGATAGTCGATCTATGGCCCTGGTCACCCGTAGGGAGGAGGGGCGGCCGATCTCGCTTCCCATGGGTCTCAGCCCGTAGACTTCTGCTGTTTGGAGAACACGCTTGCTAAGGGTGAGTAGAACGGGCAAAGGGCTATGGCTCCCATTCACGGGAGAGAGCGCTGGGGAGGGATGGAGGCGATAGGGTATCCCCATACTCCTTCAACACCGCCAGCACCGCCGCCAGGGATTGACGATTACCCTGACTCGGCTCTAATTGGAAACGGATTTGGGCAACACGGCATCGAGCTTCAACTCTAGCTCGGTGAGCCGCTCGTTCTCTTGCCTCAGTTGCACGTTCCCCTAACTACTGGATTACTATTTCTTTTACCGGGGGAATGGCATTTTCCCCCGGACACCCTCTAACCCTTTACACCGCGTGGGGTAGGGCTATGGTTTCAGCGATAGTTCTGGCCACTACCTGGCTTTGCCAGTAACTATCATGGGCGCTTCCTCCCCAAAGTAACGGTAATATGCTCTGGGTTAGGGGGACACCGGAGTGCTCTGTGATCACATCTTTAACCTGCACGTAGAATTGGGTGTTTCCCAGTAGCGAGGGCATTACCCCCTGGAGGGTATAGGCGATGGGATCACCGGGATGGAGGTAGTTGCACCAGGGTAGGGCTCGTTTACCATTGTGGTGATAGAGGTTTTGCAACAGCTTACCTAGGTTGGGGGCCAGATCGTGGCTACTTTCACCGGTGACCGATAGCAGGCTAAACAGCGCCAGCGGCGATCCTAGGGTGTGAATACTGGCAATCTGTAAGCCCTCCTTAGGATTGGGTTCTAACCCAAACAGGACTTCACGAATTTGCTTAACGGCCCCCGTCACCTCGGCAGTGCTGGGATCCTGACTAAGTTGGGGGTCCTCCCAGCGTCCAGCAAATAAGAAGTCAAAGAGAATTACCGTGCCCAGGCTATGGGTCACCAGGTGCAGGCGATCGCCGGGTTGGTAATGCTGGAGGCTCTGCAAAGCAATATCGCGAAACTGGTAAACCACCTTAGCTCCCACATGGCGGCTGAGGTAGAGGGCAGCATCGCCAACAAAGGGAAGGATTGTCTCGCTACGAAACTCTTGAAACCAAAGCTTTTGCCACTGAGGTGACTTTTTTAGATCATTAACCAGGTTGGTTTGATAGTTTTGGTTGAGGTTACCCCAGAACAGATAAACGGGTTGTAATTTTTGATTGCGGCCTTGCAGATGCTGACCTACGCCCTTAAGTATGGCGTTGCAATTATCTTCAAAAGCTCGCTGATCCCGAGTCTTAACCCCATGGACAAAGAAGATATAGTCGGTGGTCATGACTGGCCCTCCTTAGGATTACCGTTGGGTGAAACCTATCCGTTCTTACCGTTTCTGATGGCAATGGAAACAGTAGGACAAGGATTTAAGCTTCACTGCTTCCTATTTCAAGACCTGGATGCCGAATTCCGGATAGTTTGTAGATCGTCACATTAGCATGAAAAATCCGTAACCCCTAGGTCACCAGGAGGCTGACCACAACCGATTCTGGAGTAGGGGTGGTCAGATATCGCTCGTGCAAGGGGCGATCGGATAAAATGGGAGGGTGTTGCGGGTGGCTGAACCATGACCCCCTTGCCCCGTCCCAAACCCCTGGCAGGCGCTCCGTTGCAACCGGGGCTGCCCACTATGTACGACCTGCCCAGTGAGTTTCCTGAGGAGCCGGGTTTGCCTGACGTTTTCCATGATTTGCAGCCCCAACTCCTGAGTCAGACCCTGCGACTGGTGGACTACGGTAGTGACAACTACTGCCATGCCTCGGACCTGAATCTGTACTACGACCCGGATCATCCCCTGTGGCATAAACGACCGGATTGGATGCTGTCGGTGGGGGTGCCCTGGCTCTACGGCGGCCAGGACCTGCGGCTC
The DNA here is from genome assembly GCA_040374765.1 of Leptolyngbya sp. Lineage (GTDB taxonomy): Bacteria > Cyanobacteriota > Cyanobacteriia > Phormidesmidales > Phormidesmidaceae > Nodosilinea. The sequence goes on from JBEITR010000054.1 coordinate 16,150, forward strand.
AGCTATGTCACCTGGCAGGAGGGCAAGGGGCCGGAGGTGGTGGTGGAGTTTCTCTCGCCGGGGACGGAACGGGAGGACCTAGGCCGGTTCTTTCGCCCTGGGGATGCCCTGTCAACGGTGCAACCCCCCCCTACCTCCCCACCGGGAAAACTGGAGGTCTACGAACGCTACCTGCAGGTGCCCCACTACATTGTCTACAGCCGCTATAGCCAGACCCTGCGGTACTTTAAGCGGGTGGCGGGGCGCTACCAAGAGCAGCAACGGGCCAATCGCCTAGCGGCTAAGCTGAGGGAGTTGGGGGTTGACCCGGATCAGGAGGTGTAGGAGACCGGGGGAAAACCTTCGGGTCGAATACAATTCGACTATCCCAGGGTGGGTTTGCGCTCTGCCCAATGGCGGCGCAAGGGTCAGATATCGCTGATAATTGTTAAATCAGGTGTCATCTCTTGAAGCGGGAATTAATTTCTATCAAAGCTAAGGGAAAATAGGAATAAGACAAATAAATTTAGCCGAGATATCGGTTGAACTGTGGGGAGTAGATCTCAAGGCTAAGTTTTCGTGGTCTAACACTCTACCTGACATAGAGGAGGTTCCTATGGTTAGCCATGCCTCAAAGATTTTTGTAGCAGCTTTGTGCCCCTTGATTTTGACGGGTTGTGTGAAGGCATATACCAATCCTGACCAGGGTAAACTAACGGTTCCACGGCCACCGACAGCGGAAAATATTAGTCCTCAGGGGGGCGTGGGAGGGCCAGTATCAAGACAATTATCTAAAACTCCAGTTATGTCTGCCCCCCAGAAGCATAATGGAACCTCTCCCCTACCAAGGCTTAAAGCTACCCCAGAGCGACCTATTCCGGGGCAGTTAACGGCTCAACAGTTCCCATCTAGCATCAATATTCGAGAAGGTCCAGGTCCCAATTACTCCGTCTTGTTTTCGGCTCACCCTAAGGACACGGTGATGATCACCAATGAGTCTTTAGGCAGTGATGGTTACCAGTGGTACCAAGTCGAGCACGATAGTTGGGGTTGGGTACGCGAAGACCTGCTCAAGCTTGATAAAGGATTGGCCACCATCAAGGCCAACCATCAAGGGGCCATTATTAATGTGCGGGAAGGCCCTGGCCAAAACTATCGGGTAATTCACGAGACCTATGGGGGAGACCAGTTTCCCGTGGCTAGTCAAGAGCAGGATGCCAGCGGTTATACCTGGCATCTGTTGGATTTAAGCTACAGGGGTTGGGTGAGAAGTGATTTGATGCATAAAGGAACAGCCGCCTTTAAATAGATGTTCTTTCCCCCTATGACCAGATTCCCAGACCCTACGATGAGGCCTTTGATGCAATACCTTGGGCGGAAGATTGGGACAAATTTGATGGGTTTGACCCAGAGGGGATATTTCCGGCGATCGCAACGGCAACAGAACGGGCGATCGCCTTCTTCATTGTGTATAGAGCCCCTACTGCTTTAGGGCCGCCTGGGTAGCCCTAATGGCACTTTCGAGCTCTTGGGTATCGGCATGGTCGGCCCCCAGGATACGGCTGTAAATCGGTCGCGCCTGCAGAAAGAGTTCAAGCGCCTCTGCATATCGACCCTGCTTATAGTACAGGACACCCAGGTTATTCAGGCTTTCACCGGTATCGGGGTGCTCCGGACCCAGGGTGGTTTTACGAATGGCTAAGGCCTGTTGAAAGAGGGGTTCCGCCTCCCCATAACGACCCATATAGGTATAGAACCCCGCCAGATTATTGAGGCTTTTGACGGTATCGGGGTGGTCTGGACCCAGGGCCGTTTTACAAATGGCCAAGGCCCGTTGAAAGAGAGACTCCGCCTCCCCGTAACGGCCCATGGAGCTATACACTAAGGCCAGATTACCCAGGGTGCCAGTGAGACGGGCTGATTGTGGACCCAGGGCGCTTTCATAAATTTTCAGAGCCCGCTGGAAGAGGGGTTCTGCGTCCCCATAACGACCCATGCAGTAATAGGTAAAGGCCAGATTATTCAGGGCTATGGCGGTATCGACATGGTCTGTTCCCAGAACCTTCTCGTGAATCGCCAGGGCGCGCCGCATAAGGGGTTCCGCCTCCCCATAACGACTGGTAAGCAAATACAGCATCCCCAGACTGTTCAGAGTTTCGGCGATATCGATATGGTCTGTTCCCAGAACGTTCTCCCGAATCGCCAGGACCTGCTCTAGCAGGGCAAGTGCCTCTGCATAATGCCCCTTCTGGTACAACTCGATCACCTGTTGGTTGAGTTGCACGGCTCGCTGTAGATCGGGCGGTTGAGTCGCCTGGGCCAAACCAGGGGCGAGGGGATTACCCAACCGGACTGTCCCCAGGCTGACCGGTGGAATTAGGGAACAGCTTAAAAGGATTGCACAAAGACTGGTGAAGGCTAGGGGCGATCGCCAGGAATGGGATGAAGTAGCCATAGGAACACCCACGTTTGCAGACCCACGGGCTGGATCTCCCTGGCGATGGTGTCAGAGCCGCCGTACCTGGACACTGGAGCCAATATTGGGACCGTAGGAGGCCGATGTACCTGTGAGTTCTAAGGGTCTCTGCCCATGCTCAGTGGCTGCACCAATCACCGGGGCTGGATTCATACCTGCCCCTATTATAGCTTTCGCCACCGGCCAGAAGGCGGCAGCCAGCCAGCGGTTTAGGCCCTTCAACCCGGGTTAGACTGACCCATTAAACACCCACCAGCCATAGGCGATTACACCCATGACCGCTACCCCGGCAAAAACTTCCCGCTGCTGTTGGAGAACCCCCCCCAGGCTTGCCCCCAATTCTCTGAGTAACCTGCGACGGGTCTGCCCCAGTTCTACCATTAATTCCTGCGCCCTTACATTTACCTCCTCCAGGCTTAGCTCCCGACGCCTGTAGGCCGCCTCTAGCTGGTCTAGCTGGCGCCAATAGGCTCGGGTAGCTTGGATTAAATCAGGAAACATGGGTTGTTAACTTTTGTAACTAATCTGTTGACATCCTAACGCAGTTTAGAATTCCTGGCCGGACTGCCGGGTTAGCCTTGGGTCGGTTAAAGGTTCTGGTTGTCGGTCATGATGGGAGTGGTTTTTCTGGGCTCCTAAGCATGCTGCTGATTCAACTTCTGCCCATGATCCTGATGGTGGTGGTGGGTTTTATCCTGAAGCGGTCTGGGGTGTTGCGATCGCAGGATCGGGAAACCATGGGAAAACTGTTAACCCACCTGGCGTTGCCCGCTGTCATCCTGAAGGCTTTAGCCTCTACATCGATCACCCCAGATCTAATTTATCTCCCCCTCTCAGCCCTGTTGGTCGTGCTAGGGCTCACCGCCATTGGCTGGCTGGGGCTAGGCCACTGGGACCGGGACCGGGCAGGGGCGTTTATCACCATCTTTCCCACCTTCGAGGGCGGTGCGATCGGCTATCCGTTCATGGTTTTAGCCTTTGGTGAGGCGGGTCTGAGCCGCCTGGTCTTATTTGATTTAGCCCAGGCTATCTATCTGCTCACCGTAGTCTATTGCCTCTCGGCCTGGTTTGGTAGCGCTCGGGTTACCCTCCCAGAGGTGGGGCGAAAACTGATCCAGACCCCCTTCTTCTGGGCTATTATCCTGGGCCTGGCGGTTAATGGCCTGGGCCTCCAGCATGGGGTCCTTCTGGGTCTGCTCGACATTGGGGCAGGGGGATTTCTCCTACTGGTGCTGTTGCTGCTGGGGATGAACTTTCACGTTGAGCTTTCCCACCTGCCCTTTTATGGCCTCCTGGCCTTGGCTAAAATTGGCTGTGGACTGGGTTTGGGCTGGCTGGCCATTGGTCTTTTCCATCTACAGGGTTTAGAACAAGCCGCTGTTTGGGTGGGGGCCGCCTTACCACCCAGCCTGTTAGCGGTCCTCTTCACCCAAGAAAATCGCCTGGACTCCAGCTTTGCCGTTAGCTTTATATCCATCGCCGTACCCCTTTACCTGGTGGTGATGGTGCCCTTCCTGCATTTCCTTGGGCACTGAGGGGTAGGGATGAATAAGAGAATTTTAAGGACTTTCTGATCGAGTTTTAAGATTCTGAAGATCATAAACTTATATTTCAAATTTATAATAGATTAACCTAAATGACTAAGTGTCTCTGGTAACATGCTTACCACTTAAAGTTGTACTGTTTGTTGGTTGAAGCTTGATGTATCTGATCTTTAAAAACTGCCATGGTCCTCTTCTTTTTGCGTGATGGGGAATCCCGGTACTGGTCTGTTAAGAGGAGATGCATCTAAACCCTGACATGCAAAGGATTTCCTGGGTAGATAAGGGGCGAGAGCAGAGGCCGATGGCCATCGCTGGAGTCGTCTGTTTAGCTAATCCCCAATGCGGTCTGACCCA